>JAIWAP010000043.1:0-12563 GCA_048634345.1 Methanobacteriota archaeon | reverse complement strand
GAATGTCCTGAGAACCCGTCCACCGTACACACCTCAAGCTCGATTTTGAGTAGCTCGGACTTGCCCCGCCTTGTTATCGGGAGTTCTGTCCGCCCCTTCTGGATTCGCTGCCCAAGCGTTCCCTCTGCCTGGTAACCGACAAAAACCAGTGTGTTTTTCTCGTCAGATGCAAATGCGCTGAGATACTCCAGAATCGGACCGCCATTCATCATTCCAGATGTTGAAACTATGACTGCCGGATCAAGATCGTTCAAAAGCGCCTCTCGCATCTTCTGCGAATCGACCTTGGCAAAACGATCCGAAAGAAACGGATTCATCCCCCGATGAAAGATTAATTTCCGCAGATCGCTATTCAGGTACTCAGGATACGCCGTATGGATCGCTGTCGCCTCCCAGATCATACCATCAAGATAGATCTGTGCCCTCTTGATGCGCTTCTTCCGCATCCCCTCTTCAAGAACCAGCATCACATCCTGACTGCGCCCAACAGCAAACGCAGGAATCAGCACCTTGCCCCCGCGCTTGATCGTTCTATTCACAATCTGCGAAATATGCTTCTCTGCTTCCATTCTCGGGGGCTGGAAATCATTCGGACCGCCATAAGTCGCTTCTGTGATCACGGTTTCAGCTCTCGGAAAATTATTAACGGCACTATCGAATAACCGGGTCTTTTCGTACTTGTAATCGCCAGTGAATACCGCATTATGCAGTCCGTCGCCGATATGGAAATGGGCAACCGCGGACCCAAGAATGTGTCCTGCGTTGTGGAACGTCAGTTTCATATCGGGCGCAATATCGGTAACGCTCCCGTAATCGAGAACGAGTGTGTGTTTGAGCGCTTCCCTGATGTGCTCTGACGCATAAGGAATCGGTCTGCCTTCTTTATTTGCAACGTCGATATAATCAACCTGCAAAAGCGCCATCAGGTCCCGGGTGGGCGGGGTGGTGTACACAGGACCGGTATATCCGTATTTGAACAACAGCGGCACAAGCCCGCAGTGATCAAGGTGTGCGTGCGTCAAGACCACACCATCAAGGTGTGCGATCGGGGATACCTCCGGAACATACAGGTATGGCGTTCCATTCTCGGCAGACCCAACATTGATGCCGCAATCGATCAGTATCCTTGTCTCAGGAGTCGATAGCAAGAAACAGCTCCGCCCAACCTCCCTACAACCACCGAGCGCAGTCATGCGTATCCACTGGTCGTGAGATGTGGTGCTGCGGTGTATCTTCTTCCCGAGATCGCGCAGGAACTGTTTGCGCTCGCCAAGATTCTCGCGCATCAACCGCCGGACATTCTTTATGGTCGATGACTTGATCGGCGGGGTGCGCACAACAGTCGGAGTCCACCCGGTATTTTTCGTGATCTCGCGAAGCATGGACCCATGTTGTCCGATCACGAGTCCCGGCTTCTCAGCCTCGATGACCACCTCGCCGGTGTCGGCATTGAAGTGGTGGTCCGTGATTCCGGCATCCTTGGGCACGGTCTGTTCGATCGTAGCGAATGCCTCCTCCTGCGGACTCAGCACGCTATGATCCGGGCGTATAACAATCCGCTTGCGCACATCCTTTGCGATCGACCGCACGATATCGCCGTTATCTGCCAGACGCTTCGGCTCTTTTGTGTATATGACCAGTTCAGGACCCTCGAAATCGATGTCAGAGATCGTTACACCGGTAGGCAGTTTCTTCCGAATCTGCTGCCGCAGATCGGATAATACATCAGTCATGACCATAGTAAAAACAGATTAAATCAATCAATTCAGTAGCTTCAGTTCTTTGATCTTCTTTTCGATCTCATCCTGACTCATCTGAATATATTGCCCCTCGGTGATGATCGTCACGGAAATCCCGTCTCCGGATGCTGCATCTCGTTTCATGACGTTGTGTAGCGCACGTATGGCAAGAGCGGCACCCTCCTGGGTGGTAATGTCATCCCTGTACTGGTCTTCGAGTATGCCGTATGCAATCGGCGATCCTGACCCCGTGGAGACTGCTCCCCGTTCCTCGAGCTTTCCTCCGAGAGCATCCAGTGAGTAGATATGCGGACCGTTCTTATCGACGCCCCCGATCAGAAGCTGGACATAGAGCGGCATCATCCGATTCGCTGAAAGCACAGTAGCCATTAGATTTGCCATCGCCCTGACAGACATCGGCTCCTGTATACGCATCTGATACAGGTTCGACTCCACGCTGATGCTGCGCACAAGCCGCTGTGCATCACCAACAGAACCTGCCGTCGTCATACCAATGGTGTCGCCGACCTGGTATACCTTCTGCGCATCCTTACTTGCGATGAAGTAGCCCATCGTCGCCCTTCGCTCGCTCGCAAGAACGACACCATCCTTGCACACCAATCCAATTGTGGTTGTGCCCTTTAATATATTATCTTCCATTCAAGCACCTTCGCTAATGAGAAAATGAGTTCCCCAACAAACGATTGTGAGTTCCTCAACAAACAATGCAGTTGTAGGATATATAAGGCTTTCTATTAAGCAGGCTATCGCGCCACCCAGGTTTGTGCGGAAGATCGCGATACTACCTGAAGATGTGCTTATCAAAACGTACGTGTTTAGCGAGACTTTTTATTATTTTCTGGGAACGCCGGAGTGTCTTATGTAAGCATAACTGCCAGAATGGAGCACTATCGATCTGAAAAGCCATTTACACTAATCCAATCGTACCAATGTTTGCAGGATTGGCGTCATGTTTTTCAACCGACCAGAAGAAATTACAAAGACTCAACACGTGCATCAAAACCTATATGCGGCTTGCCGCCCGACCACAACCATCAAAACCATGTCCGCCATACTAATCGCAGGAACTCACAGCGGCGTTGGCAAAACAACCGTTGCAATGGCGCTATTGGCTGCGTTTACACAGAGATGCACGGTTGCGCCGTTCAAGATCGGACCGGATTACATTGATCCGAGCCACCACACCGCGATATGCGGGCGCCCGTCCAGAAACCTGGACATGTTCATGATGGGCGAGGACGGCGTCCGGCAGACGTTTGCGTCAGCGTCCGCAGGCTCTGATATCTGCGTGATCGAGGGCGCGATGGGGCTATATGATGGGATGGGTGACACCGACACCGCGTCCGCAGCGCATGTCGCACGGGTGCTCGATGTCCCGGTGATCCTTGTCGTCGATGTCAAGGGCATGTCCAGAAGTGCTGCCGCGCTCATAAAAGGCTACTGTGATTTTGATCCGCGGATCAACGTTGCAGGCGTGATCCTGAACCAGGTGGGAAGCCCGAGACACGGCGAAATGATCAGAACCGCGATCAGGCAGGAACTGTCGGTTCCTGTGCTCGGGGAGATACCAAAATCATCGCATATAGAACTTCCGTCGAGACATCTTGGACTGTACATGGCTCACGAGGGGTATCGCATGGATTATGTGCCGCAGCTACGAGAGCTTGCAGAGAATTGTATGGATCTCCCTGCGATCAGGGATATTGCAGAGCAGAGCAGAGAAAGAGATGTAGTGGTTGGCGAGGATCCTGCGAAACATGATGTCACGATCGGAATCGCCCGAGATCCTGCTTTCTGCTTCTATTACGCTGATTTGATCGATTCACTGAAACGCCATGCAGATATCGTATTCTTTAGTCCGCTTGCAGACGACCTTCCTGATGTGGATGGGCTATATTTCGGGGGCGGATATCCTGAGTTGTACGCGAAGGAACTCTCATCAGCGATCCGGATCAGAAAGCAGATCAGGGACGTGGCGGCAAGTGGAATGCCGATCTATGGCGAGTGTGGTGGCATGATTTATCTCTGCGAGTCGCTGGTTGATCAGGAAGAGGTATCATATCCGATGGCAGGCGTGCTTCCGGGAGAGACTGAGATGACCCGCCGGCTGCAGGCGCTCGGATACACCGATGCGAGCGTATCTGATAACCCGGTCGTGCGTGCAGGCAGGATTCGCGGGCACGAGTTTCATTATTCGGTGACCCGTTGCGCCCCTGACGCCAGATTCGCGTACCGGATGAACCGTGGCAAGGGCATCAGCGACGGGAGTGACGGGATGATCGAGTATGCCACGCTCGGGAGTTATATGCATGCGCCGCCAAGTTTTGATGTGACCCGGTTTGTTGAGTCGTGCGGATGATTCCGGGATGGATAGGTGATTCAGACAGGCGTTTGGCTGGCGCAGAGTTTGTCAAATCCGCATAACTCAAGAAGCGTCCGCACGTCCCGGAGTGCTTCAGGGTACATGCAAACCGTCTCAGGAACGGGCTTCATCCCGAGTTTCTCCCGTTTTTCCTTTGCCGCATCATTGATCGGCACGGCGTGACCATATTGCAGCACCAGCTGGCTGACTCTTATGTGCTCCGGGAGCATGAGCCCTTCATGCACGGCGATTGTCCGGATCGCAAGAATCGCATCAGCGATCCGGATCTCCCGTGGACAGCGTTCCTGACACGTGTAGCAGGTGGTACACGCCCAGAGGTCTTTGTCATGCAGAACGTCCCTGCCGACACGTGCCGCTCTGATGACCCTTCTCGTGTTCAGGCTCGTGTATCTGCCTGATGGGCAGCTTCCGCTGCAGGTGCCACACTGGATACACGAGAGTATGTCAAGACTTGCGTCTTTTAGTGTGTTTGATATATCTGACGGATTCATTTTATTCACAGAGGCGTGGGATCCGGTGTTCCGGGCACGCCTGCCCAATTCTCTATTATTAATTCTATACGCTACTTAAGCGACATCCCACTTAACGCTTCTTGGTATCTGCCACTGCATATCGTGCCGGCAGCACCGGATAAAGATCGTATCGCCGGTGTGATTGGTGCGATTGGTATGATCGGTGTGACCAGTCTGATCAGTATTGACGAGAGCTGCCATGGACGGGTTAAATCGCAATTCCAAAATATCAGAAATCCGAGGGGGCTTACAGCAATGCGCATAGCAACCTATATATACCCTCTCTGCTGCTATTTTATGTACCGAAGATTCGAGTTAGACACCGATGACGGATTTAATCCAGAAGGAGATATAAAATGGCACAAATGTATGTTACCTACGAGGTTCCTGACGACCTGCGTGAAAAAGCATTGGAATCGCTGGAACTTGCAAGAGATACGGGAAAGATCAAGAAAGGAACGAATGAAGCAACAAAATCAGTCGAACGTGGGGTAGCCCAGATGGTATTGATTGGCGAGGATGTTAACCCGCCAGAGATCGTGGCACACCTGCCCATGCTCTGCGACGAGAAGAAGATCCCTTATGTGTATATAAAAAACCAGGATGAACTCGGGGCTGCATGTGGTTTTGGGGTCGGCTGCGCCGCTGTTGCAATCATCAATGCAGGAAAAGGCAAGAGTCTGATCGAGGAACTCGCAGGCAAGATCGCATCGTTGAGGTGATGTTGTGGCGGAAGATATGGGTGATGGAGGATATCCTGCCGAAGTGGTTGAGGTCGTTGGGACGACAGGCATGCACGGAGAGGCGACCCAGATCAACTGCAGGGTGCTCGACGGACGGGACAAGGGCAGAGTCATCGCCAGGAACTGCATAGGTCCTGTACAGGTCGGAGATATCCTGATACTGATCGAAACGTCGAGAGAAGCCAAAAAATTGACAACTGGTAGGTGAGGCGATTGGAGCAAATGACCTGTTCGTTCTGCGGAGACACCATCGAACCTGGTACAGGCAAGATGTTTGTTAAAAGGGATGGCACAGTCTATTATTTCTGTAAATCCAAGTGCCAGAACAACTTCAAGCTCAAAAGAGTCCCGAGGAAGACTGAGTGGGTAAGGAAGTGAGAACACATCCCAGGTGTTTGGTTCGCATTCAAAGACCCGGGGTCGGGAGAGATTAAATGGAACAGACATACGTAATGATCAAGCCAGACGGAGTGCAGCGTGGGTTGATCGGCGAGATCGTATCCAGAATCGAGCAAAAAGGTCTCAGGATCGTTGCGATGCAGATGCGTATGATCGCTGACGATGTTGCGCGCAGGCATTATGCAGAACACGTCGAAAAGGACTTTTTCAAATTCCTGATCGATTTTATTACCTCGTCCCCGGTTGTCTGCATGGTCGTGGAAGGAGAGAACGCAGTCGCGGCGATGCGCATGATGAGCGGCGCAACCAACCCGATGGACGCTTCTGTTGGTACTATCAGGGGCGATTTCGGTCTGGATGTCGGCAGGAACCTCCTTCACACCGCAGATTCGCTCGAATCGGCAGAACGCGAGATTGCGATACATTTCGCAGGCGGAGAGATGATCGAATACACGCGGGCAGAGGAAACGTGGGTGTATGAGTAAATAGACCCGATGACTGGGCTGTCAGCCAGAAACCACATCCGGATGAAGATCGCAATCACAGGCAAAGGCGGCGTTGGAAAGACCACGCTTGCAGGCACGCTTGCCAGAATATTTGCAAAGGACGGCTTTTCAGTCCTTGCAATCGATGCAGACCCTGACATGAATCTGGCGTCAGCAATCGGCATCAAAAACCCGCCCGCCCCGCTCACAGAACACAGGAAACTGATCGAGGAGCGGGCAGGCACCGGCGTGGGCGGCATCTTCAAACTGAATCCGAAGGTGGACGATATCGTCGGGCGGTTCGGCGCAACCGAGCTGGGCATCTCCATGATCACGATGGGCACCGTCGATAGGGGCGGATCCGGATGTATGTGTCCTGCATCCTCACTTCTGCGTGCGTTGATGCGCCACGTCCTGCTGCGGGAGCAAAGTGTCGTGATCCTTGATATGGAGGCTGGTATCGAGCATCTCGGACGTGGAACTGCCCGCGGGGTCGATCTGATGATCGTGGTGGTCGAACCCGGGGCAAGATCGATCGAGACAGCGATGCGGATCCAAAAATTGAGCAAAGAGATCGGAATCGAGAGATTGTGTGCCGTGATCAACAAAGCGAGCGATCGCAACCGTGATGCGATCCGTGCGCATCTGGACCGGCTCGGGATTAATGTGATCGGGGAGATTCCATATAGCGATGCCCTGATACAGGCGGACATGGCTGGACATGCGCCGTTTGATGCTGGTGGCGATGTGGTTCTCGCGATTGAGCGGATAAGGGACGCGATCGAGACCGCGATGCGTGCCCCGCAGAAGTAATTCTGTGGGCGGATTTCGGGCGTGAGCGCAAAGTGGGCGTAAGTTTTACGGGCGGTTTGATGTTGTGTTTTTCTGAATGCCCCGGTTCACGGTCTCGCTTGTTGTGACCCTCGTGTGTGCGGAGGCGGGGGTTTTCCGAAGGGGAAGCACCTCCGAACCCATATCGAATTCCAAACACACATCTCATGCAGGGCATTGTCGCTACCACCCCCGATTCAGACGCCGATTGCGGGAATCGTCATAGTCGTGATAGACACAATCTTCGGGATATTGCTGATATGAATTGCATCAGAACCCATGTATGCATAGATGTATCACAAATCCGACACGTTTAAAATGAAAGCACTGCCATAAATAAACGGGTGAATCGATTGAAGGCAGTTATTCTTGCAGCTGGCGAAGGGATGCGGTGCAGACCACTGACGCTCACAAGATCGAAGGTGATGCTCAGGATCGCAAACAAACCGATGATCGAGTATGTGGTGCGGGCACTCGCTGAGAGCGGCATCACAGATATTCTCATGGTCGTGGGGTATGCGAAAGAGCGCATCATGAATTATTTCGGAAACGGAAAGGATTTTGGTGTGAATATCGAATATACGGAGCAGAAACAGCAGCTTGGCACGGCTCATGCCATAAAACAGGCGAAAGATTCTGTGGACGACGCGTTTCTCGTGTTAAACGGGGATAATCTCGTCAGTGCAGATACGATTGCTGATATCACGAAGAGACACACCCGAGGCACGTCGATCCTGACAACGTCCGGAAGGACTACATCCGGGTACGCGCTGGTGATTGGGAATGGTGGGGGGGTTAAGAAGATTGTTGAGGGGCAGATACTGAAGAACACTCACAATATCAACACAGGCATCTACATCTTTGATCAGACGATCTTTGATGCGATTGAGGAGACTCTGCAGGCTGATATCAGTGATGTCAGTGATGTCAGCGAATTCGGGATCACGGATTCTATACAGCGGATGATCGATGCAGGCTACGAGGTGCATGCGCACCGGACAGACCACACATGGACCGATGTGATCCATTCATGGGACCTGCTTGGCGTGAATGCGATGATCCTTGAGGGCGTGCCTGATTCGGTGCATGGACTGGCAGACAGCAAAGTCGATGATCGCGTGGTTGTAGGCAGGGATTCGGCGATCGGCGAGAACTCTTATGTGAAAGGTCCTGTCATAATCGGGAGAAACTGTGATATCGGTCCGAATGTGGTCATCGCCCCGTCGACAAGCATCGGCGACAACGTCACGATCGAGCCGTTCACATACATCAAAAACAGCGTGATCTTTGATGACGTGCACATCGGTTCGCACAGCACCATAAAAAACACCATCATCGGCGAGAACAATGTCATTGACAGTCATTTCGTCGTGGAGAGTAGAAAGGATCTGACAGTGGAACTGGACAGGAAACTATATCGTGCAGACGAACTCGGCACCGTGATCGGGGACGCTGGCACCATCGGGTGCGATGTCTCGGTGACGGCTGGTGCGCTGATCGGGATAGAGTGCAGGATCGAAGCTGGCACCGTTGTGAGAAAACCGATACCAAGTCATGCGCTGGTGGTATAGATGTGCGGAATCGTTGGGTACCGGGGCAAATCAGAAGCCGTGCCGGTTCTCTTTGACCTCCTGCGGCGGCTTGAGTATCGAGGATACGATTCTGCTGGCATCGCCATCCTGAACGGAAGCATCCTGACCTCCAAAGCGAAGGGGCGTGTCGATGATCTTGTATCGATCACCCCTGAGATCGTGGGCTGCACCGGCATCGGGCACACCAGGTGGGCGACGCATGGAAAACCGTCAACCGAGAATGCGCATCCGCACTGCAACTGCAAGGACACCATCGCTGTTGTCCATAACGGGATCATCGAGAATTACATAGAACTTAAAGATAAGTTAATCGATTCAGGGCACAAGTTCAGGTCAGAAACCGACTCTGAAGTGCTTCCACACCTGATCGAGGAATGTTACGATGGTAATCTTGAATCATCGGTGCGAAGCGCATTATCGATGGTCCGCGGGTCGTATGCGATCGCGGTGGTCAGCACCAATGAGCCTGACCGGATCGTGATTGCACGGAAGGACAGTCCGCTCGTTGTCGGGCTTGGCAGCGACGGACATTTCGTTGCATCCGATGTTGCCGCCATCCTGAAACACACGAAAGACGTAATTTTCATGGACGATGGCGAGATCGGCGTGATAGATAAGGATGGAGTTAAAGTTACGACTCTCGACGGGGGGTTTGTTGAAAAAAAGATCGAGACAATAGATTGGGATCCTGAATCGGCAGAGAAGAGTGGGTATGAGCATTTCATGTTAAAAGAGATATTTGAACAGCCAGCCGTCATCAGGGAGACGTTTTCAGGGCGAATATCGTCAGACGGGATCGATCTCGATGCTGCGCTGCCGAATGTGAGGAGAATCGTCATCATAGCATGTGGGACATCGTACCATGCCGGACTCTTTGGAAGGTATGTAATCGAGCGGTTTGCCCGCATCCCGGTCGATGTCGAGATCGCGTCCGAGTTCAGGTACATCGATCCGATCATCGACTGCGGCGACCTTGTGATAGCGATCACGCAGTCAGGAGAGACCGCTGACACGCTTGCGGCGATCCGGGAGGCTGGATCAAGGGGCAGCCAGAAACTCGGGGTCGTCAATGTGCTTGGCAGCAGCATAACGCGGGAATGCCTGTGCATACATACGAGAGCCGGACCCGAGATCGGGGTTGCTGCCACCAAATCATTCACATCGCAGCTTGCTGTGCTGCTGCTTACCGCGATCCGGCTTGGGAGCGAGCGGCGGATGATCACGACTGCGGAGATGGATGATCTTATCACCGGGCTAAGGCAGATGAGCGGCAATATCCAGCGCGTATTAAACGATGCACCCAGGACCTGCGAATGCGCGAAGTTGTTTGCAGGCGCGGACCAGTTCATGTTCATGGGCAGGGGCGCAAACTACCCGGTAGCACTCGAAGGCGCGCTGAAACTAAAGGAGATATCCTACATCCCGGCAGAGGGCTTTGCCGCTGGCGAACTCAAGCACGGTCCGCTGGCTCTGATCTATGACGGGATTCCGGTGGTCGCGATCGCCACAAAGGATGGTGTGTACGAGAAGATGCTCGGCAACATCAAGGAGGTGAAAGCGAGGGGTGCTACCGTCATCGGCATCGCAAACGAGAGCGACACCGAGATAGAGAGATACGTGGATTATGTGCTCCGTGTGCCCGACGCCGACCCATGGATCGCACCGGTACTCTCGTCTGTCGTGCTCCAGTTATTCGCGTACTATGTCGCATATTATAGAGGATGCGAGATCGACAAGCCGAGAAACCTTGCAAAGAGCGTTACGGTTGAGTGATATCATGAAATTCGGATCAAGCGGGATACGTGGAGTCGTAAATACTGAGATTACCTCCGAATCGGCATTGTGCATCGGGCGGGCAGTGGGATCTGAGTACCACGATGTGGTGGTCGGCAGGGACCCGAGAACATCGTCAGAGATGATCGAATATGCGGCAATCTCGGGGCTGCTCTCGATGGGGTGCCAGATTACGCGCGTAGGCATGGTTGCAACGCCGACGCTTGCTTACGCGGCAAGGAGCCATGACTGCGGCATCATGATCACCGCGTCGCACAATCCGCCGGAATACACCGGAGTCAAGCTCTTCAACCCGGACGGGATGGCGTTTGACTCGGGGCAGCAGGAATCGATCGAACAATCAATCGATGGCTCTGATTTCAGGCTGACATCGTGGGACTGCATTAATCCAGTTAGAACCGACAAAAACGCCGTCTCGGATCACATATCGATGATTCTCTCCAGTACCCGGATCGAGAAGCAGATGTTGGTGGTGGTGGACTGCGGGTGCGGCGCAGCATCCCTGACGACGCCGTATCTGCTCAGGGAACTGGGATGCGATGTGATCACGTTAAACAGCCAGCCCGACGGGTTTTTTCCGGGTCGCAGCTCTGAGCCTAAAGAAGAACATCTCGCAGTCCTGCGGTCGGTTGTGCGGGAGGTGCATGCGGATGTCGGGATCGCACACGACGGCGATGCTGACCGGATGGTTGCGGTTGACGACACCGGGCGGTTCGTGAGCAACGACAGGCTCCTTGCGTTCTTCGGGATGCGTGAAGCAGAGCGATCGATGGTCGTGCCTGTTGATACGTCCATGCTCATCGACGCGGTGCTGCCCGGCGTTGCGATAACCAGGACCCGTGTCGGTGATGTGTATGTTGCAGAGGAGATAAAGCGGACCCTGGCTGACTTTGGCGGCGAAGCGAGCGGAACATGGATATTTCCAAAAGTATCCTACTGTCCGGACGGCATCTATGCCGCCGCCAGGCTTGTCGAGATAATCAGCCGGGAAGAGGGGCGATTCAGCGATCATATCTCAGCGCTACCCACGTACGAGATAAAACGTGGGGCACTGCCCTATCGCGGCGGTATGGATGATATGCGCAGGATCGAGGAAGAACTACGCACGGTTCCCGGGTTTACTGACATTAACACGCTCGATGGGGTCAGAATCGCGCTTGATGACGCGTGGGCGCTTGTCAGACCCTCAGGCACCGAACCCCTGATCCGGATCACAGTCGAAGGCAAAACAAAAGCCGTGGTCGAGAGGCTGTATCTACATATAGAAAAAATAATAAAGGAGTCCTAAATGAAAGCAGTGATCCTTGCAGCCGGCGAAGGCACAAGAATGCGCCCGCTGACCGCAACTCGTCCCAAGGTGATGCTTCCTGTTGCAAACAGACCGATCCTTGAGCATATCATCAAATCCGCGAGGGACGGGGGAATTACCGACTTTGTATGCGTGGTCGGGTACCGAAGCGACGTGATCCTGGATTATTTCGGCGATGGCAGCCATCTTGGCATTTATATCGATTATGTGGAGCAAAAGCAGCAACTCGGCACGGCACACGCTATAGGAACGGTCCAGGATCTCGTAGATGACCGATTCATCGTCATGAACGGGGATGCGCTTGTCAAATCATCTGACGTTCGTTCCCTGATGAAACACCGCGAAGATGTTGTGATGGCAGTAAAGGAGATCGAGGATCCTGGTAAATACGGCGTGGTAAAGACGTCTGGTGACCGGATCATTGAAATCATCGAAAAACCGGAGCGTTTCACCAGCAATCTGGTGAATGCAGGAATGTATCTCTTTTCAGATAGCATCTTTGAGAGCATCGGGAAAACCGGGAGATCAAAGCGCGGCGAATACGAGATAACCGATTCGATAATGAGACTGGCATCAGATAACGGCAGTATTGGCTACATGATGCTTGATACGTGGATTGACATCGGGATGCCGTGGAACCTGCTTGATGCAAACGAATTCATGCTATCAGGGATCCGGACAGGGATTTCAGGCGAGGTCGAGCCTTATGCCACGTTGAAAGGCGAGGTTATTGTCGGAGAGGACACTATCATCCG
>JAIWAP010000042.1:0-12608 GCA_048634345.1 Methanobacteriota archaeon | reverse complement strand
TCTGGTTGATATCATCGATCTGCATCAGTTGTGCCTCCCGGTCCTGGGTTTCGACCTCCTCATCAAGCTCCTGGATGCGGGTGGTTCGGTTCATCTTCACGCTGAAACGCCCCTCCCATTCATCAGTGGTCATATTCTCAAGGGAATAACTCTTCCCCTCAACGAGTGCCGGTAAACTGGATTTTGTCCACTTAACAAACTTGATCGTGCCCGTCTCGTCTCCGATGAGCCCGACCTGATCGATCGCGGGGGAAGTGCTATCCCACAACTGCACAACCTTTGCATGTAGGTTGATCCACTGTTCGCTCTGGTTGATATCGGCTATCCGCGTGGACGATGCCGCCCCCTGCGGCGTGCCGTAATAGTCCTCCCGCTTGATCTTGCGTTCCCGCAGGAAGTAGCTGACGACGCTTCGCTCTGCCTCTGCGATCGGGACCTTGAACCGTTCGGTCAGATCGCTAAGTCGTCGCTCGATCTCGGGAAGTTCGATATCGACATTCAATTCGAGGAACCGCTTTTGTATCCGTTCGGATGTTTCATCGATCATGATATTTCCCCTGGCATTGGACTCATGTTTAATCCTCGAACATCTGGATAGATAAAGGTACTCGAAGAGTAGGGTGAAAGTGAGAAAACCCTCTGCACGGGTGCGAAGGCAAGTTTATAGAGCGTCGTCCGTATATGATAATGATGGAGGCGTACATTCTCGATCTCGACGGCGTGATATTCCGTGGCAGTGAAGTGATAGCAGGTGCGCCGGATGCTGTCAATAGGTTGCGGAAGAGCGCGAGAGTAGTCTTCCTGACGAATAACTCGACGCAGAGCAGGGACGCGGTCTCTGCAAGATTAAACGCATCCGGCATCCGGTGCAGGGGGAGCGACGTGATCACTGCCGGATATGCTGCTGCCGTGTATATCAGGAAGCGGTACGGGGCACAGAAGATCTATCCGATCGGCGAGGCGGGCTTGATACATGAACTGAAAGCAGAGGGGCACGAGATCTATCCGGGCGGGGACGAGGACCTGGGTGAGGGTAGTGGCGAGGATATGGGTAAAGATGCGGTTGCGGACTTTGTTGTTGTCGGTCTTGACAGGGATTTCACTTACAAAAAATTAAGAATCGGTCTTCAAAACATCCTTGCCGGAGCAGGACTCATCGCAACAAACACCGACCCCCTTCTTCCGGTGGAGCACGGTTTCCTGCCGGGCGCAGGCGCTATCGTGCGTGCGCTTGAGACGGCATCCGGGAGATCTGCGTTTGTGATAGGCAAACCAAACCCGCCGATGATGGATGCTGTGATCGACCATCTGGGACTTCCTGCGCACGAATGCACGCTGGTTGGCGACCGTCTCGAGACCGATATTCTCGCAGGCAGCAGATACGGCATGAAGACCGTGCTCGTGCTCTCTGGCGTTGAGACTGCGGAGAGCGTCAGGCAATCCCGGATCAAGCCGGATGCCGTGATCAGGAGCATAGCAGAGCTGCGGGAGCTTTAGCACAGAGCATATAACACAGCACCATGCAAGCATATATCACAGGGATACGAACGAGTAAACATGACAAAAATAGCAATCATCGGAGGTGAGCAGAGTGGAAGAACAACGCTTGCATCCAAACTTGGCAAGAAAGGAAACGTTTCAGACGTCACGATCTACGACTTTGCCAAGAGCGGAACCATACTCACGATAACCGATGCCACCGGTTATCCAAAGTCCGTAAAACCTCTCCTGACCGCAATTGACCTATCCGATATAGTACTCCTCTGCGTCCCGCCAGAAGGACTTGATGCATATACAGGCGAGTGCATCGTCCTGCTTGACCTGTTAAACTACAAGCACGGGATAATCGTGCTGACCAAATCCGATACATCGTATCCTTACGCACTCGAGGAGTTGGAGAAGAAGATCCGGACGATTGGGGCTGGCACGGTCATCGAGGACTGGGAGTGCGCCATCGTATCTGCCGAGACGTTTGAAGGGATGGAAGAGCTAAAAGAGATGATATCTTCTGCGGGCGCGGTTGTGGATCAGGAGACCGCGGAGTTAAACGCGCTCCCGGCGCGCGTGACGGTCGATCACGTCTTTAACGTTACCGGCATCGGTTGCGTGATTCTGGGCGTGGTCAAGCAGGGCACGATACATGCAAAGGATAAGATGCTCATGATGCCGGCAGAGAAACCTGTCGAGATACGGTCGATCCAGCTGCATGACGTTGACGCAAAGAGCGCGGCGGCTGGCGCGAGAGTCGGGCTTGCGCTTAAGCATATCCAACCGAAGGATGTGGAGCGCGGAGATGTGATATCGGAAGAGGGGCAGGAGATTGTTTCCACCGGTGTTACGCTTAACACCACGCTTTCACGGTTCACAAAAGAGATTGCGGTTGGGGATATGCTGCATCTCTTCATGGGGCTTCAGTCGGCACCCGCACGCATCGAAGAGATCGTGGTAAACGGGGCGGGCGCGGACACTGCTTCACCCGGTAGTGAGTGCACTCTTACGCTATCAGGTTCAAAGAAGATCGCTTATGCCGAATCAGACCGATTTATTCTCGCCAATCTGGATGAGAAACAGAGGTTTGTCGGATATGGTTTCATCTTCCGATAACTTTACAACTCCAGCGGGAGATGGTAATAATGCCCAGCCCTGCGGGCTGTGGCATCGATGGACACCACAGGTGCCCATTACTGCATGGGCTCGTAGGGTAGCGGATATCCTATTGGGCTTCGGACCCAATGACTCGTGTTCGAATCGCGGCGAGCCCGTTAACACAACATAGGTGATCAGTATGAACGGCATTGATGAATTAACAAAACGTGCAACTGAAATGAAGGAGAATGGCATGCAGGTCGGGCAGATCGCCGACGAGCTCAACGTCTCTAAGGAGACTGTCACGTACCTACTGACACATGCCGGCAAGAAGACAGAACTCCGCGCACCGCAGGATATGTCGATGAACTGGCGCAGCATCGGCGAGAGTTCGTACCGGTTGCGGTGCATCTCGGATGCGGTTGCGGATCTGATCCTTGATAGTGTCGAGGACGTAGCAGAGATCGACGCGGTGGTCGGTATCGCTGTAAGCGGCATCCCGCTGGCAAGCATCGTTGCAAACGAACTCGGCACCAAACTCGCAATATTCTATCCGAACAAGCAACTCTTCGGCACTGAGAATACGGACGCTTCGGGCATCTTCAGCCACAACTTCGCAGATGCGAAGGGCATGACCTGTGTGCTCGTTGATGATGTGATCACCACAGGCGGAACGCTTACAGAGACGATCAAGCAACTGACCGAGGTGGGGGCAAAACCAATAGCGATTGCGGTGCTCGTCGACAAACTCGGGAAGGGCACGATCGAGGGTGTTCCGGTCTTCTCACTCCTGCGCACCCTCTGGGTGACTTGAGACGGACTGCCGACTGCTGGGCTTACCGGTTATTTCGTGCAGATTGCAAGCAGGTAGTAGCCAAGACCGTTAAACGGGAAGATCCAGCGTACCACGTTCTCGATCCTGCCGGAAACTCGCAGGTAGAGGGAGGCATCCGCTTCGATGCGCTGCAGATGCGGGTACAGGAAGATCATCACACTGCCAACACGCGCCTTCTGAAACCCTGCGCCCCTCATCTTCCTCTTAAGTTCCTTTCTTGAGAAATAATACGTCCAGAGTCCGTCGATTACGAAGTCCCTGTTTTTGAGGGCGTGCCTGACCCAGTCACGGTTTCCAACAAGCGTGTGCCTGAGCCACCAGTTGAGATTCCACCGGTTAACGATGGTGAATATAACCCGCCCCTCTTCCGCAAGTACGCGATGCATCTCGCGAAATGCCTGATCGTACTCCGGGATATGGCTATACGCGCAGAACATCGAGATGAGCATCGATACGCACCCCTCCTTAAACGGGAGCGCATCCGCACTTGCTATGACAAACGGTATCGAAAGCCCTGCATCCTCTGCCTTTTTCTTTGCGATGCGGATCATCTCTGAAGAGATGTCGAGACCGATCACGTCAAAACCCTGCCCTGCCAGATCGAGCGTCTGTTTCCCGGTCCCGCAGCCGACATCGAGGATGATGCCGTGCAGATCCTCTAAGTTGTCAGACAGCACCGAATCCTCGACCGTCCGCATGTAATCGAGTTGCGGATTTACGAGTCTCGTATCGTAGTCGGATGCGAGGTTGTCGTAGTATTTCGGGATGTTTATCTCTGGCATTATGTGAATAGCAGCTTCCGGATCACCTTGTTATCGTCATCCTGCACCCATCTTCCGTAAACGTTGCGTCCAGGTTCATCCCGATGTTCGCTGCCACTTTCTTGTGGTATCCGTCTATGCAACCGCGGCAGTACTCCTCTCGGGATATCGGCATTCCTTTCTCCTTAAATTCCATGGCTGCCTTTAACGTAGCACACGTCTTCGTATCGAGAATGGCACTCTCGGAATCGCCTTCTACTCGGGCATCGCTGCCGTGCAGGTTTTTACTCATGGTTGCATAGTGGAGCGCGTATGCGAGCGGAGTATCGATGCCCAGTGCGTCCAGGTTCATGGCACAACCCTGCGCTGCCATGGTCCCAAGTTCATCCTCTGCCTCTGGTCCCAGTTTTTGCCGGATGTAAGCTCCTGTACCTACCAAAATTCCAACAAACATCTCTGAAGCGATCTTCTGGGTCTCTTCCTTGCTTAGTTCAGGTATTTCTACCATCCTGTTCACCTCCTTTCGTTCAGGTTTAATATCTGGTTATGGCATTTAAAATTATCCTCGGGCAGGGTGCCAAGTCACGGACCACCGGAATGAATTCCGGGTAGTGTCCTATAAACCGTGACCTTTATATACCCCGGACACTACAATCTATTTTATGACCGGGGCAAATCCAAATGACCAGATATGTTTGAATCCGGACTGTCCGGACTACCGAAAGAAGAACACAGGACACATCATTAAGAAGGGATTCAACGCCAAAGGCAACCAGATGTTCAAATGCAAGACTTGCGGTGTGAGATTTCCTGAAACCAAAGGCACGGTATTCTACAACAGACACCTCAAAGAAGAACAGATCATCATGGTATGCAAGCTTCTCGTCGAAAAGAACGGCGTCAGAGCGATTGAACGCATAATGGGGATCCACAGAGACACGGTATCGGACGTTATCGAGGATCTCGCCAGACATGCAAGAGAAGTGACGGATTTACTGATAAAAAACGTGGGATTAACCCAGATACAGGTGGATGAGATGTGGTCATTCGTCAAAAAAAACAAAAGAAAATTGAACAGGGAGATGTTGGATCAGATAAACATGGCGACTGCTGGATCTACACAGCTATAAAATCTGACACAAAACTCCATTTAGCCCATCGCACAGGCAAAAGAGTACAGGAAACTGCGAATAAACTGATGGCAATGGTAAAAAGCCGTGGTAAGGTGCCTGACACTGATAATAAGGCTACGTTCGTCAGCGATGGCAATGATCAGTATACTACAGCTCTACTTGGGAACTTCGATCCGAACACAATCAACTACGGACAGCTTGTTAAGGAACGGGAAAGTGGCAGAGTTGTTGGAAAGACAAGAACCGTAATATTTGGTGATTTAGAGGATGGAGATATCGAAACAGTGTACGTAGAACGATATAACCTTACCCTGCGGCACGGAATCTCGAGATTGGTCCGGAAAAGTCTCTGTTTTTCGAAATGCAAGAATATGCTGGGTTGCCACCTTGACCTCTACCAGTGCTACACCAATCTTATCAGACCCCATTTGACACTTGCGATTGAAACTCCCAAAGGGGTAAGAAACATCGAGAAGACTCCGGGTATGGCTGAAGGGATCACCAACCATCCATGGACGTGGAGGGAATTTTTGATGTTTAAGTGTGGGTCATGAAATTTAGGACACTACCCGATTATTGTTGTCAGGGATCTGTATTCCCCTTTTTGCGTATCAGCCCCCGCACACCTCAACATCCATCGCGACATTGTACTGATGCGGCGAGTACGATCTGACGATCCGCCGGTCCAGAACCCGCACAGTCATGTCGCGGGCGCTTGCGGCATCCTTGATCGCAGCCTCTGCACCATCGAACAGGTCATCCTCCTCCCTGATATCATAGTAATGGATGATGCCGCCGGGTTTTACGATCGTTAACGCCTCGTCAAGGAACTCCTCTGCCGAATGCGGCAGGTTCATGATCACATGATCCGCGATATGGGCGAGATCGTGATCATGTGCGACGTCTGCCGCATCGCTACAGATGATTCGCATGTTACTGATCCTGTTTAACCGTGCGTTCTTTTCCAGATACAGGGTCGCCACCGGATTCTTATCAATCGCCACCACCTCCCTGGCTGACTTTGCGGCAAGGATGCTGAAGGGTCCTGCGCCTGCAAACATATCGACAACGACGTCCCCGCCACCGACTTGATCCGCGATGCGTTTTCGTTCGGTTGCGAGTCTTTGCGTGAAGTAGACGCGTGCGAGATCGATCTCATACTGGCAGCCGTACTCCTTGTGAACAGTCTCAGTCTTCGGCTCGCCCGCAACCACGCGGAGATCCCGGATCCGAAACTCGCCCTGCACCGGTGACAGCGCTCCAAGAACGGTCTTTATGTGCCTGTGCATTCGGATAATGGCGTCCGCGATCATCTCTGCATCGGGATCGTCGGCATCGATGATCGCAATATCCCCGATCATGTCATAAGACGGCGTAAATCCGAGGATATCCTCGAACGTTTGCTTTTCTATGCACTCAAAGTCCCTCTGCAGGAGTCTAACATCAGGAAATTGATCTCTGATCTCAATTTCATATTTAACCGGGAAATATAGATAATCGTCATCCCTCTGAACCGCTGCGTCCCTCTCAAATGCGCCCATCCCGACAAGCAAACTGCGAACAGGTTCGCCGCTTTGTTTGGGTACCTGCACGCACCAGAGCCGTTGTTTTACCGTCATTTATATCGTGCACGCCTTTTTGCCAAGTTTCTCAAGTATGCATCCGGGAATGTCCACCGCGGATCGCACCTCATCGATGATATTACCGTCGCCCGTTGCAACAATCATGTCACAGTGCTTCAGATCGAAATCGACATGCTTTGATGTTCGTGCGTCCCCTGAGATGGAATATTGGGGGAGCAGTCCGCGAATGTACCGCGCAAGCACACCGCTCTTGCTGATCTGGGAATCGAAGAGGAAGGTAACAGAATCCGGCTCGTATTCTGACAGGATCTCAAGAACCTGTCTGCAAACACCCTCCACTGGATTTTTGTAGTTCCTGAAAACACCTCTGATGTCTCGCATAAATCCGTCATCGCATAAGAATACAGGTTCTCCCAAAATCACGCTTTCTGTTGCGATGATGACATTGTATCCATCCACCATAACGTCTTTATCTTTGATGCCGGCGCATGGTATCCTTTTCCTGATGCGCAATGCCGCAACCTTAGGTTCGACGACGACACGCATCAGTATGTACCGATCCCGAGTTTCCAGCCGGTAATGATCGCTTGCGAACCGTATAACACCTGTGCGCGGGTATCCTCTCGATAACAGGTGCCTGATATCCTCTGCTGCAAGAATCATCGCTGTTTCCCGGTCGGTCTTCTCTTCTCGCTCCATGGCATCTTCCAATCTTTCAGATTATTAAGCGCAATTTCAATGTTCTCGTCCTCTGCACGTACTTACTCGAGTATTGTGTGGATATCTACATAAAACCACGAGATTACACAAGATTATGTAATGGTCAGTTGGATGCACAACACCGCGACTGACATAAATGACATCAGTATGAAATACAACCACAGAGGACACAGAGGGACACGGAGGATCGATTTAAGAACTCTGTGCTCTCTGTTCTCTCTGTTGTTAAATCCGGTGACTTTTACCGCTTGGGTGGGATCGATTTGACACAACAGATTACACAAGATTAACACAGAAATCTTGTGGAGATGGCTGCGCCGCCGCTTCGCAGACTGTGTATCTTGTGGTTCCTACCACATGGTCATCGAATAACGACCTCTGGACAGATCAACGAATCAACGCCGCTGACAAGAAAACTATTAATGCGCCACCACATAGTCACATCGATGTTGAGCATAGCAATACCAAAAGGAAGCCTTGAGGAGCAGACGTTTCTCCTCTTCAAACAGGCGGATCTCGAGATCAAGAGGACCGAACGGGAGTACAACCCAAAGATTAACGACCCGCGGATAGGAAAGGTGAAGATCCTGCGTCCGCAGGAGATTGCCGGTTACGTGGCTGAGGGATACTTCGATGTGGGAATAACAGGGCACGATTGGGTGATCGAGTCCGGCGCAGATGTGATCGAGATTGCTGACATGCCATACAGCAAGCAGGGCTCAGGAATCGTCAAGATCGTTATTGCGGTGCCTGATGACCAAAAAATAAAAAGCGCGTCCGATATCAAGCCACACAGCAGGGTGACGACCGAGTACCCAAACATCACGAGAAGTTATTTCGAGAAACTCGGGATTCCTGTAACGATCCATTTCTCTTACGGCGCTACCGAGGCGAAGGTTCCTGATCTGATGGATGTCGTGGTCGATGTCACCGAGACCGGATCGACGCTTCGGAAGAACAACCTAAAGATCATCGACGTGATGCTCGAATCGACAACGAAGTTGGTCGCGAACAAGGATAGCTGGAACGATTCCACGAAGCGAATAGCGATCGAGGAGATACGAACGCTGCTTCTTGCGGTCATCGAGGCTCGTGGCAAGGTGCTTCTGGATATGAACGTGCCAGCAGGGAAACTCGACGAGTTGATAGCTTCCCTGCCTGCGATGAAACTGCCGACCGTGACCAAGCTATACAACTCCGAATATTACGCGGTCGAGACCGTGGTTGCGAAGGAGACCGTGAACATCTTAATCCCGGAACTGAAGCGTCTTGGCGCAGAGGACATCCTCGAACTCGGTATATCAAAGATCGTGCGCTGATGGATCGCAAAATCTAATATAACTTCGGATACATAACAGGTTACAATGGTAAGGAATCAGTACGAGCAGGAACTGGAAGATCTTAAGGAAAACATCATAAAACTTGGCAGCATGGTTGATGCGATCATCCATGATGCGGTCGTATCGCTTAAGGATCTGGACGCAGCGCTGGCTCAATCGGTGATCGATAGGGATGGGGGGGTGGATGATCTCGCATGTGACATCGAGAAGGCATGTCTGCGATTGATCGCGCTCCAGCAGCCGATGGCAGTCGATCTCAGGACGATTGCGACAGCACTTAAGATCCAGATCGACCTTGAGCGGATGAGCGATCTTGCTGTCGATATTGCAAGAGTCACCATATACTCGAAAGGAGAGCCACACGTGAAACCCCTGATCGATATCCCGCGCATGTCAGATATGACGCGTGAGATGCTAAATTCCGCAATCAAGGCATTTCACGATTCTGACAGCGATCTTGCTTATGCGACGGCAGAGAAGGACGATCTTGTCGATGGCTTGTATGATCAGGTCAGAAGGGAACTCCTGACATATCTCGTGGAGGATCCGAAGAAACTCGCCAACATCTCGCACCTGCTCTTCGTATCGAAGTATCTCGAGCGGATCGGGGATCATGCCGTGAACATCTGCGAGAACGTGATCTACATGGCGACAGGAGATCGGGTGCATCTGAACTGATTGCAAAAATGATGGCAGGGTGATACCATGGGAAACAATACATTCACCATAATCGGCGTGATAGTGGGAATCGTATTCGGAATAAATGCAGTCTCGGTACTGCTGGAATGGATATCCGGGTCAGTTAAACTTTTAAGCATGATCGGATCGAGTTCCGGCATCGGATTGATCATATCTATAATCATAGCAGCAGTTCTCATCATCAAGATCCGGATCATCACCAGTCTGATCACAGGAGCGCTCATCGGCATCGTGTTGAACCTGATCGTTATTGCCACGCAGGGCGCTGATATAATCACCCTGCTCCTCAAGTGATGGGAGAACTGGCTGTCATCGTACCGGTAGCGTCGTTTGAGCCGCTATCAGTGCTCAGAAAATCCGTAGATTGCCTATTGGATCTTGAAAAGGGGGATCTGGATGTCCGGGTCACTTATGTCCTTGATCTCATGGAGGGTGATGATGACCGCCTGAAATTTTTAGAAGAGATGCCGGTTGCCGTGCTTGCCCGCATGGACAACCGTGGGCGGCGCGCTGGCGCGGTAAACGATGCTCTCGCGGCGTATGGAAAGATGCCGGACTACATAGCGCTCTTTGATGTGGACAGCCGCCCCAGGCGGAATTTCCTGGTCGAATGCGTGGGTGCGCTGAGATCGAACCATAATGCGATAATCGCAAGCAGCGCACGTTTCGTCACGAATGCGGATGAAAACATCGTGACCCGGACGATTGCTGCGGAATATTTCTTTTTTTCAGATGTTTACCGGATATTTAAGAGAATGGGTGGATTCAACCAGTTCAACGGTCTGATCGGGGTCTTGAATGCGAAACTCATGGAAGAACATCGATTCAACCGGTTAAACGAGTCGGTCTCGTGCGAGGATCTTGATTTCACCCAGAAAGCGTACCTTTCAGGTCTCGCCGGCGTATTCGTGCCGGAGACGCTTGTAGGTGAGCAGGCGCCGTCCAGCATCGGCGATCTCTTCAATCAGCGCGTCAGATGGTTAACCGGCGCATATCAGGGGCTGCGCACATACCTGGGATCGTTTCTGCGGTCGAAGATCCCTGTGTCGAGGCGTTTGGCGTGGTTTCTTGCGCTGACGCTGCCTTATGTTGCGTTTCTTGCTACACCGCTCGTGCCGTTGTACGGGCTTAGGTTGTGGCAGAGATATGGTTTACGCAGTGCGATTGTCCGGACTTTCGGACTCATCGCGCATCTCTGGCTGATCACGCTCTCTGGGATCATAGCACTGAAAAAACAGGCACTTGGGGCAGACGTTGAATGGAAAGAATCTCGGAGGAGCGAGGTTTGAAGATGCTTTTCCTAAAAAATGCGGGGGGTGGGATTCGAACCCACGAACTCCTGCGAGAATGGGCCCTAAACCCATCGCCTTTGACCTGGCTGGGCAACCCCCGCATTCGGGTATACCGTCTCTTGGGATCGTTTGCTAATAAATCTATGGCGGACGCGGTGACTGCCGCGCCGGCTGGTTTCGATGGTTTCATTTGTAGGGGTTTTATGTAAGATGAGTTCTGACGTACATCACATGGCGCGAAAAGAGCTCCGCCACGATCGAGACATGGTTTCGTTGCTGGCGGGTCATCTATGGGGTGCTGGCACTGGCGCAGCCAAACCGAATGCGAAGACGCGAGGTACAGGCTCCGTACTTAAGTCCGGGGTTTGGTGACTTAAGTGGGAAGGCGGGGGCTTAAGTGATCGAACGCGAAGAGCAGAATAGGGTTTATATTAGAAAGACATAGTTGAACGTGAGAAAATGAAACATGAAATAAGTTTTAAAAGGAATGAGAGATGTTTCATACGTAAGGGTCATGATTGCGGGAGATATTTTGGAGATTCAAAAATGTGTTTTATCGCCTGCCCCAATCCAGGAGAGGTAGGTCTTGAATTGGAGATAATCTCAGAAAAACTCCAAAAAGAAGGAATAGACCCATTTATTGCAGTAAGGGAAAGAGCTTATGGTGAGGATATACTCTGCAGTAAAATATGTGGGAGAATAATCGAATCAATGTTTTGTATTGTATTATTGAACGATGTTAAATCAAATGAATCAGATGAATTAATTCCAAATCCAAATGTATATTATGAATATGGTTTAATGACCGCTCTGAAAAAAGAAATTATTCCATTGCAGCATTCAGAACATGATTTGGCTTTCAATATCCAAGGCTTAGAAACCATAAAGTATACTAATGAAAATCTTGTAGATGAATTGGAGAGCGCAATTAAGAAGACATTAGCAATTATTGGACTGACTCGCGAAACCGAACAGCTTGAGATTGAGTCTGATTTATATACACGGAAAATCTTTTGGACGCTTGAGAGTAAAGGGCTTACCCGACAAAGCAGATATACCAGAGATTCTCTATTGGAGACAAGTGATAATACCGTTTTTATGAAATACACAAATCCCACAAACACCCCCATTTTCATTGTCATTGTAAAGAATGATGACATGACCATGGATATAATAGGTGGAATGAAAGCAATCTCAAGTCGAATAGAGAAAATAAAATATAGAACCGAAACAGAGATTCGAAATATCGAAGCTGAAGGATTTATACCTGTAATGTCTCCAACTGGGACCTACGTGCCATATAGTTTTAGTAGAAAGTATGGAAAAGAGACGATGATTGACTATACTGATCAGTTGAAACAGCTTTCCGATCAGTTGAAACAGATAGGAAAGTTATCATTTTTAGTTTTAGCTACAGAGGGATTCTCAGAGATAGATAAAGTTAAGGCTGCTCATGAAAGTATTAAAATTGAATCAAAACCGAAATTGGAAATAGTGGATCCAGAAAAAGTCAAACAGTCGATAATTGATGAAGGTTTAGAGATATAAATTAACTCACATTCTACAGTCCGCGGATGCTCCCGAATTCATTCGGGTGTGGCTTGGTTGGGGCTTCGGGATCATCGTCTCGATCGTGGAGCCGGACAGAGGCGTGGACTC
>JAIWAP010000041.1:0-12659 GCA_048634345.1 Methanobacteriota archaeon | reverse complement strand
GCAGGATATAAAACGCAGCTCTTCCCTGTTTTGTAGCTTAATTTCCAACTACCCACTCGAAATAGCGAAGAGCCTAAAATGCAAACATATCGCCAATATCTTGTATGTACTACCATCTTCTTGTGTCAATCTCGTGAAATCTTTGTGGGTTTTTCGCCTCAGCTAAACATATACGAAAACGCCAATTAGGTAGTAGCTAAACGCATAGAACACATTCATGTCATTCGGAGGATTTGTGCCATTCGTGATCTACTGCCACTGATTCTAAACAAAATATATAATACAAATTTGCACGTTTGGGCGAATGTCGCAAAATTGACTATTGCATAAAAACACCAATTGCCGGTACTTTTCAGTACTCATACTTCCGGTGATAACCCCTCGGCGTTATGATCCGGCTGCCGCTTAATTTCGACTCGCTGTTGCCGATGATTATAATGGCATGCATGTCAACAAAGTCGTCGAAATCGAGAACATCCCCAAGCGTGGTTAAAACTGCGCTCTCGCCGTCCCTGAACGCGTCTTTGACGATCCCTACCGGCACAGATCCTTGCCTCTGCTTCCTGATGATCCCGATGGCTCTGGCAAAGTTGGTATTCCTGCCTCTGCTCTTCGGATTGTACAGCGCGATCACAAAGTCAGCTGCTGCCGCGCTCGATAGACGGCGTTCGATATCCTCCCACGGCGTCAGCAGGTCACTCAGACTGATGACCGCAAAATCGCCTGTGATCGGGGATCCGAGAATGCTTGCTGCCGCGTTTGCAGCGGTCACTCCGGGAACCACCTCTATCTCGACATCCATATCTGTTTTATCTGCGATTTCCAGCACGATCCCTGCCATTCCGTAGATTCCGGCATCGCCACCGCTTATGATGGATACGATGTCTTTGCCCGATGCCAGCTCCAGCGCCTCGCTGGCTCTGGCGACCTCCTTTCCCATGCTGCTGGTTATGATCGTCTGATCCGCAAGCAGCGGTCTGATCTGGTCAAGGTAGGTGGCGTTGCCGACGATGTAGCGCGATTCGGCGATCGCTTTCTGCGCTGCGACGGTCATCAGATCCGGGTGCCCGGGACCTATGCCGACGATATAGAGTTTACCACGTCCGGGAGTCATGCCCTGTTATCGGGGCTTCTGTATCTTATGTTATGCGTTTTGTGGAGGTGTGGGTGGTGCGGGGGTGTTGGGGGGTGTGCGGTGCGGCAGGGTTGGGGGGTCTGGTGAATGAGGCGGTCACACCACCCATGGCAGGGAAATGTTAAAATACAATACAAGTTCACCTGATCTTACCGACGGGCCCATAGCTTAGCCAGGTGGAGCGCACGGCTGATAACCGTGAGGTCCTGCGTTCGAATCGCAGTGGGCCCATTCATGTCACCAAAAACCGTCCCGATCCCGGGGTCGCGCTTCGGTGGCTTTAAATGGCATCCGTGCAAACGGATGGCTATGCCGTGGTAGCTCAGTCTGGGAGAGCGCTGCCCTGAAGAGGCAGTTGTCCCCGGTTCAAATCCGGGTCACGGCATCCGCGTATGCGCCGGTAGTGTAGCGGTTATCACCGGGCGTTGCCAACGCTCGAACTCGGGTTCGATTCCCGACCGGCGCATGGTTTAATAGCATCGTTAGCATAATCTGGGGTATGGGTGATATTCTGCGCAAAGCACGTCTTTCCACACAGCCAGCCGATGTTCTTGCGTTTACGTCCTCAATCGACGTCGATGAGTGGATATTCGAGGCAGATATTACAGTTGATCGTGCTCACCTCGTGATGCTGGCAGAAGAAGGCATCATCGCGGGCGATGTCTGTTCTCTGATACTATCAGCACTCGATACGATACAGGACGGCGGTATCGCCGAGTTGCCTCCGGAAGAGGATGTACATGCCGCGATCGAGTCAAAGCTCATCAGCATGGTCAGCGAGGATGTGGGCGGGCATATACACACCGGGCGCAGCCGAAACGACGAGGTTGCTACCTGCATCAGGCTGCGCTTACGCGATGAGTTGCTGCGCATGATTGCCGAACTAACCGGTCTCAGGCGCGTTTTGATCGCGCACGCAAAAATGCACACTGAAACGCTGATGCCCGGATATACACACACGCAACACGCCCAACCGACCACGCTTGCGCATCATCTGCTTGCTCACGCAGGCGCGCTCGGGCGGGATTGTGCCCGGCTGGCTGATGCGTACGTCCGCACGAACGAGAGTCCGCTTGGCGCGGCTGCGTTTGCTGGCACCGGGTTTTATGTGAACCGGGCGCGGACATGCGAGCTTCTCGGGTTTGACGGCGTGATCGAGAACTCGATGGATGCGGTGAGCTCACGCGACTTTATGATCGAGTCTGCCTCGGCGTTTGCAAATCTCATGACCAATCTCAGCCGCATTGCAGCAGAGCTGATCCTCTGGTCGTCATCCGAATTTGATTTCATAACCATCGACGACAGATATGCATCCACGTCATCGATCATGCCGCAGAAGAAGAATCCGGACGTCGCAGAGCTGATACGCGGGAAAATGGGCAGCACGGTTGCTGCCCTGGTCGGCATACTCACCATCACAAAAGCACTTCCGCAGAGTTACAACCGTGACCTGCAGGAGGCGACCCCGCACCTGTGGAGCGCGGCTACTTGCACGCTTGCAAGCGTCCGCATGACGGCTGGCATGATCGACACCATGACTGTGCATGAAGAGAACCTTGCGCGGCAGGCGACTGCCGGATTTGCCATGGCGACCGAACTTGCTGACGCGCTGGTGCGGAGATGCGGGATCCCGTTCAGGACGGCGCACCAGATCGTTGGCACGCTTGCACGGATGGACGCTGCTCCATCGCTTGAGACGATCGACGAGATCGGTTTGTCGATGATCGGCAGACGGCTGAGCGATTCGGGTCTCGACGAGCAGGCGATATCAGATGCGCTCGATCCGGTGTCGGGAATACGCGCACACGTCAGTGGAGGTCCTGCACCTGACGACGTGGTGCGGGTGATCGCTATTTTTGAAAATGCGTTGCAGAAAGACCTGATCGCGCTGGACGCGCGATGCAAGCATGTGAACGATGCGGCAGGGATGCTCGATCGCGAGGTGCAGGCGTGCAAGCACGTGCGATGATTCGAGTACATGGTGCCGCAGCTATCTGAAAAGTCGGTAGTGTACCAATCCGAGATAGTTAATGGAAGTAAAAGAGTCCGTGTCATAATATTCGCCAGAGGGGTGGATTATACGCACATGCTCGATGTCATGCGGAGTTTTAAAAAAGGTCTAACGGTACAAACAACCTGTAATCTGCATTCATCGGTGTTAATCAGTGGCTGATAATGGTTTTTAGCCACAGATTAACGCAGATTACAGTGATTTTATCAATCTACGCATTCACAGCTTCCCTCATAATGCATGTTATGATAAACTATCGTAGATTAGGACACTACCGAAAAGTCCCGGGTGTTTTTCATCAAATATTTCGATTGTGCCAGTCGGACCTTCCCACGATCCGGTTCATACCACACTCGCACCTGAACCGAGCCTCAATCATGCGATTCCCCGCCGCGGTATCGGCATATTCATTTCCTGCCTCGCCAAGCCGCCTCACCAGCATCTCGGCAGCCAAGTTAGGTCCCTCGAACGCGATCAAGCGATTAGTCTCGACAAGAAAGCGCCCAACATGAGCGAATCGGTTGTGGCTCTGGCTGAGCAATATACAGTATGATTTATTCCAATTATTGATATATAAATTATAATTATATAATTGTTGAACCGGAATGTTTATATACTCTTACATAACAGTGGTATTCGTGCGAGCGGGTTTCCAAACTCTTTTTACCACACTAACCCCCACTCCCCACTCCCCACACTCCCGCTCGCACAAACCCCCTTTCCTTTAACTGTTTTTTGTCTGGTACTATTCGGTAATGCATACATAGAGACCCTGTACCCCCACTAATTATTATCCCAAGTCAGCCGGTCAGCCGGACATGTTCCGGTGTAGGCTCATACAACTCGCCCTGCGTCTTGAGCCGCTTGATCAACTCGTCCACGTACTCTTTCTCAAATCCCTGCTCTGCCGCTCTTGCAAAGACCGCTTCCTTCGGAGCCATGCCGCTATGCTCTGCCTCGATCTCCCGGATGATGTTGCGCAGCGTCTTGATCTTGTCGCGCTGGCTCTTGCTCACGCCGGTGGTCAGGATATCGACATCAAACTTGCCAGTCTCGGCATCGAAAGCGACCTGCCGCAGACAGCTCTCGACCACCCGGATCACACGTCTTGAGTCATCGGTTGTGATCTCATTGCTAAGTCTGATCCGCGCACTCGCCTCGCATAGCCGCACCAGCGCCTCAAGCTGCCTTGCAGTGACCGGCACAGGCGAATCCCGATCCTCGCCCTGCCGCCTCAACCCGAGATAGAACTCGATCAGTTGATTCCGCGCCTCATCATCAATGATCGGATAAATCTCCTTTTTCGCATAAGCAATGTACTTTCTGAGGATATCGGGCATGATTTTGGGATTGATGATCTCCATCGCGTCCTTGATGTCCGTATCTGTGATACCACTGCCAGAGATGTGCGTTTTGTGCGCGTGTAGCTCGCCTGCGTGGTGCGCACCGAGAATATGCGATGCGATTGCGGTATCCCTGCCGATGTCAGGTTCATCCTTGAGCACGAAGATCAGGTCGAATCTGGACAGGAGCGCGGGCGCCATCTGGATCTGCTGCGCGATTCCCTCATAAGGATCAAACCTGCCGTATTTTGGATTTGCCGCACCAAGAAGTGAGCATCTTGATTTTAGAGTTGCCATAATGCCTGCTTTTGCAATACTTACAGTTTGCTGCTCCATTGCTTCATGAATAGCACTTCTATCCTCTGCTCGCATCTTATCCATCTCATCGACCGCTGCTATGCCCTGATCGGCAAGCACAAGTGCGCCAGCCTCAAGAGTCCACCTGCCATCGCCGAATTCGTCGCGAACGGCTGCGGCGGTGTTGTGCGTGAGCATCGAATTTGCAACAAAGTTATGCGTGCCTGATATGGTCAGGTCATACACATACTCATAACCATGGTCGCTGATCTCTTTGATTGACTTAACCTTGTCAAAGAACACGTCCCCGGTTGCCAACTGCAGCAGGGAATCGAGTTCGTCTTTCATCTCCGATTCTTTTGCTACGGTATCGGATATCGATTCACGAATTGCATCTGCAGTATCGCGATCAAATTTTTGGATGAGATCGGAAAATCGCATCAGCACACGATACGGAACTAGAGTATCCCGTGTCAGACGGTAGAAATACTCAGATGACGTGGTTTTAGGTATATTCAGTGCCTGCGCCAGTTGCGGGTTGGTTATGTTTTTGTGGAGCAGTTCTCTGATTGATTCACGAAGATTGCGAGGAAGCAGGACTCGCGTTCCCTGCCAATCGTCTGCTTCGATCTGTTCTTTGATGCATAGCAGGAGCGATTGCAGGTGCTGCGGGGTCGGCAGGTATGCCCCGCGCTCGGCGGCTATTCCACCACCAGTAGTGCTGTCGCCATTGTTAGAGTAGATCGATGCTTGCAGACCGAAGTGTTGCCGGATGGCTTTGAGCCGAGATCCTACATTCGGAACCCGGTCCACATTCGTGCTGTGAGACCCATGTTTGTACGATTCTAATATCTTCACCAGATTGTCGTGTTTTCCCGGGTGCTCAAAACCAATCTGGTTGTGGTATCGTGTTAGATTTTCCCTGCCATAGATCGTTATCACATATATATCGCTGGATGTGGTTATGGTCCTGACATCGCCATCCACCACGAATGATGAGGTGGCTCCATCGCGTGGGCGGGTGCGTATCCGCCCGATAATCCCGAATTTGAGCAGTGCGAGTTGAACCCCTTCTGATAATTCTTTGCTTGTGGTGTATAACTGTATACTCGATGAACCGCTCTTTCGTGCAGTGCAAGATCCATCGGTGTCAAAGAGTCCGCGCAGGTATGCGGCGATCAGGTTGTTCGGCAGATTCAGCACAACGTCAGGAAGAGAAATCCGGGACGATTTCGGCGAGACCGGAACGCCAAGCGTCTGAAGAATCTCAGCGATGATTTTTGATCCGAACCTGATATCAGGCGGGCGGACGTTGCTGCCACTGGACTCCCCATAGTTTACGCCAAATAGTTTTGTGATTATCGATGTGTACTTTTTGAGGAGACACTCATCCGAGTTACTGAATCGTATACTGTATCCACCATATCCGGTCTTGTGCCTTGACTTGCTGATGGCCCCATCGCCAGCGATGAGACCGACAAAGTACATGAAGTCCTCACCCGGCTTGGCAGGTAGCGTTATTTTGTGCCCTGTTTGTTGCGAAAACCAGCAGCAACTCTGCGCGACATCGCCAAACGCAATTCCGGTCTGCTCAGCAAGCCATATAAGCGTTCTGAGGTCCGGGTTGCCGCGTGCTTCTTCGTTGATCCAGTTATAATACAGATGATCCTCTGATACGCCAATCAAAGATGCCGCCTTCCGAATGGTCCCGTATTTTTTCTTTAGTCGCGACACTATTTCAGCGATCAGCCCGGATGCACCCCCGACTGTGCAGTTGCTTTCGAATAATTCGATTGTGCACGGGACTTTACTGTTCTCTGGCAGTAGACGCGGAGTTGCAAGGTGATGCTGGTCTGTCAGGTCCGCGGATCTGACCCATCCGATACCGTGATCCGTCATCACTGGAAACGGGGTGGCTGGTGTTGCGGTTATCGATCTGCCGCTATCTGTTTCGATTCGCACCATGGTGCCTGGTGCACGGAGTCGCCATACCGCCTCGAGCGGTTTTTTTGTGATGAGGTGATTGGAATCTACTGTTGACATGGAGACACTGTTACAGTCACTTTTCCAGATTCCGTTCTCTACCCGGACCGGATTTTGCATACGCGCCTCAACGAACTCTCCGATTCTGAAAAACCCGTCCGACGTCTGTATCCGTGTGTCAGGCGCAACACACAAACCCGCAGCGCTTGAACTCCGTCCACTTGTGTATATCCCCCGCGGAGCCAGTTTAACGATGTATCGCAGGAGTTGTGACTTGGCAATCCCGGGATCGCCGACAAGCAGCACATGCACGTCCCCGCGAATCCTTGCCCCGTCCGGAAGGTTCTTTGGGATGCCTGACATCAACTGGAGCGCAAGCGCTTCTTTAACATCTTCATATCCGTAAATCGAAGGTGCAATCGATTTAACAAACGTTTTGTAGATTTCCGGGTCTTTGCTCAGCTCGATGATCTCCTTTTCCTCTTCAGGCGTGATCTCAAGCTCTTTGAACTCCTTGTCACGCATTTCGATGGAAACGGTGTCGAGTATGATGTCAAAGAACGTGCTTTTGCCCTCACGGGTGATCCGCTGGTACGACCGCAGTATCCCGGTGGTGATCACGCGACCGCCCGGCGACACAAGCCCGGCGAGATCGTCCTCGATATTGATGTCGAGGGTCTGCGGCTGCTCGCCCCCACGCAGATCCTCAGGAGACTCCTGCACGCGCAGCTTCTGGGCATCTACGAACTCGGATTCTGTGAGATTTACCTTAAACGATCCTTTTCTTCCGCACTCACTATTTTTGCAGAGGTAAGGCTCTATGAACCTCCCGCTCGGCTGGGTTATGAACATGGTCTCCCCGCATCCGCCGCATTCGAATGCCGCGACCCGTATCCTTGGGCGCACCTCGGTTGCCATGCGCACAAGCCCGTCGATCGCGATCAACTTCGAGATATGCTCGCTGCGCAGGTCGCGTATCGGCACCTTCTGCGGGATATCCATGATCCGCAGATGTGCATCCGATAGTGTCTTCTCGATCGGGAGGTCAAAACTCTGCAGCGCAGCCTCTGCAACGCCAAGAACCCGGTCAGGGTGCATCAGAAGCTCTTCTGCCAGATCTGGGTCGAATTTCTCGATGTTTACAAAATCAACGAACAGACTGCGCTTTTCCGGATATTCATTCGCCAGAGCAAGGATATCTCCGAGATAGTACCGGTTAAAAAACTTTTCCCACTGGGCAGATGTGCTGGTTTCCATGCATGTCAGGAATCGTGCCAGCATGTATTTAGGGTTTTGATCCGAATAACTGAATCATGAACAGGGTGCGTGCATGTCTGTATCTCTCGCGGGGCGCTGATGTTGTTTTCGCTGAAGTGTGGTGTCGGGGGATGGTGCACGTGTTGGATGTAAGATTAACGATCTGAACTTTTTACTCAGCTATCATCAGAAAATTTAGAACAAACGTGAATCGGCTTTGCAAAGATTAAGGTCATCTCAAAGAGCCATGTTCATAAGGTAAGTAAAATGACCACACCACGAGAGTATATAGAAGATATAAAAAATAGGCAAATCAAATCAGATAAAGAGTTTGTACTCGATTCTCTCACCGGGGCAATAGATCGATTACAAAAAGCATTCCCTAGATATGGGAGTTTTTTAATGGAATTTGTACAGAATGCAGATGATGCCAAGAGCCAGTCGCTAAAAATTGAAATACTAGAAAATACCATAAGAATATTTAATGATGGACTTCCATTTTTCGAAGACGATGTAAAAAGCATCTGTAAGGTTGGACGTTCTTCAAAGACACCGAAAGACTACATTGGCTACTTGGGCGTGGGATTTAAATCAGTATTTCTCATATCTAAATGTCCAGAAATCTATTCGGGAGGTTTTAGATTTAAGTTTGATAAAGATGTTTGGGGCGATTCACTTCACCTACCTTGGCAAGTAATGCCTTTGTGGATAGAGAATCCATCGATAGAATTCTCTGAAAAATACAACACAGCATTTAATTTATCTTTAAAAGAATTAAAATTGTTGGAAAAGTTGAAAGAAGAGGTAAAACCTGATCACTTGAGCGATAGGATATTGCTCTTTTTGCGGAATGTCAAGGAAATAGAAATAATAGATCATACACAGAATTTAAAAAGAAAAATTATAAAATCAATGTCTTCTAAAACATCAGAGTACGAGATTTACCAAATCCAAGAGTATGAAAATGATATTTTGAAAAATCAAGACCACTGGTTAATATTCCGATCCATTGGTACAGTTCCAGAGGACGTTAAAGAAGACTTTGTAACCAAAGAGTGGGATCGAGAAAATATAGAAAAAAGAGAGGTTTTGGCAGCATTTAAATTAGACGAAGAGAATAATTTGATCAAAGAAGAAAAAGGTACTGCCCACATAGGGGTTTTCAGTTTCTTACCATTAAAAGAAGTCTTAAGCGGTTTAAACTTCTTAATGCAAGCAGATTTCTTGACAACACCAGGGAGGGGGGAACTTGCCCGAGAAAGCTTATGGAATAATTGGCTTGCCGATGAAATATACAATCTGATTGTTGAAAAATGCATACCAACATTCTTAAGTCACAAAACATGGAAACTGAATTTTACAGAAATATTATACTCGTCTGAAGGTGGTCACGAACTATTTGAACAGCATATTAAGAGACCGATAAGGCAGTATATGGAAAGTGGGGCAGTTTTGATTGCCGAAGATGGTTCAGCTATAAAACAGGAAGAGGCAGTTTATATACCTCCAGAAATCAGAAAAATACTCAGCGATGATGACTTAGATGTTTTATACCACGGTAAAAAAGTGCTCCATCCGGACTGTTCAGCGCCACGGGAAATTAAAACAAGAATAGGCGAGGAGCCAACATTTAGTGCGAATGGTGGCTTATCTGATAAAATGCAAGAGTTATTAAATTTAAAATCCAAAGAAAAAAACATAGAGTTCTTTAAGATTTTTTATCGTAAATATCTATTAGATTATAAAAATTTGAGCTCGAGTACGAAATCTAGATTAAGATCCCATAATGTCTTTTTGACCGAAGATTGGAACTTGACCAATACACATTCACTGTATATAAAACCCAAAGATCTTATAATTCCTCAAGAGATAAAAGAGAACTTCAGAATTATTCATCCCGACCCAATCGCAGAACCCGATCTAGTAGATTTTTTAAAGATGTTAGGGATAAGCGAATTGACTGAAGCGCGTATTCAGGATATTTTGAGACCTAAAGTTAGAGCAGTACTTGAAATAAGTGAAACATGGAACGGTCTTTCAGAAGAAGAGAGAATTAGAAAAACTAAAGTTTGTAAAGAGTTGTATGAAAGGCACGAGGCAGATGCAGATTATTTAGAATTTCTAACTTTAAAATCAAAAGGTGGGGCGTGGTTAAAGCCTGTGGATTTGGTATTTTCAAACGAGTATGGGCAAGATCACCGAATAGAAGAGTTAACTGAAAAAGGATTATTGAAATCAGAAGATTTGCAACGTTTAAACCTAAACTTTCTAAGCCATGAATATATTGCAGAAGATTATCAAGATATTAAAAGTTGGCGCGATTTTTTCGAAAAGTTGGGTCTTGAGCAGAATCTAAAAAAGGAAAAATTAGTCGAAAGAATAGGCATAAATACAGCACTTCGTTTCGAGAGAGAAAAAGGGCGAAAAGCAAAAGAATTATCTCATTCAGAGGAATTTGGCGGTTATGACATTGAGTCTAACGCGGGGGAACGACTAATCGAAGTCAAAGGTAGATCCAACCCCACTCCTAAAATAGAGTTAACACTTAAACAAGTAAAAAAACTTCATGAGGCGGGGGAAAAGTATTTCCTTTATGTCATTAGGGATGCCCTTAGAAACCCTGTTTTAACGGAGATTAAAGGGCATAAGTTATTAGATGTTGATTATTCTATAAGTATAGATTTCTATAACTGGAAAGATCTAAGTGAGGTGGAATTTCAACCGTGATTAGAGATTTCTTGTGAGCGAACCGCTTGTTTTGTTTCATAAAGTTCCAATCTTGCAGATGCGCGAACACACACCCCACTACAAACATCGATGTGATAACATTGTCGCAATACAAAAACACCCAGGAACACGCAAAAGAGATCGATAAAATAATCGAACCCATCAAGAACAACAGCGAAGTAGTCTCAATCTACCTCTTCGGTTCCTATGCGAGAGGCAGAGAGAAGCCGTTCTCTGATATCGACATCTGCGTGATTGCTGATAGAGATGCGGACAGGGACGCGATACTGAGTAATTCATCCAGAAAAATCGATCTGTCGATATTTCACGATCTGCCACTCACCATGCGGTTCAGAGTCCTGAAGGAGGGGAAATTACTCTTCTTGCGGGATGAACTCAGACTGCATCGAATAACAGTCGCAACCATAAAGGAATATCTCGATTTCAAACCACACATAGTGAGAAGGACTGAACGGGTGCTTGGAGGTGCGAGATGTTTGATTTAGAGCAGTTAACAAAGATTATAAGCGATATTTATAGGTATCTGGACGATCTGGAGAAGATAGAACCAAAAGACCTGAGTGATCTCGACGACATAAGGAATTTTTACGCGGTTTCTATGATCCTGTTCACGCTCATCAACAGAACCATCGATCTTGGAGATGAGATCGTAACTTCGAGAAACCTTGGAGTTCCGGGGACCTACCGGGAGATATTCAGCCTTCTGGAACGGGGTGGTGTGATCGACAAGGGACTTGCCACCGATCTCTCCAATCTAGTATATCGGAGGAATATTCTTGCCCATGAATATTATGACCTGACGACCGAAGATATCTTTGATGTCTATCACAGGATGCCGGTGGTTCGGGTGTTTGTGGAACGGGTAAAAGAAAATATTTCCGATCCAAGTACTTAAAATCATGAACAGGGTGCGTGCATGTCTGTATCTGTCGGTTTTTGTGATCATGGGGCTCTCGGATGCAGTCATACCGATCCTGCCCGATCTTTCGGGGGGAGATGCGATGACGCAGAGCATGCTCTTCTCTGCGTATTTTGCCGGAGCACTCGTTACGATGATCCCGCTCGGGATGCTTGCTGACAGATACGGAAATCAGCCGTTTATCTCGCTCAGTATCGTTCTGATGCTCATATCAGGAGCGATGCTTCTTTATTTCGAGGATCCTACCATACTCATCTCTGCGCGTTTCATAGAGGGCTGTGCTTGCAGCGCGTTCTTCCCCGCGGCATTCTCGATGCTGACCAGGTTCAAGGAATCAAGGCGTTACATCGGGGAGATCAATTTTCTGCTCAATTTCGGGCTTGCCGCAGGCGTTGGCATCGCTGCCGTACTTATGGATTATTATCTGAAGGGCGGGATACTGGTATTCTGTATACTCGCACTGCCCGCGCTTGTGATGTCGCTCTCGCTGAAAGAGGCTTGCGACCTAGAGATACATGATGCGGCGTTGCAGGCGCCTTCACAGACCTCTACCACTCCGCATGTCGGGCTATCCACAGTCCTCTTTGACCCGCAGTACCTCTGGATGTGGGGCGTCTCCTTCGTTCTCTTCGGCGGAACCGGTGTTCTTGTCGCATATTTCCCGTCATGCACGGATCTGAGTTCGTCTCTTCAGGGGCTTGCGCTTGTTGGCGTCTATTTCGGGACGATGGTGACCTCGCTGATCTGCGGGCATCTGCGCATCACGGAAAAGCGCATGATCAGGATAGGGATCGTGATAACGAGCGCAGGCATCGTAATGACGATCTTCCATCCGATCGGGCTTACCATCATGGGCGCGGGATCGGGTTTTGCGCTGGTCGGTCTGGTCATGGGGGTCGCATCACTCAATATCGAGCGTGGCATGACGATGGGTGCGCTTAACACCTACACTTATGCCGGGTTTAC
>JAIWAP010000040.1:0-12981 GCA_048634345.1 Methanobacteriota archaeon | reverse complement strand
GCGATCGTCAGTGCGCTTGAGACCGCATCAGGAGAGTCGCCGCTTGTGATCGGTAAACCGAACCAGCCTATCATGGATATCGTGATTGATCATCTGGGGCTGGACGCAAGCGAATGCACTGTTGTTGGCGACCGCCTCGATACCGACATCCTTGCTGGCATCAGGTGCGGCATGAGGACTGTGCTTGTGCTTACAGGGGTTGAGACCCGGGATAGTCTCAGGCGATCGGATATCGAGCCGGACATTGTGATAGAGAGCATAAAAGAGCTTTTGGCAGCGTCCGAGGGTGATGACCGGATCACGGGAATGTTTTATATGAGATAGGTTCTGGTATAGTACTTGCATGTCTCGAAGAGAACTCTGCCATGATTCGTATATGGCATCGCTCCTGACAGACTGTATGGTGATACTTGCGTGTTCGAAAGGAGGGAAACGCGATTGTGCAGGCTCCGTACTTATGTCAGGGGTTTAGTGACTTGAGACAAAGAATATATGGAAAAACAGTTAGGTGAAGAATCATGAACGTAAAACAAAAAAGTATAGTGGACCGTGTTCCAGATGGACTCTTGACTCTTGCAGTTGCTGCGTTACTTCTTGCTTCAATCGCACCGATTGTGAGCGCGGGATGGGACTGCCGAAAACCAGTAACGATAAACAATCTTGGCGATGCTTTAAGCGACTATCAGGTTCTGATCACGCTGAACAGTTCGAACTTTGATTATTCGAAAACAAATCCTGACGGCTCTGATATCGGGTTTGTGGATGAAGATAACACCATTGCGCTGAATTACTGGATCGAGGAATGGAATGCCGCTGGCGACAGCAGGATCTGGGTGGCGGTTCCAAGTGTCGATGGTTCCGGAAGTACAATGACCTATATGTATTATGGGAATCCCGGTGCAAGTGATGCGAGTGATGGAGATGCTACGTTTGAGTTTTTTGATGATTTTGAAGGAACTCAGTTAGATACAAATAAATGGAATTTTTCTGGATGTGGATCTTATACAGTCTCTGAAAGTTATATCGTTCTTGATGCAAAAAGTTCTACGTCAGGTAACAGAATACTCAGTCAATCTGATATCACAGGTAATTATGTCATAGAAACAACTGGATATGTAATTGTAGGCTACCAATTGAACCAGTACCGTCCTACTGTTTACTGGAAAACACTTCCAGATTTTAGCAGGCGCTATATGTGGGATACGTGGGGGTCAAGTATCGATAGCTGGGTAATGACTAAACGCAATGCTTCAGGTTACTTCACACTTGGATCAGTTAGTGGTGCGGATATATCCCTGTTAGATAGTTATAGTGGAAAATTCGAAATACAATTGATTGTTGATGGAAATACATATACAGGAAAAGAAACTTTGAGAAATAAGGTTAAAACTGCTACAGATTCTGAACTCACTGGTCATAGAATTGGCTTGGGAGCCCCAAAAGTTAAAACGAAATATGATTGGATTTTAGTCCGGCAATATACCTCCCCCGAACCTATAACCACTGTTGGAACTGAAGAAAGCAACCCGCCAAAACCACCCATTCCAACATACATATTGGACACCGACACCGATGACGACGGCGTGCCTGATGTCTGGGATGTGGATAACAATACCCAATCAGGATACTGGACAGACCCGCAAGGCAACGGACGAAGATGGGGCGACATGAACGGAGATGATAAACTCACCTCCGCGGACGCTCTCATGATCTTGCAGGCGGCAGCAGAAGCAATCGGTCTATGAGGTAGTAAAATATGATGTATCCGCGTATCTCAATCAATCCAAATGTTTGCCATGGGCAGGCTTGCATTAAAGGGACCCGTATCCCGGTCCATCAGATCATACACATGCTCGCCAATGGGGACACGATCGAGGAGCTTCTGGAAGAGTATCCTTCACTCAAACGAGAGGATATTCTTACCTGTCTTGGCTATGCAGCGTCGCTGGCTGAAGAGCAAGTTACGCCCATTGCGGCATTGGCGAGTGCGGTATGAAGATATTCGTGGATGAAAACATACCCTTGATGACCGTTCGGATGCTGCGCGAGATGGGGCACGACGTGCGAGACATTCGCGGCACAGCGGACGAGGGTATGACCGATGATACTCTCTGGGAGATAGTTCAGCAAGAAGGGCGATTGTTGATCACGACAGACAAGGGGTTTACGCAACATCGGGGGGAACTCCACCACGGCATCCTTATTGTGCGCCTTAAACAGCCGAATCGTCACAAGATTCATGAGCGAGTCGTGCAAGCAATGAATCAGTTTGCAGCAGAAGAGTGGCTTGGTTTGCTGGTTGTGATGCGGGATGTGGTACGGAGTGTGTGGCGGACTGGTGGGAGAGATGACCGGACGGAGAATGTATAATTGCCAATAAGTCCGATATCGAGCCGGACTTTGTGATAGAGAGCATAACAGAGCTTTTGGCAGCGTCCGAGGGCGATGACCCCGGGTCCGGGTAAGCCATAAGTATTATGCATATAAACATGCCCGTGATGGAGTTTCAGATCCTCGATGTTGATTATACCATTGATAATGGAAAGCCGGTTGTGAGGCTGTTTGGGCGTGATCCCGATGGGCAGAGTGTGTGCTGCTTTGTTCCGGACTTTGAGCCGTATTTCCATGTCCGGGCAGCTTCGATTGAGGGGTTGCTCGAGAATCTCAGGGACATCCCTGAAATCCGGCGGACTGAGATCGTTGAGAAGTACGAGCCGATCGGATATCAGGAACATCCGACAAAGATGCTGAAGGTGGTCGTTGGCAAGCCAAAGGACGTGCCAGCGATCCGGGACGAGGTAAAGGGATACGCTGATTCGGTGTACGAGACCGATATCATGTTCAAGAACCGGTTCATGATCGATCAGGGCATCTCTGGCATGGGATGGGTGCGGACCCATGACCGCGACAGTGACCGTGTCGGTGCGTCGCAATCGCCACAATCATCGCGATCATCGCAACCAGCGGTGAACAGCGACGTGGTGATCACGTCACAGGTATCGCCTGTTGAGGTTGCCCAAAATGCGCCGCTCCGGTACCTTGCATTCGATATCGAGTGTCTGGTTGATGGCGGGATGCCGACTCCTGACCGCTCACCGATCATCATGATCTCGCTTGCATTCAGACCGGATTACACCGGAGAAACGCTCGTTCTGGTTGCAAAGAAGGCTGATGGTAATGGGGCGGACGGCGACGGTATCGAGTCGTTTGACGATGAAGCCGGGGTGTTGAACCGGTTTTTCGAGATCGTACGGGATTATGACCCTGATGTGATTCTCGGGTACAACTCAAACGAGTTCGACTTCCCCTACATCACCAAACGTGTGGAAGTGCTTGAAGCGCAAGGGGAAAAATTGCACGCCAATATCGGCAGGGACAACAGGGCGGTCTTCTGCCGCAAGATTGGGAATACTACGCGTGTGAACGTCACAGGCAGGATCGTTGCCGATGTTCTGCCGCTGGTACGCAGGGACTACAGCATCAAACAATACACATTGAAGAACGTGGCTCAAACGCTGCTTAACATCGAGAAATTCGATGTTTCGGTCCGGCAGATGGCTGAATACTGGAATGACGACGGCGAAAAGCTTGCCGAGTTCATTGAATATGCACGCCGTGACGCGGTTCTTGCGCTTCACCTGTTGCTCGACCTGCGGCTGCTCGACAAATATGTGGCGCTTGCGCATGTGAGCGGTGCACTGTTCCAGGATGTGCTGTACGGCGGGCAGAGTTCAATGGTCGAAAACCTGCTGCTTCGGGAGTTTGGGAAGCGAGACCGCGTAATCCCGCCGAAACCTGCTCATGATGGGCGGTACAATGCGCCTGATGAACTGAAAGGCGGCGCGGTGCTTGAACCGGTTCGCGGGCTACAGAAGGATGCCGTGGTTCTTGACTACAAATCACTGTACCCGACGATCATGATGGCGCACAACCTCTGCTACAGCACAGTCCTCACCGACAACGCGGGCAGCAACGGCAGCAATGACATCACCGGCAACGACCACGGCAGCGAGACCCGGGTTCAAAACACGATCAGAGCACCGTCAGGTGGTGAATTCGTCCCTGCAAGTGTGTATCAGGGAATCGTGCCCGGAATTCTTGAAGATCTCCTGGATCGGCGGACCGAAACAAAGAAGATGATGCGAGATGCGGAGGGGGATGAATACGTGGTGCTGAATGCGACCCAGAACGCACTCAAGATTCTGCTGAACAGTTTCTACGGATATTCCGGCTACGCAAGGGCTCGCCTGTATAGCCTCGTTCTTGCCAACGCGGTGACCAGTTTCGGGCGGAAAAACATCATTGACACGAAGGATCTGATTGATAAAACAATTAAAACCGTGCGTCTGCCAGATGGACACGAGTTTGCGCTGTCTGTGATCTACGGGGACACAGATAGTGTTTTTGTCCGGATCACGTCACAGAACGGAGAAATCTCGCTTGATGATGCTGAATCAATCGGGACGATGGTTGCTGCAATGGTTTCTGAGAATCTGCCCGATCCGATGGAACTTGAATTTGAATCGATTGCTCGCAGGGCGATATTCATAGCAAAAAAGAGATACGCATTATGGATATTTGAGAAAACAGGTGCTGGCTGGAAAGATTCTATCAAGGTCAAGGGGATGGAGACTGTCAGGCGTGACTGGTGTGGTTTGACGTCAAAAACACTCAACAAAGTCCTCGAACTCGTACTGAAGGATGGTAAGGTCGATGAATCGGTGGAATATGTCCGCGGTGTCGTGGACCGGGTCAGGAATCTCAAGGTCCGTACCGACAGTGAAATTATGGATGATCTGATTCTTACCCGGAAATACAACAAGAAAGAAGAGAGTTATAAGAGTAAACAGCCACATATCACGGTTGTGGAAAAAATACGCAGGCGTGGGGGGGCTGTTCCGTCGATCGGGGATCGCGTGCCTTTTGTGATCGTTGCCGGCAACGGGCGGTTCGTGGATAGTGCGGAGGATCCCGAATACGTGAGGGAACACAATCTTTCGCTGGATGTTGATTATTATATCAAAAAACAAATACTGCCTCCGGTCGAGAGAATACTTCGTGAATTTGGTGTCGAACATGAAACGCTGAATTACGACTCTAAACAGAAGGGATTACACGATTTCGGGATCGGTACTGCGAGCGTGGCACGTGTTCCCAGAAAAAAAGAGGTTAAAGCAGTATCAAGACAGAAAACCCTCTTCGATTTCTGAGAATGCGGAGACCTGACTAACACCAACATTTATAACCACAAAACCGCCATGTACAAAGAAAGAGGAGCATTATCATGGTAACCAAACCCGCAAAGATGTATCGCAAATTCAAGCGTCCGTACACCCGCCGTAAGTACATGGGCGGAGTTCCTGGCAGCCACATCGTAACGTTTGACATGGGCAACCTCACCGACGATTTTCCGATCTCAGCATCCCTTGTTGCAAAGGAACAGTGCCAGATAAGACACAACGCACTTGAAGCAGCACGCATCACCGCAAACAAATATCTGCTCAGGGAAGCGGGACGTGCCAACTTTCACATGAAACTACGTGTGTACCCTCATCAGGTACTAAGAGAGAACAAACAGGCGACTGGCGCCGGAGCTGACCGGGTATCCAGTGGGATGCGCCATGCGTTCGGAAAACTGGTCAGCACTGCAGCACGGGTTCATGCCGGGCAGCGTGTGTTCACTGTATCGGTGCAACCAAACCAGTTCAAGCACGCCAAGGAGGCACTGAGACGTGCCGGGTACAAGCTGCCCACACCGGTCAGCATCAGGGTTGACAACGGGCAGGAACTGATTCAATGACCTTTGATTATGAAAAAAGTCTTGACCGGGCATACGATAATATGCCGGATTTCCTGACTACTGATGTGCGATTCTCCATACCCGAACCGGACGTGATCATAGAGGGGAAGACCACTGTCCTGAGGAATTTTCTCGAGATCGTTGATACGCTCAACCGTGACCCGAGCCATCTCTTAAAGTTCCTGCTGCGAGAAATGGGCACCGCCGGCAAGAGTGATGGGAGCCGTGTGATCTTCCAGGGAAAATTCACCCCCGAGGACATTCGGTCCCAGATCGACGCTTATACCAGCGAGTTTGTGTTGTGCTCTGAGTGCGGGCGACCTGATACCACGCTGGTACGCACCGATCGCGTCCTGACACTGAAATGCGCAGCATGTGGTGCGCACCGACCAATCAGGAAACGGAAGGTCCGCGAGGTCAAATCGAAGGATGCGATAGAGGAAGGCGGCGTGTACGATGTCAAGATCATCGGAGTCGGAAAGAAGGGTGACGGGTATTCTCGTGTGGACAAATACACGATTTACGTACCACACACCGTTAAGGGTGAAATCGTGAACATAAAGATCACCCACGTCTCTGGCACGCTTGCATTCGCCGAGATTCTCGAACGAAAGTCGAAGGAATAGATGTGACTATGGAAACAAGCGAAGACGACAGGTTCTTTGAGAACCGATGCGATGCCATGTTTGTTGTCAACGTGCTTGCAGATAACGCAGGATATGCCAGATACATAAAATCGAAGGGGCTATCCGGCGTTCATGTCCTTGACATTATCGATCTGTTCAAGAACGTCTTTGAGGGGCGTGAGGATAAGGAGATCATGAAGACGATCGACCAGTTGATGCGAGAGGGATTACTAATCTCAGGAGGCGGTGGGACTGTGATAAATCCAAATCCGCCTGTTGAGGTGGATTTAAAAGGTGTCGAGATCGAGATCGAAGCAATCAGTCCTGAAGTGGACGTGGTCGATGCGAAGGGTCTGAAGTCTGATGCTAAGACCTGAGATGCTTTAGGTCGCAAGTACTCAATAGAGAAATCTTATTACACCGACCAGACAATTGGTGCCCTGATGGACATCGAAGGCTATGCAAAACGCGGGCTTCTGGGAAACGACCCTGCCCTCGAAGAGAAACTCACCGACCGGATACTTGAGATCAAGAATATCCCTCGAACGAGAGCAGAAGAGATTGCTCGCGTAACGATTCTGGAAGCGCAAGCAACACTGCACCCCACAGGCGAGATCCTTGCCCCGATCATGTCCGGGGTGACGATGGGCGAGTTTGGCGTCGGATCGAGGGGCGCAGGCGATTTTTACACGCATGAGAAGATCGCTGAGGTGATCGGGAAGACCGACGCCGTTGTCGATTCCTCGCATCTCGATGACTCGGGGGTGGTGCGTCTTCACAATCAGGATCCTGACCGGTACATCGTTGTGAACATCGACGGTACCCACTCCCGTTTGAGTGACTTTCCGTTCCTTGCAGGGTTTCATGTCGCCCGTGCCGCACTGCGGGACATCTATGTGATGGGTGCAAGCCCGGTTGCGCTCCTTTCAGATATTCATGTGGCAGATGACGGCGATGTCGGGAAGATATTCGACCACATCGCAGGGATCTCAGCAGTCGCCGAACTGACCGGCGTTCCGCTTGTGACCGGAAGCACGCTTCGGATCGGCGGCGATATGGTGATCGGCGAGCGCATGACCGGCGGCGTCGGCGCTGTCGGGGTTGCCAGTGACCTGACCGCCCGCATAGCTGCGGAGCCGGGTGACGCGATCCTGATGACCGAGGGCGCCGGAGGCGGCACGATCTCGACTGCAGCGCTCTACTACGGGATGCATGAAATCGTAGACGAGACGATTAATATAAAGTTCATAGACGCATGTGAGGCGCTGATCGATGCAGATCTTCTCGGAAGAATCCATGCCATGACCGATGTCACCAACGGCGGGATCCGCGGCGACGCAAAAGAGATATCAAGGACTGCCCGGGTGAAACTCAGGTTCCTTGAGGATAAGCTGCACCCGCTTGTGAATGAAAAGGTTTTTTCGATGCTTGAAACGCTTGAGATCGATTATCTCGGAGTATCGCTCGATGCGCTTCTTCTGATTGCGCCGCCCGATGCCGCACCAGATATTATGGACGCGATCCGGGCGCGGGGTGTTGCGGTCGATCTGGTCGGCGAGGTGGTGGAAGGGGCGGGGGCTGAACTGGTCTACAACGGCGAGGTTCACGACTTTACACCGCGCTTCCGGGAATCCGCGTACACGCCGATCAAGAAACTGGTTGGTGATGTGGCTCCGGAGGATTACGTAAAGATGCAGGCTGCTATCGACCGGGCTGCGATGGATGCTGTGGGGAAGAAGGAGCGGGTGATTGCAAGGGTGCAAGAGGGGTTATGTGGGTAAATCAAGAAGTTTTTGGTGGCAGTGGGTTTTGCAGAAGATGAGCTATCTCCAAATGGTTATATGAACCTGAAGTCCGGGTGCTCTGGAAGATGCCACCCGCCACAGACGTGGCATTGAGGCTATTCGCTATTTAATAGAGATAACTGGAAATCAAGGTGACCCAACTGGAGATCACGCCATTTCGATGAAATTCTTTATTATTTTTTGTAGAGAATTAACCACAGAGGTCACAGAAGAACATAGAGTTTTCTTATCGATCATTACTCACAAATCCCATCTCAAAACCGGCTACATTGCTCTGTGACCCTTCGTGTCATCTGTGGTTTTATTTTCCATGTTTTGGGGCGCAGAGTTACGAGCAACTACCTCTTTTTGCGAACGATGACGTTTCCGCCTCCCAGATCGTTCTTAGTCTTGTGGAACGGATTGCCCTTGGTATTCATATCGTTCTATATTTCGATATCAAAGTAAAACCTAAAAAGACTCCGATTCTAATTAATGAGAATAATAATATAAAAATATACTCGACTGGAAGTGAAGATAATGCGTTGTACAAACATTTATGAATCTGTGGGATGAAAATATATTGCATAGATTATGCCATACTCAAACCCATCGCCGAACTCTTTGACCTACATGATGGGGTATGGTTGGGATTGATGTTGGGGATTGGCTCGTTTCGGGTCAGGTATAGGCGAGAAGTATCGGTATTCCAGATAACACCAGTGCATAGGGTATACGATCATGACACAACCAAATAAAAGAACCGGCGCCGTAACTGAGATCGCACTGATTGTTGTGGTGATGGCAGCGATCATCTTAACGGCACTGGTAGGAATAATCGTACTACCAGACGGGCTACCAGATAGATTTGATACAATACATAAAAACACTGCACCACACTTTGATAGAGTAATTGAAAAGGGTGTGTTGGCGTCCGGTAGCTTAACGATCGAGGGTGATGTGATGATACTCGGTGATCTGAATACAGAGGGGAGTCTGCGGGTAATGGGTGACATAAAAAAAGCACATTATGACATCTCAATACCGAGTGACGCTGTGATATCAGATCGCATATATACAACCGGCAGCGTAACACTGCCGGGTAATACACTAATCAAGGGCAACGTGGATACCGGCGAGATTATGAACAGAGGTAGTGGTAGCATAACGATATATGGCGACCTGTTAATAGAAGGCGACATAACAACAGGCTGTGGAGTAGTGTGTAGTAACCCCGATGGGGAATGGCGGAGCTAATTAGAGGATGTGATATATAATGGATTATGAATATTGGTATGAAGATATGACACCAGAAGAATTTGAAGAAGCACAGATGCGGTATCATGTAATGGATGTAATTGGTTATCCTATGGTAGATGCAACTGGTAATACTCTAACTGAGGAAGCGGTTTTCTGGGAGGACATGGATGAATACGAACAAAAGCATGAATCAGAAAAAGATAAAGAAATTCGAGAAATGAGACGGTCTCGAGAACGTTTAATGAGAGAAAAACATGATGAATGGATAGACGAATCAGAGATAGAAAAATTCCTTGTATTAAAAACTGAAATGGTACCACAACCTTTACACAGATTAAACTTAAGACTTTTAGCAGGTAGAAATGTTTGGGATGAGATAAGAAAAGCGACTTATTCTAAATATAATCACAAATGTGCTATCTGTTCAGGAACGGGGCGCATGAATGCACATGAAATATGGGAATATGATGATATAAACCATGTTCAGATATTAAAAGGTTTTATCTGTTTATGTGATTTATGCCATCACGTAAAGCACTTGGGACATGCAGAACGTCTTGGGACGGGTGGAAAATTAAACTTTGATAAAGTGGTCGAACATTTCATGAGGTTAAATAACTGTGGGGCTGATGTATATTCCATACACAGAGCAACATCAGTACATCAGTATAACATAAGATCAAAACATGAATGGACAGTGGATTTTGGAGAATACAAAGATTTCATTTCTGACACAACAAGTAAGTAAACAGCCTTTTGGCAGTACCTCCAAAGGCGGTCGGCATACACTCCGATCAAGAAACTGGTTGGCGAGGTGACTCCGGGTGACTACGCGGGGATGCATGCTGCTATCGACCGGGCTACAATGGAGGTTGGGGGAAGAAGGAGCGGACGGTTGCAAGGGTGCGAGGTTAGGTTGCGCGGATAGATCGGAGGTTTTTGGTGGTGAGGGGTTTGGAAGATGAATATGCGGTGGAGTGACTTTTGGGCTTTTTGGGACTGCCTTGAAGGTTTACGCGAAATGCCCGAGTGGACTGCATATCTCTGGAACCGGGTCTGATGTTGCTTTCTTTCGGCATCTTTTGACTGTGAGTTCTGGCGTATCGCAAGCAACATGACACCGTATCCCTTCCTAAGCCCCGATATGATCCGGGATGAACTTTTGATGGATAAACCTGCCATGTCTGTCGAATCCACCTTCTGTCACGAGTATGCTTGGAAAACGGGTGCAACACAACAACGGCGCCCACAGTCAATCTCCCGTCTCTGTGCCTGTGGCTCCCGATGCTTCGCATTGTGAGATCATATCGTTGAATGCGGGTAGCATCGCCGAGGATTGCCAGCGATTCCCTCGTGCGCTTCAGGATACGGCGCAGGCGCGAATCAGGAAGCTTATATCACTGACCGATGATCAGCGTACCCCGGGAGACCCCTCCGATCGCATCGATGACCTGATCCGGGTTCTTCCCGTTCACAACCCGGCAGTTCATGGATCTCGAAAGCAAAAGTCCGGGTAACTCGGGGTCAACGCATGTCTCGCCCATCGTTATCAGCTCTGATGCCGTAATCTCTGAGAGTTGCACCCCGTCCCGAAATATCCCATCTACATCCGTTGCTTTTATGAATGTCGCATCCAACTGCGACGCAATCCAGCCGGCGATCGTGTCTGACGTCGCATTCCACGTATGCGCAATTCCGCTTCCACTTTCGCTGTCGGATTTCTTCAGCAGACCATAAACCAGAAGAACCGATGCGCCGGCTCTGATCGAAGATATGTCTGCAATCCCGGCAACCAATCTTGCCGGCGTGCCATCGGTCAGATAGTGTGCATACTGGTCCATTGCAAGAATCGCCATCCAGTGTGCGGCTTCGTCCGATATGCCGTATACCTCGCTTGCCATTCGCACGGTATCTGCAAATATGCCACCCCCCGGGACGATCAGGATGCGCTCGTCTTTAGTTAACGCGTAATCGTTAAGTATATGTACCAGATTCCGTGCATTCCCGATCAGGCTGCCGCCAATTTTTATCACGATCATGGTATCCACCTGCGATACTTCATAATGACCGCATCTTCCCCATCGCTGTAATAACCGGGATCAATCCTATCAATCACGAAACCAAGCCGCTGATAGAACCGCACGGCGCGAAAGTTGCGGTTTCTGACTTCAAGCATGATTCCACCGATATTTTTCCGGTAGAGCGCATCAATGACATGTTTCATCAGTTGCGTCCCGATACCAAGCCCCTGGTACGCTTCACGCACCGCAATCGAGAAGACACGCCCGTATACGCAATCTTCTCCGACCGATACCACTCCTATTACGAACCCCGCCACCTCGCCACGGTGATCTGCGACAAAGAACGTATCCTCGTTCAATTCGTACAGATTCATGTACAGATACGGGTCGTGTTCACTAAACTGCTCACGTTCGACCGCAACCACGCCGGAAAAATCCGCTGACTGAAATCTGCGCACGATGATCATGTTACCGGTTATGTAGGTGGCATGAGACGCTATCAATCTTTGGTCTGATCTCGCCCGGCAGCCAGACAGGAACCCGGGGCGCGTAGGCGAGGATTATTAACATCGCGAGACCCATATCATCCTCGATGACCACATCCCAGCGGAAGATTGAGCACCTTCGGATATGTGCTGCTAAGCCGGTCGAAGCACACACCTCGGCAGGGTTTGATGATATACACCTGACCCATTGTGCACTTCCTGAAATCGATAAGGATGATATCAATCTTTCTACGAGGTTATTTAACAAACGACTGGATGCGCCGCTTCTGATCGCATCGATGACCGGCGGACACCCTGACACTTGTGAGATCAACAAAACGCTTGCACTCGCAGCCGAGCATCTCGGAATCGGCATCGGAGTCGGGAGTCAGCGGGCTGCAATCGAGGATCCGAAGCAAGAGGAGTCGTTTCGTGTGGTGCGGGACTGTGCGCCGAATGCTTTTGTCTATGCTAACATCGGCGTGGTCCAGCTGGCAGAATTCGGCATCGCGGGCGTAAAGCGTGCGATCGAGATGATCAACGCCGACGCGATCGCAATCCACCTCAACTTTCTGCAGGAAGCGGTGCAACCGGAAGGATGCACGCACGCAAGCGGATGCTTAAGCGCAATAAAATATGTGTGCGACGCGATTTCAGTCCCGGTGATCGCAAAGGAGACTGGAGCAGGCATATCTCGTGAAACCGCGGCTGCGCTCGTGGCTGCCGGTGTTGCTGCAATCGATGTCGGCGGGGCAGGTGGCACGAGCTGGGCGGGTGTTGAGTATTACCGTGCGCTTGATCGCGGAGATGCCATGTCAGAGCATCTTGGGCAGTTGTTCTGGGACTGGGGGATACCGACAGCAGTATCGATTGTGGAGTGTTCCGGATGCGGCGTGCCGATCATTGCGACAGGCGGCGTGCGTACCGGAATCGATATCGCCAAGTCGCTTGCGCTCGGTGCGTCGCTTGCCGGGACTGCGCTGCCACTGGTCGCACCCGCAATGG
>JAIWAP010000039.1:0-13436 GCA_048634345.1 Methanobacteriota archaeon | reverse complement strand
CCCCCGCCGCCAACACCGCCTCAAATCCGGGCAGCTTGTTCTCCGGGTCTTCCGATTCAGAATCCGCGTAAATGGGATTCGGTTCATCAACAACCAGCGTGAGCGTCTCGTACCGTGTCGGGGACTTTGAACCTCCCTCGAACATGTAGTACACCTCGCTTGCGATTTCATGCGTTCCTGCCTGACCTCCGGTGAGTCGCACCTCGATTGACCGCACATTGTCGCCGGATTCGATGGTCTGGGTGCAGGTGTAGATTCCGGATCCGGCTTTCGCGAATGAACTGCTGGTAACCGAGACACCGGATGGCGGCTTTAAGATCAACTGGACGGTCATGGGCGGGTTTCCGATCGGGTTGACTGCGGATAGGGTGAAGATGGCATCCTCGCCTTTGTTGATTGTGGTTCTTGTGGTTCCGAAATAGACGCTTGGTCCGGATCGCTCGACTGTTAGCAGGAGTTCTTCGAAGCCTGAGTTTGATTTTGAATCGGTGGCTTCAACCCTGATTGTGTGCGTTCCGACCGAGATGGGGGTTGTTGTCACGGTGTACGTTCCTGCTCGGTTCTGGGATTCGAGTGTTGTTCCATCGAGCATTATTTTTATTGAAGCGACTCCACCGGGATCATTTGCGCCGTAAGTTATTGTTACCTTCTCGCCTTCTTCGAGAAGTCCGTTGTTGTTCTGGTCGATGATAACTGGCTTATCGATGCGTATCGCAGGTGGTGAGACGTCCGCGGCGGTCAGGTGTGTGGTTATCGATTCTGTAACCCCGGATGTGACGTATACTGAGGTTAGCCACTCAGCGTAGCCATATTTTTCTAATTTGAGTGCGTGGGAGCCGGGTGTGATGTCTGGAATTGTTGCCGGGGTTGTGCCTTTGTATGCGCCGTCGAGGTAGATGTCTGCGCCGGATGGGGCGGAAGAGACTGAGATGGAGCCGGTTGTTGGTGTTGCAGTTAGGTATGCAGAAACCACTGCCGCATCTCCTGCTGAAACGTAGACGGTTTCTGTGTAATCTTCATATCCGGATTTTTCCAATCTGATCGTATGGTCTCCCGTTGAAACATCGTATATCCGGAACCAAGCGGAACCTGTTGCCCCCTGATAAACGCCATCGAGATAGATGCGTGCGCCGGAGGGGTTGGACCATACACGAATACAGCCGGTCGGCGTTGGGGCATCTCCGACTTTTATTAGCCAAGCGTCATAAGAACCACCACCGTATGAGTCCGTGACTCCTGCAAGGACGTAGCCGCCGTCAGATGTTTGCTGGACAGAATATGCACATTCATAACTACTTCCTCCGAGGGTCTTATCCCACTCTTTATTCCCATCTGAATCCGTTTTCACGAGCCAAATATCATAAGAACCGCCACCGTACGAGTCCGTGTATCCAGCAAGGATGTAGCCACCATCGGAGGTCTGCTGAACAGAATATGCACCTGCATGGCTACTTCCTCCGAGGGTCTTATCCCACTCTTTATCCCCATCTGAATCGGTTTTCACGAGCCAAAAATCTCCATTACCAGCACCGTACGAGTCTGTATGTCCTGCAAGGATATATCCACCGTCAGAGGTTTGCTGGACAGAGTTTGCCACATCACCTTCAGTTCCTCCAAATGTCCTATCCCACAGTTGGTTTCCATTCGAATCAGTTTTCACAAGCCAAAAATCATGCGAACCGGCACCGTACGATGTCGTAAATCCAGCAAGGATGTAGCCACTGTCAGAGGTTTGCTGGACAGATTGTGCACATTCATAGCTACTTCCTCCAAATGTCTTATCCCACTCTTTATTCCCATCTGAATCCGTTTTCACGAGCCAAAAATCACTGAGACCGGCACCGTACGATGTCGTAAGTCCAGCAAGGATATAGCCACCATCAGAAGTTTGCTGGACAGAATCTGCTTCATCACTATTAGTTCCTCCAAATGTCTTATCCCACTCTTTATTCCCATCTGAATCCGTTTTCACGAGCCAAAAATCACTGAGACCGGCACCGTACGACGATGTTTTTCCTGTGAGGATGTAGCCACCATCGGAAGTTTGCTGGACCGAATCTGCTTCATCACGATTAGTTCCTCCATAGGTCTTGTTCCATTGCTTATTTCCATTGAAATCAGTTTTCACGAGCCAAAAATCAAACCCGCCAGCACCGTATGAGTCCGTGCATCCTGCAAGGATGTAGCCACCGTCAGAGGTCTGCTGAACAGAATCTATCCCATCGCCCCCAGTTCCTCCAAAGGTCTTGCTCCATTCCGCTCCAAGAGCCGTTTCAGCACACACCGCGTTTATAAGTGCAAGCGATATCAGGATTCCGATAATTCGTTTCATGATCGTCCTTTGGGTTTTATATCATATTCCCATGATACAACAGGCAATCCGCAGCTTGTTAATGGCGATTTTCTATGCAAGAATTTAACAACACTTTTTGGATCAATGTTTGTTCTCATGTAGTATGCTGACATTTTCGCACCAATTTCAATAGGAATTCCAATTGTTTCAGATAATTGTTGATGACCATTGAACTGTTTTCGATAAGACAACTTCCAACCGTTAAAGAATTGTTTACAATTTTTTCGGTTCTATACAAACTTCTAACTTCATTATTTATAACTTCTTCAACTATCCCGCCCAACTTTTCATTCAAGTTAGGGATTTTGTTCAAATCTCCGTTGTTAATTGCATTTTTCAGGTCGGAAGAGCATTTATTTAGCGCTTTTCTGTCTCTATTTTCTATAAGGACTTTTAGACCCTTCCGACTTGGTTTTATCGTATTTATCTCTATAGGATGTTTTACAATGATTGAAGCTGAAGCCGGGGCAGAACATAATTCATCTGAAACACTTGCAACTACTCTGAGAAGCGACATAGCTCTTATTTCATCGTAATCGTAGTGGATGTAACCGAATAAACCATCCACAAAAGGACGAATAAAATAACTGTCGTAAGCATTTAATATATAATATCCCAAGTAAGGATCCTTCTTGCTAAGTTCTATGACCCAATCAACCAATCCTTCAAATCCAAATAACCTAAGGTCGAATAAAGAAGTTTCTAATGTTTTAACAACAGTTTCATCATCAATAAGATACTCCTTTCCTATTTTTTTGACTGCGCTATTATTAAGAAGCTTTTTAGCATCCTCGTTGCATTTTGTCATAGAGTATCCTGGATACTTTCCTCGTACTTCATCCCCCCTGCCATTGTCTATGGCTATACCCAACTCATCAGCTACTTTGGCAAGCTTAAGTTCTTCAAATAACCGAACTACTCTCCAACTTGAATATGGGGGCGTATAATCCTGAACAGCACATGCGTCAAAGATATCTTTATAGAAACACTTTCCATTATTTCTGCTATAATCGTATTCTTTTGGAGAACTTGTTAATACTGGCTTAATTTCCCCATTTCGTATGTGTTCCAAGAAATCTTCAAAATTCAATCCACAACCATTTGACAATCCATTAAAATATTTAAAATCATTTTTTGTGTTTAAAAGTTCTAATGGAAAAATTATATATTCCGACATATTAGTTGCCAGAACGTTGCCTATATTTGCAATGGGGCGGTTCATCGCGGTTTCTGGATTTCCCGGGTGGGTAAACAGTGAATAACTTTCATCTCTAATTTCCTTTAACTCAGGAACCAAATCCATAATTTCTACCTTTTTACCACCATGGATTCTATCTACACCCTTTAAAATGAAATCAAGCACATCTTGATTCTCTCTTTCTTCTAATTCCAATGGATTCAACGATGCAACCTCCTATTCCATTCCGGTCCATATTCTATGTATAGCCACGTTTTTATCATATCTAAATACTTCCTATCCCAACAACCCCCCGATCACCTCAAGCACCACAGCAAGCGGCATCCCGGTCTCATCCGCGATCCTGACCGGCGAGCACCTGTCCGGCTCTTCGCCTCGCCTCTTGAGGCATTCCATCACAGCCTCAACAGGTGATGTGAAGTAATAGCCGGGACCTATTTTAATCTTCCCAAGAACCCCCTTTGATACAAGCGAATTGAGCACACTCGATGCATGAGTCCTGTGCCGCAAACTTGGATATTCCGCGCCCATCGCATCAGATACCTCACCCGCGTTAAGCGGCTGCTTCTTCGCGAGCACGGAATCAAGCACGCTACGCTCCATCGGTGTGAGCCTTATCCCCTGATCGATCGCCTTTAGCTTGTCTGCAAGCTCCTGAAGCTCGGCGACAAAGATATTCCGCTTCTGCTCATCGGCAAGTATCTCGACAAGCATCTCTGCAACCACATCCCCGTACTCGTCTGCCGAGAGAAGCCCGGCAAGTTTCTCGATGCTCTCTGACCTATCCATCGATCCTCACCTCTACCGGCTCCGCATCCTCATCAAAGAACGCAACCTCATGCGTCCGGGTGATGCTGCTCCACCGCACCTTATTCTCTGAGACCCGCTCCGGAGGCTCCCGCGGTCTGCGCTCCTCGCTTCCCACGGCATGTACGCCAAAAAGCACGGTTGCATCCGGCACGATTGCCCTGATCCGTGCGGCAACCTCTGGCATCGCCTCCTTATCCACAGCAGATAGAGCAGGCGCACCCAGCGGGTGGCTATGGACGTGTACGATCAGGTTTGGCATCTCGGCTCGCTCAGCCCTGATGTGCTCGACCATCTTTTCGGCAACATAAGAGACCATCTCCGGAGTGGCATGAGCCACCACTTCGTTTGATGAGAACTTGTGGAGATGGTCAACGCTTGCGCCATACCCGGTGAGTGCGTAGACCACCTCCACATCAGGCTCTTTTGGTCGAAAGACGGACTCCACCCGGATCTCCATCTGGCTGATGATGGGGTGGGAGAGTGAAATCCCATGCCCTCCGGCGGCAGGAACGATGGGCGCAGGGCGTGCAGGAGCCGTCAGTGGTGTATATGGTGCTCCGCCCATCTCTGCCGCATCCACACGCTCCGCTTTCCTCTTCTTCTTCAGCTTGATCCGGACTGTCCCGTTTCCTCCGATACCTACCCTGATTCTTTTCATTTGTAGGTCTACTCCTCCTCAATGACTACCTCGGTCTTTGGAGGCTTCCTGAGCATCATCGCAATGAATGCGATCGCAATCACCGCCAGACACCCGACGATGATGTATGTGTATGGGAGTTCCTTCATTCCACCGTTGCCGGTTGGTTTCGGATCCAGCGGATCGGGCGACGGCTCTTTCACCGTGAGTGGGTGCGTCAGCGAGATCTGCTGGAAAGCATCCTTATCGTCACCGGGCCAGTATAACCCTGTGAAGTGCACAGTGAAGTCGCCAGTCTTCTCGCTCTTGATGTTGATGTGAATCGTTCTGACGGTTCCTGGTGGTACCGTAAACGTCCCGGCAACCGTTCCTGCTGCACCGCCGGATGCGAAGCCCTCTCCGTAGACGTGGATTCCGGATGGCACGCTGATCTGCACATCAGCAGTCAGCGTCACGTCGTTTACGGTTGGGTTGTACATATACAGTTCGACAAGCCCGTCCTGCGACTTATTGATCACATCGTTTACAGGGCGCAGCGTTACGGTTGGACCGACCCGGAACTTTGCTTCGGTCGGTGCGGGTGTCGCAGTCTCTGCGGCGGTTTGTTCGATTACGGGCGTTGCCGTTACCGTAACATTCGTAACATTAGCGGCTGTATCATTCTCCTGCGCTATCACTGGCATGACAACCATGCACAGGCACAAACACAGAATGCATACGATAGTGGGTTTCCTCGTATTCATATTCGATTCCTCTTGTTCTCCGATTGCCCAGGGCTGCCTCAATCCTTTCGGATCATCAGTGCACCGAACGCGATTACGATCGCGATCACCGATAGTAAGCCCGATGGCAGTGGCAGTTCACCCGGCTTATCCGTGCTGGTTTCATCAGTTTCGACAGCTCTGCCGGTTGGTTTCGGGTCTGTTGGATTGGGCGACGGTTCTTTCACGGTTAACGGGTGTGTCAGTGAGATCTGCTGGAAAGCATCCTTATCGTCGCCGGGCCAGTACAGCCCTGTGAAGTGGACGGTGAATTTGCCAGTCTTCGCAGCCTTGATGTTGATGTGGATCGTTCTGACGGTTCCTGGCGGCACCGTAAACGTTCCCGCGACTGTTCCGGCTGCGCCGCCATACCCAAAGCCTTCGCCGTAGACATGGATTCCGGATGGCACGCTGACCTGCACATCAGCCGTCAGTGTTACATCATTGAGTGTCGGGTTGTTCATGTAGAGTTCAACAAGCCCGTCCTGCGACTTATCGATCACGTCGTTTACAGGACGCAGCGTTACGGTGGGACCGACCCGGAACTTTGCTTCGGTCGGTGCAGGCTCTGCAGTCTCCGCAGTCTCCGCGGCGGTTGGTTCCGCGGTCGCCGATGTTGTTGGTTCGAAGTCGGGGAGTGGGGGCGTTAGTGTAGTATTCGTCTCATTCGCGGTTGTGTTGTTCTCCTGCGCAATCGCCGGCATAACCACGATGCAGAGTGCCACGATGAATATCGCGACAAGTGTCTTTATGTTCATTTATTGATTCCTCCTGTTGTTATTGAACAAGATAATTCTGTTCATGTACAGAAATAATTTGTCATCGTACATAAACCTTCTGTCAGAGCCCAGGAGTTGAAATGAAGTTCTCAGGGTTGAACCGAAGTTTAGCTATAATGCAAGCATCCGTGCCCGTTTCAGTGACAATCGTATCCGGACGGGATCCTGTTTATCGGCAAGTTATTGGCAATTCATTGGAAGTTTATCGGCAATGGGTTGTGGATGACAACCATCTCAGAGCGTCGCCCCACAAATCCAGTGCCATGCCCCGACCACCACAACCAGAAGAAACGTCGCAACCAGAACGACCCAATTTGCATGACGAATATGCTCTCCGGTCGGATCAGGATACTCCCCCCCAAGAACATAACTCCCCGGTTTCTCAAGCCTGCACGAAAGCGCGCCCGCAACCATCGCCATCGGGTATCCGGAGTTCGGGGACGCGGGAAGCGCATGGTCACGCAGACAGACCCGCAACGCAGATCTCGGACTGAACCGGATGGACGCCAGAAGAATGAATATCACAGACAACCTCGCGGGAATCCAGTTCACGACATCATCCAGTTTCGCAGAGACAAAACCGATCTCCCTGAACCGCTCGTTTTGGTATCCGACCATCGAGTCGAGCGTATTGATCGCCTTGTACACAAGAGCGCCGGGAATTCCGAATAATGCGAAGTAGAGTATCGGCGAGAGGATGCTGTCCACAAAGTTCTCAGCAGTCGATTCGATTGCAGCCGATGCGATTTTCGGCTCGTCAAGCCCGCTTGCATCCCTGCTCACAAGAGAGGTCAGGTCGCTTCTAGCGCTCTTCAGATCATTTGCTGAGAGGTCCCTCCGAATCAGATTCGAGGAACTGACGAGCGACCGTATTGAGAACGTCGATTTCAGGAAATACGCGGTTACAACGATTCCTGTGATCTGATGGTGCGAAGCAAGAACGTTCAGCAGCATCCCAAAGGCGGCAGCGCATGAGATTACGATCAGCGTCAGCACAAGTCCGCACAGATACTTCCGCAACTTCTGTGACTTCTGCGCCACCTGCTCGCAGATCATCGTGGTTTTCTGTATCAGCGAACCGATCCAGACCACCGGATGAAGCGTGTTCGGCATCTCGCCGAAGGCAAGGTCGATTGTGATCGCGATCGCAAGAACCAGCAACGGCGCCTGAACTTCCATGAATATATTGTAGCATTCCGACATATTAATGTGCCACGTGATCAAAGAGACGGGCATGAACTTTGTACATGCGAGCGATTTCCATCTCGGGTATGTGCAATACAATCTTAAGGAGCGGTTCAAGGATTTTGCACGTGCTTTTGACCAGGTTGCCGATTATACGATCCAGTCGGATGCCGAATTTCTGCTGATTGCAGGAGATCTCTTCCACAAGAGGAATATCAACGCTCCGACCTACCTGCAGGCGTTCAAGATCCTTCAAAAGCTGAAGGACCACGAGATTCCGGTGTACGTGATCGAAGGAAACCACGATCTTGCATATCACCGGGATGTGAACAGCTGGCTGCAAATCCTTGGTGCACAGGGCTTGTTGCGGTTAATCCGGATCAAAGAGATGGAGGATTGCGGCGTTAAACTGATGGGGGATTTCGTTGACCACAGCGGAACACGCAGCACACGCATCTTTGGCATCAAATATCTCGGATCACAGACCAGAGGTGCGATACCGGAGATTGCAGAGGAGATTGCGGCGATCAATGACCTGTGCGGCACTCCAGACTACACGATCCTGATGATGCACTTTGGAATGGAGGGGGTGATCAGCACATCCGGTATCGGCGAGCTATCCTACAATTCGCTGCTCCCCCTGCGAGATGTCGTCGATTATCTTGCGCTCGGGCATTATCATATAAAATACGAGTACGATGGGTGGATATTCAATGGGGGAAGCTGCGAGATGGTTTCGATCTCTGAACACAACAAGCCGAAAGGGTTCTACCATGTAGTGGATGGTAAGGCTGCGTTTCGGAGCGTAAAATCCCGCCCGGTGGAGCGGTTCGGAATTGATGTGAGCGGCATACTCTCGCTTCAGGACCTGTACAGCAACATCAGGTCGGTTGTCGAAGGGGTGCCGGCGTCCCGCGGGGGCAGGGCAGGGGATAGAGTGGATGGGGTGAAGGAGGGGGATGATGGAGGTAATGGTGAAGCTGGGGCTGGAGGTGGGGCGAGGGATAAGGATAGTGGCATGGAACCGCTTGTTGATATTTCGCTGCACGGCGATCTCATGTTTCCGAGAACGGACGTATCTGTCGAGAAGATACGAGGGGTTGTCTCCGAGCACCTCAACCCGTTGTGGGTCAACGTGAAGATCCTTAACACAAAGGAGCCGACCAGTGTTGATGACCGCTCCGACGTCTCCAGATCAGAGATCGAGCGATCCGTGATAGAGGAGATGGTCCGGGGCACGCAGCACCGCACACACTTAAACGATGTTGTGGACACGGTAATCGAGGCAAAACAGCTTGCAGTCACCGGAACCGACCCGCAGACAATTCTTGAACGGCTGCAGGGTTCGTTTGATGTGGTCAGTGGCGGAAACAGGGAACAGACAGGTCAGACCGATCTGCCGTTTGGCAGGGGCGGGGCAGACAGGACCGGTGACGCGGATGTGGATTAACTCGGTCCAGCTCAGGAATATCAAGTCGTACAGCGATGAGGAGATCTCATTCAGGCACGGTGTCAACGGCATCAGCGGGGAGAACGGCGCAGGCAAGACCACGATTCTTGAGAGCATCGGGTTTGCGCTCTTTGATCACCTTCCCTACAGCAAGAAGCACTTCCTGCGGAAAGGAACAAAGTCAGGAGAGGTCCGGGTATACGTCATCGCCTCTGATGACGTGGAATATGTGATTGTACGATCGGTTAAGGGGGATTACTGGGTCGAGTCCCAGCGCGGGAAACTTGCATCCGGAAAGACCGATGTGCAGGACTGGGTTGTGGAGAATCTCTTTGATGGTGCCATAAATTCCGGCGATCTCTCGTCAATATTCGAGAATGCGGTCGGAGTTCCACAGGGAACATTTACTACGTCGTTTCTTTCGACCCCAACGGTGAGGAAAAAGGTTTTTGACAGCATCCTCCGGGTGGATGAGTACAGAAAAGCATTCGAGAACTTAAGCGATGTCGTGAAGATCGTTAAAACCGAAATAGAGGATCTGGAGAAGAAACATCACGAACTGAAAGGTAGAACAGCGAACTATGACGAGTTAAAGGAGAGATTCGGACGCGAAAGGACCAGGGTTTCAGGGATAACGGAAGATATAGCACGGCTGGAGAAACAATTGAGAGAACTGCATCTGTTGAAGGATGATCTTGGCAGGAAGAAGGAATCGATCGATTCCATAAAAAAAGAGATAGAAAAACTGGAAAGGGATGTTGCAGAGCTAAAAAAAGATCTCGCCACCGCAAAAAAACAGTTTGAAGAGGCGTTGGACGCAAAAAAGATACTCGACGAGACGCTGGACTTAAAAGATGCGTATCTCGAATCCCAGAAAAAATTGAAAGAACTGGACGGGGAGAAAACGAGAAGAAACCATCTCGAGAAGCAGATGCTGAAGCAGGAGAATAAGATAAAGCAGATGGAGCAGGAACTGGAAAAAAAGAAGAACCTCTCAGAAGAACTGGAAAATCGTAGAAAGGCATTGAAAGACCTTGAGCCGCTGGTAAAGGAACAAAAAGAGCTTGAGGGTGGACTAAGGACAGTCGAAGACCTGATGAGAGAGATCGATTCGCTCCAGTCTGATATCAGTGATCTCAATAAAAAGAATGAAGTATCCGAAAACTTATCGAAAGACCTCCGTAAGCTCGAAACGGAGCGAACAGAGATCGAGCCGCTGGCAAAGAAGGCGGAGGAGCTTAAGCATCAGAAACAGAAGATGATTGTCAAAGAATCTGATGTACAGGATAAAATAAAGAGTATCAGAAAGAATAAGAGAGAAACAGGAGCGACGAACCGGTGTCCAATCCTTGAGGGAGTCGAATGTGCGGCAGTCACAAGTTTTTCAGACTATTTTGAAGAAAAACTAAATAAAAGCGAGGAAGAACTGAAGACGCTGAAGGGCGAACTTGCGAGAACCGAAAAAGAATTGAAAGGACTGAATGACCCTGAAAAACGGATGAATACGAATAGTTCTGAGATATCCCGGATAACCGGGCAGCGGGCATTGCTATCAGATGTGAAAGACCGGTTGCAAGAGTGTAATGCGAAATTACATGAACAGGACTTAATCATCTCTCAAAAATATGCACCTTACATGGCAGATCTTCCTGACACAGCAGAACTTCCTGCAAAGATCAAGAAGACGAGAGAAATGATGGAAAACAGGATTAAATGGCTGAACAATCCTGAAAAGCGGATGAATACGAATAGTTCTGATATATCCCGGATAACCGGGCAGCTAACATTACTGTCAGACGTGAAAGACCAGTTGCAAGAGCGTAATGCAAAAATAAGTGAACACGACTCAATCTTCTCTCAAAAATATGCAACTTACCTGACAGATCTTCATGACGAGGCAAAACTTCCTGCAAAGACCCGGAAGACGAGAGAACTGATGGCGGGGCAGCTTAAGGAACTGGACAACCCGGAGCATCAGGCATCAAAGATGGAAACACTGGTGGATGCCAGAACAGAGGAACTGAACCGGATCAAAATCAATGAGGGTGACCTGAAAGAGGAAAAATCCGGATTGTTCGAGATAAAACTGGGGTTATCTGAATTTTCAGACCTTGGCTCGAGGGAGAACGGGATCAGGCGGATAATGCACGATTGCGAGCCGCATTACCGAAAATATTTGCAGAACGAGACGAATGCCGGCAAGGTGGGCATGTGCCGGAGCATATACGACGAGGTGAACCGCGAAATATCAGGAAAAGGGCGGGAGAACGACCACCTCACACGGACTCTGGCTGAACAGATGTCCACGTTCAATGAAGCGGAGTTTGAACGAGTAAACCGGGAGCACGAGGTGAGGAATATGGCACTCGGCAGCAAGAAGACCGAGTATGATGTGGTATCCGGGAATCTCGAAGGGCTTAAGAAGGACCTTGGTGGTATGGAGTCGCTGATCCTGGAAAAAGAGGGCGTCAGGCGGAAATGTGAATCGAAAAATGATTTTCTCCGCTACATTGAGTTCATAAGGACTACACTAAAGGATTCTGCCCAGTTAATCGCGGGTAGACTCATCAAAAATATAGGGGAAGAGGCTAACCGGATATACTGCGAGATCATCGATGATTATATGCAGGAACTTCGATGGACACATGATTACGCCGTCCTGATAACAGAGCACGGAGAAGAGAAGGAATTCAACCAGTTAAGCGGAGGAGAACAGATGGCAGCCTCACTTGCGGTTCGTTTCGCGCTTCTGAAGATACTCTCAGGATGCGATGTCGTATTCCTTGACGAACCGACCCAGAACATGGATGAGATGCGCAGAGAGAAGCTTTCAGAGCAGATACTGAACATATCCGGATTCAAACAGATTTTCGTCATATCGCATGACGACACATTCAACGAGAAGTATGAGAATGTGATCAAGGTGGAGAAGATCGATGGAGAGAGCAGGGTTATGGGTGGGGATGTGATATCATGATAGGGGGTTGGCTCTTCGTGATCTCGCATTTCGGGTAACTGGAAATCAAGGCGACCCGGGCTGGAGATTACCTCATAGCCCCCTTAGCAGGTCCATCGGCTTTATCCGGTTGATTCCCGCCACATAAACAGCGGTCGAGACCAGCCCCATAGCGACCGCAAGCGACAGCCCCATGTAAACAAACTCTGCCTTGATCACGACAAGGTTATTGAACCCGACAGCACGATATATCAGCGTGTTGAGCAGTTCTGAGATCGGAAAAGATAATAAACACCCGATTACCCCGCCAATCCCGCAGATGATCAATCCTTCAAGTCCGATGCTCATGAGAATCGATCCTCTGGAGAAACCGAGCACCTTCAAGATCCCGATCTCCCTCTTCCGATCGCTTAAGGAGAGGAGCATCGTTGCAACCACAAGAACCATGCCCATAATCACTGCCAGTGCAACGATTGCGGTTGCGCTGACAAGCACCACCGCGTTCTGCTTCAGAATCTTCCTCAGGTACTCGCTGTTGGTGCTCACCTCGTACGGATACTTATCCTCAAGCATCGCCTTCACCCCGTCCGCTACCCCTGGGTCATGCAACCGTATCACCATCAGGTTCACCCGGTCGTAGTACTTGTTCCCGGTCAGGTCCTGAAGCTCGGATAAGTGAAATACGATCATCGGATTGGAACTGAACATCGAGAGCGAATCTGTGATGCCAACTATCCGAAACCGATTATCCTTTGCCTCGGATAGCGTTTTACCCACGAAAATTTCGTCGCCAACCGATGCGCTAAGCGCCAGAGCCCCCCTCGAATCGATCAGCACCTCATAAGTCCAATTTCCATCGTATCTGCCCGCGTTGTAGTGGGAGCTTCTGGTAAGACCGGTTCCGCCAGATACACTCACCATCTGGTCAGCCCCACCCACTGCGCCCTTGATCCCGATCCCAAACAGGGGCTTTGGCTCATCCCCCTCCTTAAACGCATACACAACCTCCGTCAGTATCGGTGATGCCAGTGCGATGCGATCCTCTCTTTGCAACTGATCCGAAAGCGCATGTGCACCATCGATGCCTGCTTCCTCTGCCCCGAGATACTGCGATGACACGTCCACGCTCTCACCGGTCATCCAGAGATGCATCGTGCTCTGTTTGAACGTCGTTTCACCCGTTGCGAGAAGCCCGTTCCCGACCGAGGCGATGACGACGATGGAGATGACAGCGACCGCAACTCCGATGATCGACAGAGCCGATCTGACTTTATTATGGGCAATCGTTCGTGTTGCAAGCATTTATC
>JAIWAP010000038.1:0-13663 GCA_048634345.1 Methanobacteriota archaeon | reverse complement strand
CCCGAAGCCACATCCGTTCGATAGCATGTTTGCATCGCTTGTGATTCCAATTGATCCCCAAGTTCCACACAGTACACATGCTATTTCGTTTCTTATTAACATTTTCATTCTTGCTTCTGTCGCCCCGCCGCCCCTTCGTGCTCTGCGTGCTTCGTCGCATGCGAGCCGGGCGGCGGGGGCATCTACGCCTGCGATGTTGTGGTGGATGCGCCGCCGGAAGGGACGTGGAAGTGCAGATGGAGTGGGGGCGGGCAGAGGTATGTGCAGGCGGCGGGTGGCTGTGGGATGAGATGCGCCGCCCAAGGAGATTCGCATGCAAGATGGGCGGTGCAGGTGTCCTCACTCGCAGCAGATTAGATTTTCTGCATATGAAACGCTTTTTGAATATACAAAGTCATACCAACCTATCAAATCGCAATCCCCTCGTTTATCGCATGACGAACAATACTTATCTCATTTCGCTTCTCTTCAAATTCTTCTGGCGTGTAGCATAGAAAATCTACTGGATAATCCATCGTCCATTCCAGGTAGAGGTCAAAAGGTCTTTTTAGAGGGCTTTTATCCTTGAACTCATTGCCAACCACGATTAAATCAACATCGCTATCCTCATCCGCCGTTCCACTCACCTGAGAGCCAAATAATATCATTTCTTTTATGTCATATTTTTGGCATAGAGTCTCTTTAAACTCTTTTAACGCTTTTATAAGTTTAGATTTATCTTCACCCATTCCAGTACCTCCTTTGCACCCCTCAAAATCTCTTCCACATCTCTACGGTCATATTCGTTACAGACATCGGGATATCGAGTGCCAGTGTATGCAGGAGTGATCTTTGCGCATAATCTAACAATTTTAATCGGCGCTTCAACCCTCTTTGCAATTCTCACCAGATCATGCACCCTCCACAGTTCGTTAAACTTTGAGATGTACAACGATTTCAATGCCTTTTCCGCTGCTTGCTGCGAATAAAAAGCAGCAGCATCCAGCATATTTCCGTCAAAATTATATTCTGCAACTTCTATGTCGTGTTCTGCTTGTTCCAACCAATTCTTGACTTCTGGTTTCATGTTCACTCTGATGATACCTCGCTATTTTTATGTTTATAGACATCTTGAATAGGGGATTCATAGATTACTTATGCCTGCGATGATATAGTGTTTGCGGCTCGGGCGCTCTCGCATCTTCGCCGCCCCCGCTGCCTATTCGTGCTATAGTGTGCTCGTCGCAGGCGAGCCGGGCGGCGGGAGCGTCTCGCGGTGGTGTGGGAGGATGCGCCGCCGTCCGTGCGTGGAATTGCGAAAGAGGTGGAGCGGGGGCGGGCTGCCCGGGTCGGTGGGTGGCTGTGGCGTGGGATGCGCCGCCCAGAAGATCCGCGATTCAGGAACGGGCATTGGTGGACGTGGAGTGTGCGTTCGGAGCCAAGTGATACTCCGACCAGTGGGCGAAACGTCAGATATCTGTGATCAAATCGAACCACTCATCTCTCGTAAGTTCGGCATCGTTTATTATTTTTCGAATCATCCCCTTCCCTATCTTTTCTCCATGATGTATCGGGATCAGGGTGGTCCGCCCATCAGGGTGCCGCATGAATAGATGGCTGCCTTTCTGTCTGATTTGCCGAAAACCAATGTTTTCCAATGCCCTGATAACTTTTCTGGCAGGCAGGGGCTTAATCGTATCAATCAAACAGAAACCCCAACTCGTTGGATGCCAATGAACTCGGATGCAGACACTTTTTCAGATTCAACCTCTAAATAAAGTTGAACCGCTTCTGTTATCCTCCCCCTCAACTCATCGAGGGTTTTTGCCTGTGTGTGGCACCCACTAAGTTCGGGAACGGACGCTACATAGATACCGTCTTCGTCTCGCTCTATAACAACTGTAAAGTCTCTTTTCACGTTGTACGCCTCTCTTGATGATTTGAGTTTATTCTGTAGATCGCTTGTGCTTATGGTGATATAGGTTTTGCGGCTCAGTTGAATCGACCATCGCCGCCTATTCGTGCTGTGCGTGCTTCGTCGCAGGCGAGCCGGGCGGCGGGAGCGTCTCGCGTCGATGGGCGGATGCGCCGCCGGGGGAGTCGTGGGGGTGCGCCGCCACGGGCGATTTACACTGTGGATGAATTAATACACTCCACTTGTAACTTGCATAAGATCCGAATAACTTTCTGGTTCTAAAATATTATACGTGATTAAATATTTAAGTATAAATTTTCTTGCAATATTTCTACAATCTCTAATCTCTTCAAGTAATTCTTTTTGTTCTTGTTCTTTTAAACTATGTGCAATACCTCCTCGATTCCTTATATCCACAAGTATTTTTGTTGTTTCTATTTCATCTGAAAGCCCTAATTTTCCACATGCAAATTCTATTTGATCTTTTGTTTTTATTTTCTTTTGGTTAATATATTTATTTATTAAATTCTTTATTAGATTAATTTTAATCTCATCGCTATGCCGTTCCAATCTTCGTTCATTTAATATTGCTTTTGCAGTCTTGTTTATTTCTTTTTCTTTTTTAGCTTTAAATTCAGGATCGTGTTCAGCACAAATTATCCAACTTATTTTTTCTATAACTTTATAAAAGTTTAAAAATGCTTCAGAAGGATTATAATATCTAAAAGAGAGATCTATCCCCAACCTATAATAAGTGAGTAATTGTTTTAGATTCTCATCATTTTTTATACTTTCATTTATTTTTTCAACATATTCGCATTCTTCTCGCTTAAAAACCCTTCCGAACGCTGTGTGCCTAAAATCATCATAACCTATGATTTTTGGTAATATCACTTTAGAAGAAAGCACTTCCATTTTATGTGGATTAACTCTAAACATACCATCGAGACAAAACGTTAAAGCAGATAATGGCGTCTCGACTTCATCTAAAGCTTGGGAGCCAACCGGGGGCATAATACCTTTATAGTCTTCCGACTCTATTTTAATTATTCCAAGTAAAACCTCACGACCATCAACAAACGTATTCTCAAATTTCCAACCCCCAACTTCAATACATTCTTGCGGAGTCACATTTGTTGAAATTTGAAGTTTAATCGTATACAGATCCCTATTCGAGTTGTCAAAACTCATTTTCATCTCCTAACCACTTTTTTTAACATTAACTATTGTATTTTCGCCAGCAAACCAATGCATAAAAGATGGCTACTGCAGCAAAAAACATATTTCCGAAAATGTGTACACAATACCCCATTATTGGACCCATCAATGAAAATAAAGGATGTGTTTCGATGAACTCAATGGTTAGAGCCGGATCTAAAAGGCTTGCACTTACCGTCATCAAAAATGATATGGCGAAAAACACCGATATTATGAATCCAACAACATAACCGTATCTTTTTTGCATTAATAGACCACCATATCCATTTCAGTTCCGCCGCCTATTTAAGACCATGTTCCGTATTGATAACAGGTATAACAATACCATTTATAGAATAGCGTCGGGAGGCAGTGGGTCATTGATGACGTAAAGTTCATTTCCATCGACTAATCGGGATTTGACAATTTTAGCTCGCTTTAAATCACTAATCATCCAGGGAACGCTAGTGCCTTTTAATTTTGTTTCTTGCATAATTTGTGTAATGCTAAGCTCTCTGTCTTTTAAACATTTTAAGACTTTATTTTTTCTAACGATCCAATCAGGTTCTGTTTTACGTTTATTATAGCTATCCAGCCACGTCATCGCCATCATAGCATCTCCTCTAAAAAAAGAAACCCCCGTGAGTGTGCTTTCACACACTCACGTACAGCACGCCTTCACCATTGCGTGATAGGTCGCCGATATACTTCCGGTACGTAACTCCATCGACCTCTTCGGTCCCTTCGTCCTTGTACGTCGGCAGCATCTCGAGCACCTTGCCCTTCACAAAGATCGTGCCGCTCTTCATCTCGCCGCCTGGAAGCGTCGTATCACCCTCGATAGTAATAGTCCCGCTCCAGTTCAGAACACCAGCAAGCAGCCGAGCGTTACCCTTCACGAGAATCTCGCCGCCACACATGTGTTCGCCAAGATAATCGAGCACATCGCCCTCGATCGTGAGCTTTCCGCCACGCATCCCGCAGGTCTCTCCGCGGTATCCGCCGCCTGCGTAGTATGCTGCGTTGCCCTTCACAAGGATCTCGCCGCCCATCATCTCACGTCCGACCCATGAATCGGCATCACCCTCAACAGTGATCGATCCGCCGCTCATGAGCGCTCCGCAGCGCATATCGACGTCGCCCTTGACGACGATCTCGCCAGCGGTCATCGCCTCGCCGATCCTCTTGACCCGCGGGACATCGCCGTCGATCACGATCTTCGTGCCTGCCGCGTCACCAGACCCATCGACCGTGACATCAAAGAGGTCTGCAAGCGTGATCTCTTCGTTTCCTTCCCACGCACCGATCGCTCCGATCTCAGCAGCGCTCTTTCCGGCAAATGCGTCCGGTGTTATGTTCTCTGCCTCAATCGAGATCGTTGGGCTTCTCTTTGGTTTGAGTGTTACTGTCTGCATCTACGCCACCTCCGGTCTCATTTCAACTGGACGGGACACGTACGCATCCTCGACCATGTAGTTTGAGAACTGCATGCTGTAGTACTTCTTGAAACGCTCTTCAAGATCCGTAATCAGCCTGTCCTTCTCTGCCTGCACAATGCCGTTTTCGTAGGCGTTTACCCAGTAGACCTTTCCTTTCGGTAATGCCGTGATATCGCCGTCTCGAACAACGATCTCTCCGCCCTTGATCGTGTACTTCGCAAAGCTGAGCGCCTTCTTGACTGTCTCGTGCTCAACCGACACATCGACCTTGTCAGGCTTGACATCGTAGATCGTAACATCCGCGTCTGCTCCTGCGCCGAGATGTCCCTTCACATCGAGTCCGAGCATCTTTGCCGGCATCGAGCGGGTCATCACAGTCATCTCGCCCCAGTCCAGTTCACGATCGATATTCGGAAGGCTTATGCGGTCCATTGTCATGTCAGGGAATCCCGCGATTACTTCCTGCCGCTTCTTATCACTCATCAGGAGCATCTGCGCCTCAGGATAGTTCACGAATGCGCCGCCGTTGGGGTTATCCGTTGTGAACATTACCTTCCACGGGTCTTTCACGAGCAGTGCCAGTTCGAGTCCGATCGACCACATCGTTGCATGTGCGAAATGCTGGGGCGAGTAGGCGAGTGGCACAATGCCGCCTGCATCCTCAAGTTCCTGATCGTAGTTGCTCCATTTCGCATCAAACATCCGTGCGTTCCTGTACTCGGTGGGACCGTCTGCGGTCATCGTCATAGCAGGACCAAAGATCATCTGTCCCATGTCGAATGTGAGGTGGTCGTGCTTGTTTACGTAGTCTGCGATCTGGTCCGATCCTGATGCAAAGTCCATCCATGACGTGCCCGTGTAGGAATGAAACTGCATGTGCGTAAGATGCATGACCTGCCTGTCCTGTGATGCCTTCACTTTCTCAAGGAGCTTCATCGTGGCAAGCGTTGTTGTGATGTTTCCAGGGACTCCAAGGTTGTTGCAATGCACATGGATCGAATGCGGGAGATTGAGGGCTTCGTTTGCCTCTGCAAGCCCGATGAGTATGTCTGCGGGCGTCACATCGAAGTCGATCACTTTGTCATCGATTCCTGTCACGTTCTTGCCCCAGGTCCAGTTCGAGCCTCCGCCAGGGTTTACGACTTTGACACCGTATCCGCGGGATGCAAGTAGTGCCCATGCCATGTACGACTTCAGCATCTCACTGTCGCCGTCCTGGATGTACTGCATCACCTGCCAGTTGCTGCCCATCAGTACCAGCGCAAGCTTGTCAAGGATCGGAATCGACTCAAACTCCTCGTGCATGTGCCGTGCCATCATCGGCGTGATCGCAGCCTCTGCAATCGTGGTGTATCCGAGTTTTGAGTATCTGTATCCGATCGCATGAGTGTTCGGGGTGTTGTACCCGACCTGCGGGCGCAGGAGTTTCGTTCTTGGCTCAGGTCCTGAAAGCCCTGGTATCGGCGAATATCGCATATCATGCGGACTCATGACCCGTGCGGTATTGATCTTTCCTGCGCAGTGTGTGTGCCCGTCAACGCCACCCGGCAGAACGATGCAACCGCCTGCATCGACGATCTTTGCTCCGGCTCCAACATTATCCACGATCTTGCCGTCTTTTATGCAGATCTCGTTTCTCTCACCATCGACACCGTTCTTCGGGTCGTATACGACACCGTTCTTGATAATCATCTCTGCCATTTCAGGCACCTCCTTCCCCTTTCAGTTCACGAACTTTTGCTATGATTTCCGTAAGAATCTCTTCGTCCGTCTTGAACGTGGTCTCGATCAGCTTCTTCATCCTGATCGGCTGACCGTCCATCCGGTATGCGGTTCCGTCACATTCGACACCAGCGATTGCCGCAGGAATTACGACGTCAGAGAACTCTGTTGTCGGGTTTGCGTACCCATCGACCTGTATCGCAGGGATCTTGTAGAGATGTTTTATCGATTCCTGTGGGAAGTGCGCTCCCGGGTCTGCTGCTCCTGTGATAAACGCATCCACTTCCTTTCGCATGAGGACATCGTTTGTTCCGGTCTCGCCCGGGTTGTAGTACGCAGACCCTCGTGAGAAGTCGATTGCCATCGGAAAACCAGTCTCCCATGCCGCAACCTGCCCGAACCCTGTCACATTGTAGTGCCCGCGCATCCCGATCATCACGAACTTGTTCGTCTGGTTCAGATCAGATAGGAGTGAGGATACATTGTCGCCGCTCTTGTATCTGCCTCTGGTCTGTGTGATACCCATTCCAAAGTATATGATCCCGAACTTTGAAGCTTTACACATCTCAGCCAGTTCCAGCACTTTCGCCTTCGGAAGCCCTGCGATCTCGTCAGGCAACACATCCTCATGCCCGTTCACAATCGCCCGCAGTGCCTCGATCAGGACGTAATCGGTGCCTGGTTTGAGCTGCATGAGTAGGTCCGCCTTCTTTGCGGTATCTGTGTTCCTGGGATCAACAACAACCATCTTCTTGTCCTTCTTCCCGTTTGGTGTGAACGCTCCCTTCGCCATCGTGGAGTACCGGGTCTGGTGCCTCGGGTGGGCGTGCACAGGGTTGCATCCCCAGAAGATGATCAGGTCTGCGTAGTTCTTTGCAGTCCCGAGCGAGCAGGACGGTGCACCCTTCTCCTGAGTGGCAAGCGCACTTGGTCCGTGACAGACGTTTGCCGTGCTGTCAAAGAGCGATCCGGTCTCCTCTGCAAGTACAACTGCTTTTTCGATCGCCTCACAGGATGTTGAGCACCATCCGTACGACATCGGTCGCTTTGCAGCAACAAGAATCTCAGCAGCCTTCGTTATCGCTTCATCGTACGAGCATTCCTCAAGTTCGCTGTCTTTTCCGTTCTTGCGGATCATCGGCTTCTCGATTCGCTCGTGCAAAAACATTCCCATCGTCTTTGCCCGTCCGAGTTTACACGCCTTTCCCACCTTTGTGATCTTGTTATCCTCGACTGTGACTTCGAGGTCGTCGCAGAGACAGCCACAGAACGTGCATACCACGTCTTTTATTACTGGCATATCGTTTTCCTCCTTTCTCACTCCTTGTACGTTGCCATCAGATCCTTCATGTTCAGTACCGGATCCGTGGTCGCCTCGACCGTTGCTGGCACGCCCTTGAATCCAGGCATTCCGCAGCCACAGGTATCCGGATCAACGATAGCATTCGCCCATGGTCCCATCGGGATGAAGACTATGTCATCCGGCAGCCGTTTATCAATCTTTGCAGGCACCACAACCGTTCCGTGGGCGGTTGCCACCTTTACATTCTGGTCGACCGATACTCCAAGCGCTTCGAGATTGCCTTCGTTTAACTCACAGTATGCAGCCGCATCAAAATAAGCCTGTGAAGTCTTTTCCTCGAGAGTAGCACCCTGATCAATCGTCCTTGCCGATATCAGTATAGTTTCTATCATGCGTACACCCATTCAACTGTACTTTTAAGGTTGTACGTGACTATGCGTATGTCAATAAAAGGGTTTGTGTGTCACAGTGTCTACTGATGGTTATTTCGTTGATCGTTGTGTCAGGTAAACGTAAATTGGTTGACAGCGCTGCTTCAGAACTTGTCCGAGGAGTTGACAAACATGAGTCTGTGAAACAGCGCTGAAGCCATCATTCAAATCCGATACAGCCGAAACGGTGAGACCTGAACCGGGCGGCTCACAAATCACAACCCGGACCGCATGGCGGCGTGACGCCCCAGCCACACCGCAGCCACACCGCTAAGTTTAAGTAAAATAACACCGGTTGACCTTTTACATTGGACAAGTATTTATCATTTAAACATGATGACTCCTCGCAAAGTGGGCATGATTCCTGCTAAAGCGGACCCTGATAAGCAAGAACGTTTCCTAAAAGAGGAGCTTGAGCCACGTCTCGAAGAAGCCAAGTCTGGCAAGAGAGTTGTCTTTTTTGTGGATGCTGCACACTTCGTTCTGGCTCCCTTTCTCGGAATATTGTGGTCTTTTAAGAGATTGTTTATTAAAGCCCCTGCTGGCAGAAAGCGATTCAACGTTTTAGGTGCGTCAAATGCTATAACTCATGAATTAATCACTGTTACCAACGATACATATATCAACGCTCATAGTTTTTGTGATTTATTGTGGCGCATTTCACGCCTCGACATTAGAGTCCTTATCACCCTTGTTTTGGATAATGCCGGATACCAGAAGTGTAAACTTGTTTGGGAGTTAGCAGAATCCCTCGATATTGAATTGCTTTACATTCCGCCTTACTCGCCAAATTTAAATCTTACCCGAGCGACTGTGGAAATTCGTTAAGAAACAGTGTCTTTATTCGAAATATTATTCCGAGTTTAAGGGCTTTAAAAATGCTATCATCGACTGTCTGAACCAAACGGATACTACCTACAGACAAGAACTCGATTCTTTGCCCACATTACGGTTTCAGAGGTTTGAAAAAGCTCAAGTTGTGGCGGTGTGAAGTGTTTCGGATTCGTTACATCCTGACATGCACCCCACCATCCCGCAGACACTCCTTCACCTCGCCGACCGTGTACTCCCCGAAGTGAAAGATGCTCGCAGCCAATGCTGCAGACGCATTCGTATCCCGGAGCACCTCAAGGATGTGTTCGGGATTCCCGCAGCCACCTGATGCGATCACCGGGATGTTTACGCTGTCGCTGACTGCCGCTGTCAGTTCGATGTCAAATCCGTCCTTTGTGCCGTCCCGGTCCATGCTTGTGAGCATAATGTCTCCTGCCCCGCGCTCTTCTGCCTCTATCGCCCACTGGATCGCATCGATGCCTGTAAACTCCCTTCCGCCATAAAACGAGCACTCAAACCAGCATTCGCCATCAGGCGTATCTACCATCTCTCTACCAGGTTCGCGCCCGTACCTTCGCTTGGCATCGATTGCAAGGACACACGCCTGATTCCCGAAGTACTTCGCGATATCATTGATGAGACCTGGGTTCTTGAGTGCCGCGGTGTTGACCGAGACCTTGTCTGCCCCTGAATTAAACGCAGTCCGGGCATCTGCAAGCGCTCTGATGCCGCCGCCGACCGTAAGCGGCATGAAGACGTTCTCAGAGGTCTTCTCGATGACCTTTGCCATCGTCTCCCGTCTCTCGTGCGATGCAGTGATGTCAAGGAAGATCAGTTCGTCTGCACCCTGCCGGTCATACTCCTCGGCAAGCTCCCAGGGGATGCCTGCGTACCTGATCTGCTTGAATTTAACTCCTTTCACAACCCTGCCATGTGGGACTCCGAGATCGCAGTCAAGGCACGGAATGATTCGTTTTGCTAACATTTGATCATCTCCACGAAGTTTTCACAGAAATCCGATGCCGCGGGCAGTCGCGCCATGATAGGGTTCCCGCGACACAAACGCCACCGCTGTTCCAAACATCTGTAAAAAATCATCATAATCGTTTTGAGAGATTATTTCCCGGTCAAGTGCAGTCTCCAGTATATCCCCGGTTCCAATCACCTTGAATTTGAATAAGGACGGTATACTGAGAACGAACCGGATAACCGCCCTATCGTCAGCGATCAGGAGTTTTGCACCAAGTTCCATCGCCAATGATATCGCTTCAACCTCTCCCGCATGAATCCCGGTCAACATTTTCCCGATATCAGGGTGCCTGCCCACATTCTGAACCAGTGCCAGCCCGAGATCAATGCTTGCCGGTTTTACGATTATCCACTCCTTGCATGCTGCATCGATTCTTCGGGCATCAAGATAACCTTTCGAAAGTCCGGATTTAACCGCCTCTTTATACACCTCTGTCGGAACGTGGACGTTTTCAAAGAGATTTTTTAAAATGTGTAACATATCCGCCTTTGAAAGATATATCAGAGGGGTTGTATTGCTAACCACGATCAATGTTCCATTCTCCCGATCTGAATCCGAGCGCCCCTTTCTGCCAGCACGTCAATCATCTCCCACGACGACATCCCCATAATCTCCGCGGCTTTCCAGAGCGATATCTTACCATCCGCATACATCCCGACGACTTTTTTTTCGATCCATTCATGCAGTAATGAAGCCATCGTTTCAGTTATTTCGGTTCTTTCGATCTTTGCAATCTCTACGAGTGGATACATCTCGCGTTCCTCTATTTTTAGTAGCAGCTCCATCTTCGTTCAACCTCCAGAACCAGAATGGCTTCTGACCGGTCATAAACGTTGCCCACGTCCGCAACGAATCCAAATTCCACAAAGGTCATTTGACCATCTCCACGAAATTCTTCAGAATCCTGAGCCCTTTCCTGCTCGATTTCTCCGGATGGAACTGAACCGCATGGATATTGTCTTTCTCAACAACCGCAGCCATATCCACGCCGTAATCGGTCGTTGCGGCGATCAAGCGCTCGTCCTCTGGAACGCAGTAATATGAATGCACAAAATAGAAGAAATCACCGTCATCGATCCCTGCGAGCAGATCCGTGTCGCCGCGTATCGTAAGCTCGTTCCAGCCCATCTGCGGGATTTTAACCCCGTCCGGAAGACGGATAACATCCCCCTTAATTAGCCCGAACCCGGCAACATCGCTCTCCGCACTCCTCTCGAACAACACCTGCATCCCGATGCAGATTCCGAGCAAGGGGGTGCCAGAACCTATTAACTCAAATAATCCATCCGCAAACGGCGCAAGATTGCGCATCGCGTCGCCAAACGAGCCAACACCCGGGATAACAACAGCGTCTGCGTCTGCATCTGAAAGAGCCTTGCTATCCGATACGATAACCGGATTTCCACCCACCGTAGCAAGCGCGTTGTGGATGCTACGGAGGTTTCCCATGCCATAGTCGATTATTGCGATCATGCCTGTATTTGAGTCTCGTGTGAATCATTTATTAAGCAATCGATCTCATGATGAGATGTTAGAAGAGGTCTTGACATGGAGAAGCAAATCGTAGCAGTCATGGATTTTGGCGGGCAGTATAGCCACCTGATCGTGCGTCGGTGCAGGAATCTTGAGGTGTACGCCGAGCTGATCCCGCACACCACCACGCCAGAAGCGATTCAAGATATGAATCCGAGCGCGATCATCCTGTCAGGAGGACCGTCCAGTGTGTATGCAGATAATGCGCCGGTATGCAACCCCGAAATATTCGATCTCGGGATCCCTGTGCTTGGAATCTGTTACGGAGCCCAACTGATCGCACGCGCTATGGGTGGGGATGTCAAGCATACCGGGACGCGGGAATACGGGAAGACTGAACTCTCGGTCTCTGTGGATGCCCGGTCGGATCTCTTCGAGGGAACCCTGGAAAAAACGACTGTCTGGATGTCGCACGGGGATCTGATCGGAAGCCTGCCCGCGGATTTTGATATCATCGCGCACACCGCAGGATCTCCTGTTGCAGCATTCAGAAAAGGGCATATCTATGGCATCCAGTTCCATCCAGAGGTTGTGCACACCATAGAGGGCGAGAAGATGCTCAAAAACTTCCTCTTTTCGATATGCGGATGCGATCCCGACTGGAGTTCAGAATCATTCATCAACAGTGCGATCGACGAGATCAGAGCGACAGTAGGACGCGGCAGGGTGATTCTCGGATTGAGTGGCGGAATCGACTCTGCAACCGTTGCTGTCCTGCTCCACCGCGCAATCGGGGATGAACTGACCTGCATTTATGTTGACAACGGTCTCATGCGGAAGAACGAGACCGAAGAGATCGTACACACATTCAAAGATAATTTCAAGATCAATCTTGAGGTCGTTGATGCGCAGGACCGGTTTTTGGAGAGACTGCGCGGGATCAGTGATCCCGAGGAGAAACGAAAGGTGATCGGGGATGAGTTCATCCGTGTCTTTGATGAGGCTGCTGCGCGGATCGGGGATGTTGATTTTCTTGCGCAGGGCACGATCTATCCGGACCGGGTTGAGAGCGCAGCAACCTCTGATCTTGCATCACGCATCAAATCACACCACAATGTCGGAGCGCTGCCAGATGAGATGAAACTGCGATTGATTGAGCCGATACGTGACCTCTATAAGGACGAGGTGCGTACAGTCGCAAAGAAACTCGAACTGCCCGCGGACATTGTCAAACGCCACCCGTTCCCCGGTCCGGGTCTTGCAGCAAGGATCATCGGGGAGGTTACGCCCGATAAACTGAGAATCTGCCGCGACGGGGGGGCGATCGTCGAAGAAGAACTGAAAAACGGGGGGCTCTATGACAAAACATGGCAGGCGTTTGCGATAGTCGGCGACGATCTTGCGACCGGCGTTCTCGGGGACGAGCGGTCGCTCGGGCATATCGTGACAATCAGGGCGGTGGAATCAGTCGAAGCGATGACCGCGGACTTTGCCAGGCTTCCTTATGATCTGCTGGAGAAGATCAGCAGCAGGATCACAAACGAGATCAGTGGCGTGACATGGGTTTCTTATGCGATCTCGTCCAAGCCGCCGTCCACGATCGAGCCGTGCTGAATGCTGATGGATAGGTATTATCAGTCGAATAAACCAGCCGGGGATATCTATCGAGACGATATTGACGGACCGGGAGTTCTGAAGGTCTCCAATTGACCACAAACTGATGGGTCATAAAACATAAATTTGGAGATAAGTGCATCCCAGAGTTTTACCTTGTTCTCGTGCCTAATAAAGACCACAACCATTTAAAAAGAGAGGGAAGGGACAACAAGAAGTTCTTGGTCTTTGCAACAGACATTAAATTTAATTCAGTAAAGGAATTTACTAAAAAGATTCCAAGCAAGTATAGAAAGCAATGGAACATAATCGCCTAACCAATGACTCCAGTGATCCTCGCCACATTCTCTGCTGCTTCCTCGTTAAGCCCGGCTCCGAGAATCGTGTACCGCTCCGGGCGCACCTCATGCGCATGAACGAGCGCATCGATGATGCACCGGTCAGGAATCCCGAGTTTTGCAGCAGTCGTTGGCGCACCGACCGTTCGCAGCGCATCCCTGATCTGCTGCCAGTCGCCGCCATGCAGATACATCATCATGATCGTTCCGACGCCACACTGCTCGCCATGCAGGGCTGGCTCCGGAGCGATTCGGTCCAGTGCATGGCTGAACTTGTGCTCTGATCCGGACGCTGGCATGGATGAGCCGGCAATACTCATCGCAACACCGCTTGAGACGAGCGCCTTGATGACAAGTCTCGCAGACTCCTCGAGTTCGGGTTTGATCG
>JAIWAP010000037.1:0-13755 GCA_048634345.1 Methanobacteriota archaeon | reverse complement strand
CGGGGCACGGTCGCAGACATCGCCGAAAAGGTCGAAACCGCGGGAATAGAGCGATCAGCCATGATCCTGATCGGCGATGTCGTGCATCCGACAAGTTTCAGGAGGTCGCACCTATACGGATCGCAGTGATCTCCTTTGAGCGAAACCGGGCGGTTGCAGAGCGCGTCGCGGGGCTTGTTGGCGGCGAGGTGATCTGGTACTCTGACCATGCGTTTGCGGATGTGTTTTCACAGGACTCCGGGTATGATGCGATTGTTGCGATCATGTCCTGCGGGATCGCTGTTCGGATGATTGCGCCGCATCTATCGAGTAAATGGACTGATCCTGCTGTTGTGGTGGTTGATTGTGCGCTCAGGCACGCGATTGCGGTTACTGGCGGGCATCACGGTGCGAATGAGATCGCGACAAGGCTTGAGGTGCTTGGTGCGGATCCGGTGATCACGAATGCAAGCGAGGTTGTGAAGTGAGTGAGTGGGGGAGATATCGGTTGACATAGCGTTCGGAGGTGACCTCTTTGCAATAATCGATGCTTGAAGAGCATGGACAGCAGGATGGAGATGAAGAACATTAGGAAACTGATAGAGCTTGGACTTAAGATACGGGGGGCGGTTACAATAGTTGGAGATGGGGAGTTTGGTAGGTCCCCGTGCGGAACAGGAACTGCTGCCAGGATGGCTTGTCTGTATGGTAGAGGGGAGCTCGACTATCGGGGATCTGCCGCTTCACGAGAACGTGAGGTGGGCGCGGGTCTGTGGCAGGGGCGGAGATGCTAGATAATATTCTCTGATTTGCGCATTTACATCGACAGTATACGCACTGCGAAGTATGTCATGCATGTTTAGATCTCAACACTTACAGAGTTTACAATCTTCTCCTGGAGATAGACTTAAGTACCATGAGACTCATTATTATTTTAGTGATTGTTAATGCCAAAACGACAAATATGCTTCACAATTGATGAAAAGGACGTAAAAGAATTTGAACAACTGAGAGATGAAACAGGATTGCCTATAAGCAAGATCATCGAGCTCAAACTAAAAGGATACGAAATTAGAAAACTGAAGGAGGATTAATTGTATGTATGAAGAAGACTGTAGTATTCATCTTACCGAGAACGGACTAGAAATCAAGGGTAAATGTGCAGAAGAACTGATAGAAGTGTTTGATGATACTTTTGAAAAAAGTACGAATTTGGAATCTGAGATATTTGCCTGTGGTTGTTTGAATCAAAGGACGGGAAGAATGGAACGTGCCTTGATAATGAATAGTGGTAATTCAACAAGTGTTGACACCAATGGCATAAAACGTATCTGCCCTGAAGGAACACTACAAATTACTTATCACACACATCCCGTTTCAAAACAAGCTAAATTTTCTTCTGCTGATAAATCGGTAATTGTTGATAGATTCAATGAAGGATCCGATGATGCTCATTGTGTTGTTGGGGAAAATGTTTATGATTGTATTTTTAGAACAAAAATACGCAAAAGGGCACCCGACAAACAACTGGACGTCGTTGCCTAAGCGAGTAGAAATGAACAAAAAAATTGGGACCAGTATCAATTTGAGGCACTGAGAATCTGACCGAATCATCAAGTACTGTCATCAGCCCTCTAAATCTTTAATCACGTCTTCGGGTTCCATTTTAATCGCTATATCCATCTGGGAAGATAAATCCAGCATCTCAACGTACGTGACTTCAGCAATCCGGGCAGCCCTGCGAAGCGTTACCTTACCATCACGCAGAAGATTCAGTGCCCTCTCCATTTTCCAATGCTTTGCAGCGCTGGATAATAGTCTCCTTACAACTTCTGTTCTGTCGATCTCTTCCACTTCACCTATCTCTTCTATCTCCCTGAGTAGATCCTCAGGAACATGGGCTGTGATTGTCCCAGCATTCATCTGATCACCAATATAATTTAAATGAATGTGATGCCTCATAAAAGCATCGCAGAATCATATCTTCCCCTTGCCCCCTGTAACAAACCCCCCTACTTAACCTGCCCATAAACTCCCGCGTCCAATTACAGCACCCCCCGCAGCGCTATATTATGCAATCTCGCTTATCGGCAGGCATCACGACGCAAACAAGATCGTGACCCGCGGCTCACTCCCCCACTACATGCGTCTTGATCAGATTGGTAGTCCCGGCAGAGAAGATGGGCACACCTGCTGTGAGCACCACCCGGTCACCAATGTTCACGAACCCGGCATACATCGCGGACCGTATCGATGCCGCAACCATCTCGTCGGTGTTCTCGGTCACCAGCGGGAGCATCTGCGGGACAACGCCCCATATAAGCGCAAGCCTGCGGAATGTTACCTCGTCAGGCGTCACAGCGACGATCGGCGTCTCGGGACGGTACCTCGAGACGACCCTTGCCGTGCTTCCGGAGTATGTGGTAGTAATGATCGCCGCAGCACCCAGATCCTGCGCAAGCTGGCACACGGCACGACCGATGCCCTGCTCGACCGGGAGCGATGCCGTTTCTGCACGTTTGCGCACGTCACGTCCTGGTAACGTGGGTTCGGTAATATTTGCGATTTTATCCATCATAATAAGGCTCTCGACCGGATATTTTCCGGATGCGGTCTCGCCTGAGAGCATAATCGCATCAGTCCCGTCCAGTATGGCGTTCGCAACATCTGTAGCCTCGGCACGGGTCGGGATCGCCTCATGGATCATCGACTCGAGCATCTGGGTGGCGGTGATCACGGGTTTTCCTGCCAGATTAGCCGCCTTAATAAGTCTCTTCTGCGTAACCGGGATCTCTTCAATCGGGATCTCGACTCCAAGATCGCCTCTTGCCACCATGATCCCATCTGCCACCTCAAGAATCTCTGAAAAATTATCAAGTCCCTTTTTGGTCTCGATCTTGGCAATGATCGGGATATCCGCATCATGTTCCCGGAGCGTCTGCTTGAGATCCAGGACATCGGATGCCGCCCTGACAAACGAAACCGCGATATAATCGACTCCCTGTTCTATGCCGAACAAGACGTCCTCGACATCCTTCTCAGTGACACTCGGCGTCGAGAAATTCGCATCCGGGACACACACACCCCTTCGATCACGGATTACGCCCCCGACGATGATTTTTGTCTCAACATATCCGCCGCCGGTTTTCAGAATCGACAGCCGGATCAGACCGTCATCGACCAGGATCGTCTGACCCTCGGAGACCTCCCGATCAAAGAACGGATAGTTCACAGCGATCATCTGTCGGGTCACGCTGCCAGCGCTCGCAGAATCTGTCGAATCTATGCTTGCCGGGTCCGTGCAGATCGTCAGGTCATCGCCCGCATGTAAAACCATATCCCCGCCACCCGGATTTCCGGTCCTGATCTTCGGACCCTGAATATCCATCATGATGGCGGTGGGAGTCTTGTTTTCATCAGTCAGCTCTCGGATCATCCGTATCCGGTCCCTGTGCCACTCATGCGTACCATGCGACATATTGAGCCTGACTACGTCCACTCCGTGACGGATTATCCGGTTCAGGACGTCACGCGACTCAGTCGCAGGACCGATGGTGCACACAATCTTAGTTCTTCGTCTATGAGCCATATTTCCCACGTGTGATCTTTGAACCTCCTCGGATATATGGTTTGGCGTCCCCGACCATAGCGCAAAGCACGGAAAACGCCTGATGCCGCAGACCCGATCATGGCATAAAGCCATTGGCACCCACGTAAGTATTACAATGCCTGCACACCGATCATGATCCATGGTCGAGTCCCAGATATCTCCGCTCATCGCATTTGTCGCGGGAATTGCAAGCGTGCTGTCGCCGTGCGTACTCCCGCTGCTGCCCGCAATCATGGCATACTCTGTCGAAACCGGAAAACTGCGACCCATAGCGATCGTATCCGGATTATGCATCTCTTTTACGACGATGGGTGTGATAACGTCCGCATTCGGCTCGGTTGTCTATAAATATCTCGGATATATGGAAACTGTCGCCGAAATCACCATTATCTTGCTTGGACTGGTTATGATCTTAGATATCCCGATCTTTGATAGATTTGGGACGCTTGCGCCGCAGAATATGCCCCGCGATGGTTTGTTCGGCGGTCTGCTGCTTGGAATGTCGCTTGGCATCATCTGGATCCCGTGCGTCGGTCCGATACTTGGTGGCATCCTGACGATGGCTGCGCTCGACGGCAACATCCTGCACGGGGGCATGTTGCTCTTTGTCTACTCGCTCGGGCTCGGCATCCCGATGCTCGGGGTAGCCTACCTTGCCAGCGCATCGACCGGGCGCATCAGGGCGATATCGAAGCACAGCCGGCTCATCAGGAGGATCGCGGGATGCGTGTTGATCCTGTTTGGGATCGGGATGTGGACAGGGCTGATATGACGGGGTTGATATGATTATGTATGTTATGTGGCGGATGGGGGAGTAGACCTGGGTGTAAAATGGATCGCCGCTTTTAGTAGCCTCATTCTTCTGGTTATAGCCGTGTTTCAGGTCGCAGTGGACCCCTCCCGCGAGATACCTGATCCATACTACCGGGCTATCGGACCGAACATCACGAGCGAAGCCGAACTGCGACAGAGCCTCCCGCATCTGGAGGACGCATACCAGGAGAATTATTTCGATTGCTCGGAGATGGCTGCGCTCATCGAGTGGTATCTCGAAGGACGTGGTGTTGATACAATGATCGTCACTGGAGAGCATAACCAGCCACACGATATCTCTGTTGGCGGGTTTGAATATAAAAACAGCACCGGAGATCATGCGTGGGTCGTATCAAACATATCAGGAATGGTTTTTCTCATCGAGCCGACCATGGCACGCATCGTTCCGGAATCGCTTGAACGATACTACATTCCGGACGGCAGTTACCGCGACATCTATGATGTGGTGGACTCGAGCAGGTGCGCTACCGAATATGACTGGTGGACTGTGGTGGAGATCGACTCTCCCCTGCCGTTTCCAACCCCGGTCAGGTTACCTCCGGTATCCGGGCTTGAATCGGATCTCTTTGATCTGGTGAATCAGGAACGCAAGAAAGATGGATTTTCCACCCTGGAATGGAACGATGAGATCGCAGGTGCCGCCCGGGCGCACAGCAATGATCTTGCAAGCGCAGGGGGTGATGACATAGAACACGCACCCGCAGATATATTGCGGGACAAGGATATCTATTATTTTGATATTACGGTCAGCCGCACGCTTTCGATGCCAGGTCCTGTCTATAACTACGAAGAGTTCCTGAAAAACTGCATCGATGCGTGGGATAACGACGAAACAGGGCAGCAGATCACTGAACCTGATTTTGACGAGTCAGGGGTGGGCGCAGCAGTGGATCCTGCCGGGACTGTGTATTTCACCCAGATCTCGATCCGGCGGATTCACTGCGGCTACAAGAACGCACCGTGCTGCACAGAGCAAGGTTATTATCCATGGTGCTATAAACCATGGGAATGCAATCGAGGAATATGCAAATAACGATGGCAAACAGGTAGATACTCATGGCGATCCGCGACATAAAACCGACACGGTCCGAACTCATAGAACTGAAAAAGAAGATCAAACTCGCAGGGGGCGGACATAAGCTGCTGAAGATGAAGCGCGACGGTCTGATCCTTGAGTTCTTTGAACTGCTCAACAAGGCAAAGGATGTCCGGTCCGAGCTCGATGCTGCTTATGCGGCTGCAAACGAGAAGATCGGGCTTGCAAAAGCCGTCGAAGGCACTGTTTCAATAAAATCGACAGCGTTTGCGCTCAAGGACATTCCAACCATCGAGCTTGAGAGCAAGAACGTGATGGGAGTGGTAGTTCCGAAGATCGAGTCCTCGCAGATACGAAAGAACCTGTGCAAACGCGGATACGGGATCATAGGGACGAGTTCGTGCCTCGATGAAGCGGTGGAGGCGCACGAGACTCTTGTCGAGAAGATTATTGTTGCGGCTGAGATCGAGACCGCGATGAAGAAACTGCTCGATGACATCGAACAGACCAAGCGAAGGGTCAACGCGCTCGAGTTTCGGGTGATACCCGAACTAACTGAGGCAGAGCGGTTCATCGAACTGCGCCTCGAAGAGATGGAGCGTGAAAACACATTCAGACTGAAAAGGATCAAGGCATGATCGATCTCGAGGATCCGGAGCTTCGTGGGAAACTGATGCGGTGGGCGTGGCTAATCTCGCTTGCTATGCTCGTGCTCGGATATGCCATCATCTTCTTCAATATCACCGAGCGGTTTTAGGGTGCTTGCAAGTAGCAAGTAATAACATGCCGGGAGCGTCGTCACCGATCTTGACGAGAGTGGAAAGCGGATTTATAACCCGCTGAAGAGTAAAGCAGAGATAGAAACGTACTTACTCGAGTATTGTGTGGATATCCACATATAAAACCACGAGATTACACCAGATTAACACAGAAATCTCGTGGAAATCCGTGTAATCTTGTGGTTCCCGCCACAAGTTACCCAAGGAGTATCATGACGCATGACTGTTTTTGTGGTAAAAAAAGAATCAGCAGAGAATCAATCCCTGCTGAAAGGTCGCATCTTCACTTATTGCTCATTCACTGACAAAATCGCTCGGCTTTGGCATTCCCGGCTTCAAGCCCTTTCTGGTCCTGATCTGCTGCACGATATCAGGAAGCAGGTTCTTTGGAACCGGTTCAAAACCGGCGAACTCCGTACTCCAGAGCGCTCTTCCTTCGGTTGCAGACCGAAGATCGCCTGCAAACCCGAATAACTCGGCGACCGGTGCTTTTGATTCGATGTCTGTGACGTTGCCTTCCTGAGTCATGTTCAGTATCGCGCCTCTCCTGCCTTGGATCTCTGAAATCGCGCCGCCCATCTGATCCTGCGGTATCTGGATAAAGACCTTCTGGTACGGTTCGAGCAGTGTCACATCCGACATCAGGATTCCTGCCTGGACCGCCTGCCGCACAGCCGGTATCACCTGCGCGGGACCGCGGTGTACAGCATCCTCGTGCAGCTTGACATCAACCAGCCTCAGCTTGATGCCCTGACTCGGCTCTCTTGACATCGGACCTGCGGTTGTTGCCTCCTCAAATCCCTCGATGATCAGTTCCATCGTCTCGCGCAGGTACTGGACACCTTTGGTCATGTCGATCAGCATATTCGTATCTGATATCGCAACGATGCTCTTTGCCTCGTCCTTGTCCATGCCAGCCTCGATCAGTTTATCACGCCGCTCGACCTTGTCCATGCGCATAGCAATCTCGCCTGATTTGATCATATCGACGATCTCAGGTTCCAGCGGCGAAATCTTGATGTAGAACCGGTTGTGCCTGTTCGGCGACTTTCCTTCGACCGGTCCTGCACTGCCGGTCACAGTCTCGCGGTACACGACAATCGGCTCGGATGTGGTGATCTCAACACCCTTATCCCTCTCGATCCGGTGGGCTATAATCTCAAGGTGCAGTTCGCCCATTCCCGAAAGCAGGTGTTCGCCAGTCTCCTCGTCGATCTTGACCTTCAGCGTCGGATCCTCCTTTGAGACCTGTCTTAAGACCTCGATCAGCTTCGGGAGATCTCGCATGTGCTTTGCCTCGACGGCTACCGTGACCACAGGCTCGCTTGCATGTGTGATCGCCTCAAACGGGGTCATATCCCGAAGTGAGGCGGCTGTGCTGCCCACGATCGCATTCTTAAGCCCGGTTACCGCCGCAATGTTTCCTGCCGGGATCTTCTCGACCTCGAGCCGCTCAGGACCCATGAACACTCCCACCTGCTGGATCCGGTCAGGGTTTGACACGCCTGATATGTACAATTCCTGCCCGCGACGAAGCGTTCCGCTGAAGAGCCTGCCTGTTGCGATCTCGCCGGCGTGTGGGTCTCTTGTGATCTTGGTGACCATGAGTGCAACATCGCCGTCCGGATCGCACCCGGTCATCTGCATTCCGATCTTGGAATCAGCATCTCCGTGCCAGATCACAGGAACCCGGCGTTTCTGGGATACAAGCGGGTCTGGCAGGTGCCTGATCACCATGTCGTTTAACACCTCGTGAAGCGGACATCTCTCGGCAAGCTCCTTCATATTACCTTCAGTGCAGTAGTCATATACTTCTTTAAAGCTTACCCCGCTCTTTTTCATGTAAGAAACACTGATAGCCCAGTTATAAAGTGCAGATCCGAACGCAACGTTTCCTGCTGATGCATCAAGTCGCCATTCCTTGTATTTTTCCTCGCTCATCCCTTTAATCAGTTTATTTACGTTATCAATAACTTTCCCAAGTTTGATCTGCATGCTCTGGGCATCGACCTGCAGCTCATTGATCAACCGATCGACCTTGTTGATGAAGAGCACTGGCGTGACGTTCTCTTTCAGCGCCTGTCGAAGCACGGTCTCTGTCTGCGGCATCGCACCCTCGACAGCATCGACGACCACGATCGCACCATCGACAGCCCGCATCGCGCGTGTCACATCGCCTCCGAAATCGACATGTCCGGGAGTGTCTATCAGGTTGATTAAGTATTCATCATCCTCGAACTCGTGTACCATCGAGACGTTTGCGGCATCGATCGTGATGCCTCGTGCCTGTTCTTCCTCATCGAAGTCCATAAAGAGCTGCCTGCCAGCCAGTTCCTTCGATATCATGCCTGCGCCTGCAAGCAGGTTGTCTGTGAGCGTGGTCTTGCCATGATCGATGTGCGCAACGATACCGATGTTCCTGATGTTTTCAGGACGGCTCATCAGGTCACGGACCCGTTCAACCATTTTTTTTTTCGTACCCATATATCTTACCTCTAATTAAAATTGTCGGATTATCATTACTTTAGGATTTCAGCAATATTAAGCATTGTTATAGCAGACCCCGAGTCATCGTATTATCCTCATCGCGAGGTGCGCGGCGTTCTTGCCATTGTCGATCCCGACACAGGCGACCGGTACACCCGGCGGCATCTGCACAATCGAGAGCAGCGCATCAAGCCCGCCGAGTTTCTTGCTCACAGGCACCCCGATCACCGGTTTATCAGTCTTTGAGGCGATGACACCAGGAAGAGCTGCTGATAACCCGGCAATCGCAATAAATACAAGCGCATCGCTTCTTTTGAGATAATCCGCCAGTTTTTCAGGATCCCGATGCGCGGATATGACCTGAAGATCGTATTTCTCGCCAGATTCATCCAGGATTCCGGTTACCTGCTCCGCAACCTGCATATCAGACTTTGATCCAAGAATTATCGCAATTCGCGGCATTTATGGCAGGTTCCCTTCACCGCGCAGCTCATGCTGGCGTTCGATGTTCATCCGGATCAGGATCTCGAAGATATCCCTGATTGCCCCGGTATCAAGATTCAATTCGGTTGCAAGATCGATGGCTCGATTGAGAACGACATGGTTCTGTTCCTTATCATCAATACCTTTCCCTTCTGCCTTTTTCAACTCGAGAACCGTGCCTGCAAGGTCGGTGCGTTCTGCGATCAGTTTTACGATACTCCCATCGAGTTTTTCGATCTTTTTTCTGACATCTGATAGTTCCATACAGTTACCTCGGGTTGTGTTTATGCCTGGCGCATCTCTCTTGTTAGATATTTTTATTCACACCTGCGACTCTATAACTCTTTTGTCTGGTCTGTCATACGTATTCCTTAAGTTCTGATCGTGCCGGATTGAATAATAATTCAACATTATTTTACTGGTAAAGATGATAAATCAATAGCTTTATATGGCATAACAGTGTGTGATAACCCGCAACACTGATCGAGGTGATTAAAATGGAAAAGAAAATAGAGAAGAAAGAGATCAAAAAAGACGAGCACGCGGTCTCCCCAGTCATTGGAACCATCCTGATGGTCGCAGTCACCGTAACGCTGGCATCGATCGTCGGTTCAGTGGCATTCGGGATGTGTGGCAGCATGTCCCAGATGCATATCGTGGTGGTGACTGCTGAGAGGCTGAACTCGACCGCGATTGATTTCACTTATGCAGGCGGACCAGGTGCCGACTTTGTGCAGTACCTGAACGTGAGCGTAGGTGGAACCTTTGTGAATATGACACTGGATTCGCCGCCCGCGGTCGGCTCGACATGGACATATACTACCACCCCCGACACAGTACTCTTCGACCGGAATCATGTGATCGTTGTAGCCACGTTTGGCGATGGTAGCGCGCAGGTCGTTCTCGATACATTCGTATGAACGACCGCGCCCCCCGTTTTTTGGCTCTCCGTTATGTTGCATGAGCAGATGGGTTAAAAATACCCCGTCGAGTGCATGCTTTGGCGGCGAAACCCGTTAGATAACGGAGGACGCGTTACGTCCGATACAACCCCGGTGTTTGTCGCCAGAAATACGATAAAACACAGATCATATCTTCTTGATGTCATAGAATCGCTTGTAATTCTCTATCGCGCGCTTCCCCTGATCAGGATACTCGCCCAACAGAAAATCCAGAAAGTCATCTCTTGATACACAATCCTTTGTAAACAAAAGGAGTTTTCTTACCAGTCTCTGTGATTTCTTGTTTCCAGTCGGAATTTCAAATGATATGCAAACATCGTACATCGAAAAGCATGTCCTCCGCAGAATTGGCGAGATCGAGCCTATCAGAACGCCGTCTTCGAGTTCGATGTACGCCGGGACGCCTGCCCTGTGTATGCGACCCGGGTCGGTCAATCCGTCAAAATCGCTATACGAATGCAGTTCAAGGTAGATTTCCGGCTTTATATCCGTGATAGCGGCGATCACGTCCATACCATATCCCCCGTGGTCGTAGTATCGGTCGTCGAGGGTGCTGATGTAAGCACGGTCTGTGAGTTTTGGAATGATAGCGAGCGTTCCTGTGATAGGCGCGTCCAGCGATTCGAGTATCACGGACGTGTCTTTCCATTCATCGCCGTGTAACCCTCCGATGAACAGCCGTTTCGGATCGCCGCTACCAAGTGTGATTCGTCTTACCATACGCAGGTCTTGCCATCCGCTTTTGCATTCACGCAGTCATTCACTCCTGATCGTTCGTGTTTTGATAGATATGTAGATATCGCTGTTGTTTGCGTATGCTTCTTCCCCCGCGTTTACGAAAACAACAAATCTCATTATACAGGAGACCAAAATATCATAAGATCATCATGGCAAGAGAAGTGGCAATCATAGGAATCGGGTGCACTGCGTTCGGAGAATTCTGGGATCGGTCGTTCCGCGATATCATTGTGGAGGCGGGCGTTGCGGCGATCGAGGATGCAGGCGTGCAGGGTGAGGAGATCGACGAACTCTTTGTCGGGAACATGAGCGCGGGCAGGTTCGTGGAGCAGGAGCATATATCCTCGCTGATCGCTGATTACGCAGGTCTTGCGTCCCTGCATGTGCCATCCACTCGCGTGGAGGCGGCATGTGCATCCGGCGGGCTTGCTCTTCGGATGGGCGCGCTTGCGATCGCATCAGGACATGCGGATATTGCGATCGTGGCGGGTGTTGAGAAGATGACTGATGTGAGCGTGCAGGCGGCAACCGACATGCTTGCAGCAGCGGCTGACCGTGAGTGGGAGGGTTTTGCTGGCGCAACATTCCCCGGACTCTACGCGATGATCGCACGCAGGCATATGCACGAATACGGGACTACGTCAGAGCAACTCGCGTCCGTGGCGGTGAAGAACCACCACAATGCAACAATGAACCCGAAAGCGCAGTACAGAAACGAGATAACCGTCGAGGCGGTGCTGCGATCGGCTATGATCGCTGATCCGCTGCGTATGCTCGACTGCTCGCCGATCACGGACGGCGCAGCTGCTGTGGTGCTTGCGCCGGTGGATCTCGCAAGAAAGTACACCGACACACCGATTCGTATCAGGGCAACCACTCAGGCATCGGACACCATTACCATACATGATCGGTCTGACATCACAACGCTTGCCGCAACGACGGCGGCTGCATCCCGTGCGTACAAGATGGCAGGGTTGACAGCGAAAGACATCGATTTCGCGGAGGTGCATGACTGCTTCACGATAGCAGAGATCTGTGCGATCGAGGATCTCGGGTTCTTTAAGAAAGGGACTGGCGGACCGGTGACCGAGGACGGGGTCACTGCAATCGATGGCGATCTTCCGGTGAATACGTCAGGCGGTCTGAAAGCCTGCGGGCATCCGGTGGGTGCAACCGGCATCAAGCAAGCCGTAGAGGTTGCGACGCAACTGCGCGGCGACGCAGGCAAGCGGCAGGTTGCAGGCGAGGTCGGACTGACACACAATGTTGGCGGTTCAGGCGGCACCGCAGTGGTGCACATCCTTTCGAGGTAACAAGGACAAGGGAAAAGAGGATCGGGGTATGGCGAGTACGAGTCTATGATTCAAAAAGAGTCAGGAGTCCTTGTTTTTCGCCTGATAATCCCGAATTGCCGCATAAAGTGCGTCAGCTGCAAGATTTGAGCAGTGCAGCTTCACTGGCGGCAGTCCGCCAAGCGCATCAGCCACATCGTCCCTTGTGATGGCGAGAGCCTCATCAAGAGTCTTTCCGACCGCAAGTTCTGTAATCATGCTTCCTGTTGCGATCGCTGCGCCGCATCCGAATGTTTTGAACTTGATATCGGTGATCCTGCCATCTTCAACCTTGATATAAACATGGGTCATATCTCCGCAGACCGGATTGCCAAACTCCCCGCTTCCATCGGGGTCAGGGATCTCACCGACGTTTCGCGGATTTAAAAAATGATCCATCACTTTTTCGCTGTATTCCATCAAATCACTTTCCTGTAAGCGGGGATATAGCACGCAATTTCTCAATGATGGCGGGAAGCACATCAAGCACGTATTTAATCTCCTCTTCTGTGTTTTCTCTCCCGTGCGTGAACCTGATCGAGCCGTGAACGTCCTCCGGGGAAATTCCGAGTGCAAGAAGCACGTGAGACGGGTCAAGCGATGCAGAAGAGCACGCAGATCCGGTGGACACTGCAATCCCCTTTATATCGAGGTGAATCAGCATAGCCTCACCCTCAACAAACATGAATCGCATATTCGCGTTGTTCGGGAGTCGCTTTGTCGGGTGACCGTTCAGAAACACATCATCGATCGAATCAAACACACCATCAATCAGCATATCCCGCAATTTCACCAGATGCGCTGTGTCTGACTCGAATCGCTCACACGCAAGCGAGACTGCCTTTGCAAAGCCAACGATGCCTGAAATATTCTCGGTGCCCGCACGAATGCCATGTTCATGACCGCCACCATACACCAGCGGGGCAATCTTCACCCCTTTCCTGATATACAGGGCGCCAACGCCTTTTGGTCCGTATATCTTGTGCGAGGAGAGCGAAAGCATGTCGATATTCATCTTCCTCACATCGATCTCTGTTTTGCCAAACGACTGGACTGCATCGGTGTGAAATGGGATTCCGTGGTCTGATGCTATGGCGCCGATCTCGCTTACCGGCTGGATCGTGCCGATCTCGTTGTTTGCGTGCATCACCGAGATCAGTCGGGTCGCACTGGTGATCGCAGATTCGACGTCCCCCGGATCGACCAGTCCGTCGGCATCGACCGGCAGATATGTGACATCGCAGCCCAGATCCTCCAGATGCCGGCAGGTCTTGAGTATCGCAGGATGTTCGATCGAACTGGTGATGATATGCCCTTTGTGCCCCGGCAGAGATCCCCTCAACGCAAGATTGTCAGATTCTGTGCCGCCAGATGTGAATATAATCTCTTCTGCGTCAGCGCCGAGTGCGTCAGCAACCCCTTCCCTTGCGCTGGCAAGCGCCCTGTTCGCGTCCCGCCCAAACGTATGCAGACTCGACGCATTACCAAACCTCTCTGTAAAATAGGGTACCATCGC
>JAIWAP010000036.1:0-13963 GCA_048634345.1 Methanobacteriota archaeon | reverse complement strand
ATGGCTTTCGGGTCCGTGCAGATGAAGCTGGATCCTTCGTATGACAGCATGCTCTCTGATGACATGGAGGTTATCAGGATGCAGGATGTCATATCAACGGAATTTGGATCGACAGAGACGATGCTCGTTTTAGTGGAGCTTGATCCGTCATCCGATGATCCGCATGCGGTCAATGATATTCGAGATCCGAGGGTTGCAGAGTATGTGAATATCCTGAGCGATTCGATCGCCAGTGAAAAGAATGTCAAAGCTGTTTATAGCTTATCGCACGCGCTCAAACTGGCGAATGATGGCGAGATTCCGGATACTGAGGAACATATCAGTGCAATAATCGAAAATAGCGCGCAGGTCAGAGGTTTTGTTAATTCGGAGTATTCCTCGACTCTGATATCGATTCCAGTGGATATCTGTGGTGATGTGGATGTGCAGGATGAACTTGAGTATGAGATAAATAAGGATATTGAAGACTGTCCGAAGCCGATCGGGATAAAGACGAGCATCACCGGGATGCCGTCTGTCATGAACTACATAATGAAACTCCTGTCGCGTGACCTGATAGGCACCATTGCGGTCAGCATGATCTTTGTCTTCATCATTCTATGGTACTTGCTCAAACATCCGGTCACCGCTTTCATATCGCTTATTCCGGTTTTTCTGGGTGTGATCTGGATAAGCGGAACCATGAGTTATCTCGGAATCAAGCTGTCTGCCATGACGGTCGGACTTGGCGCGATGCTTGTTGGTATGGGGATCGATTACGGGATACATGTGACACATCGATTCTTTGAACTGGTGAAGAGGGGTGAGGATTTTGCACTGCAGGATTCGGTGGTCTCGATCGGGACTGCACTGGTGGCGTCTGTTGCAACCACGATGGCTGGTTTTGTTGCGCTGATGGGTGGAAGCATGCCGCTTAATAGGGATATGGGGTTTTTGTTAACAATCGGAATCTTTTATGCATTCATGGCAACAATAATTGTTCTGCCTCCGCTGCTTGTAATGGAGCGAAAGTATCTGTACTCGACTTTTGATCATCTGATCTTCAAGATAACAAGAGATACCGGCGTTTACAAGGAAAGCATCCTGAAGAGAGTCCTTGACATGGTGGCGCGGTTTCAGGCAAAGGCGCCTGTGCTGGTTCTCATCATTGCAATAGTCTTCACGGTCATGATTACCCCGGGGATCTTGAAGGTGTGGACCGACACTTCAAGCGAAAACTGGATACCCGAGGAGTCCGATGTGCTGAAGGTGATGGGCAGAGCAGCATCGGACTATGCGGGAATGGACTCGATTACGTTCCTGGTCAGGCTGAACCATAACGATGTCGTCTCTGATCTGAGCGATCCAGCGGTTTTACGATCGACCCATGTACTTGCATCCCTGATAAGCACTATCGAGTATGTCGATCGGGTGGACTCTGTTACCGGGGACATCAAAGAGATGAACGATGGTTATCTTCCACGGACACTGGATATGAGTAAAAAAATACTCGAAGAGCATCCACAGTTACGATCCCGATTCAATTCGGACTATTCCTATCTGATGTTTGAGGTTAATGGGGTATTTGATGAGAGTACCGTTCCTGAGTTTGAGCGAGAAATCGGGTCTGTTAGATTTCCGGATGGTGTGGATGTTGTTCTCGTTGGGCTGTTAGCCAAGGATGTGGCATTGGGGGATTCTATGGAGAAAGACATGGGCTGGACATCCGTGCTCGGTTTCATGCTGGTATTCCTCATAGCATCATTCATATATCGATCACCGATTGCTGGTGTGCTTACGCTGCTTCCGATCGTCTTTGCGCTCGTCTGGACATTCTCAACGATGGGGCATATCGATCTGCCGTTCACACCACTCTCAACCGGAGTGTTCTCGATGGTCATGGGTGTCGGGATCGATTTCAGTATCCATCTGTACCACAGGATCAAACAGGAGTTGAAAGCGGGAAATACTATCGAGGATGCGGTATGTATCGCGGTTCCAAGTGTCGGGGATGCGCTCTTTGCGTCCACGACATCCACAATAGTCTGTTTCATGGTGTTAACGCTCACTGCCGCTCTCCTGGTGATTAACAGACTCGGAGCAACCCTTGCAATCGGCGTGGGTTTCAGTTTCATCGCGGCGATGTGGATGGTTCCTGCAATTGTGGTTCTGGAGGAGAAGTTTAAGGATAGATTTATAAGAGGCAAAGGTTCAACGATCACATGTTTGTAATAAAGGAAGGTGGTAAATTATGAAAAACTGGCTCAAAATAGCATTGGTGATACTCTGCATACTGATGATGGTAAGTTCTGCGTCTGCATTATCTGTCAGGATCTTAAAGACTGACCCGGTTCCTGCCGAGTCGGGAAAATATTTAACTGTATGGATAAAAATAGACAATGCCCGTGGCGGTACTGCAAAGGATGTGCAGATCAGGATAGTTCCGGAATACCCGTTCTCAGTGGAATCTGGCTGGAAGACTGAGGATAACATAGGGCATATACCGTCAAATGATATTGCAATCGTTAATTTCAAGTTAAAAGTGGATGAAAACGCTCTTGAGGGAACTAATACCCTGAAGGTGGAGTACAGAGAAGCGATCGATGCGGACTGGAGCAAGAAGGATCTGGACATATTGGTCGAATCGAAGAGGGTTGATTTTGCGATCGCAAATATCGACAGCATCCCGAAACGGTTGATATCGGACAGTGATGATGCGCAACTGACCGCCACGATCCAGAATATCGGGGAAGGGAAGGCAGAGGCAGTGAAGGCAAAGCTGATCCTTCCGGATGGATTTGAGCCATCAGAAAGTTACTCGGATGTATCCAACATCGGAACGATAGAGTCACTGGGTAGCGGAACTGCGACCTTCTACATCGATATCGATAAGTACACCCCGCCCGGGGAACACGTGGCTAAACTGGAACTGAGCTATCTGCAGGAGGAGGCTCAGAAGAATGTTTACAGAAACGAGACTCTGGACCTGCTGATACCGGTAAAATCAACACCGTTATTCGATGTGGTATCCAGCAAGACCACGCCACCAGAGCTCTCGACTGGCTCAGAGAACGTCGAACTGAAGATGGCGATTGAGAATATCGGGAGCAAGAAAGGAGAGAGTGTCAGGGTAAAGGTGAAAGAGAAGACAGAGCAGCCGTTTAACTTTGAAGATGGTGCATCGTATGATTACATCGGCGATCTGGACGCGGGCGATATTGGCGAGGCGATATTGAAATTTGACATCGACGAAAAAGACGCCTCTGTGAAGACCTATATACTTGACATCGAGATAAGATGCGTGGAAGACGAAAATGTGCGTCTCTTCGAGGAGAGTGTTCCGGTAACGATCTCCACAAAGAAAGAAAGCACCCCAATGCCGATTTTGTATGTGGGAATTGTGGTTGTGGCGCTCTTCGTGCTCGTGGTGTACGTGATTCTCCCGCGTATCCGGAATCGGAAAGAACAGAGGGTTAAGCCAAGAGAAGCTCCAAAGAGAGAAGAGGGTGAGAGCGGTGACTATCTGGAAGGTTTGAAGAAGAAAAAGGAGCTATGAAGTTTGAAGTCAGTATTGAGAAAGAAAAAGTTGATAGAACCCTTAAAGACCTCGAAGAAGATGTAGTTTTTCAGAATATTAAGCGTCAGGCTGCAAAGATAAAGAGTGAGAAGCTGGGGTTTGCACGGGGGGAGACCGGACTTCCGAGGTACCTTGGCTGGTTTGACATAATGGCGATAACCGTCTGTGCCGTTGTCGGGATGGGCATATTTATCAAGACCTTCACGGTTCAGACCACGATCCCTGGTATCGGGGGTGCGATCCCGCTTGCTTTTCTGGTTGGTGCAATACCGGCAATCTGCACAGCTTTATGTTATGCATCTCTTGCGTCTGCACTTCCAAGAGAGGGAGGAGATTATATATTTATTTCTCGTGGACTGAATCCTTTTTTCGGCTTCTGGATAACCTGGACGAAATGGATTGGTTCGACCATAAGCATGGGTGTAATTGCTTTTATCTCTGCAGATTTGGTAATCAATATGCTTTATGTGTTTGGAGTGAGTCAATCTGTATTAAATTCTTTGAATTCTCAGGTAGGCAAAGTATTACTCACCTTACTGATACTCAGTGGATGTTATTGGATTAATCTTAGCGGTAAGTATTTTAAATGGATTATTCGTGTGTTCTTTTTTATAATCCTTTTTGGATGCCTTTTAGTGGTTCTCAGTCATCTTACACTCAATCCTGATCTGTTTATACAGGGTGCGACCCAGAAGTATGGAACTGCGACTGTAAGTTCAGTTCTGGATATTGGTAACAGAATTGCAAATGAGCATCCTTTTGATTTATTTAATAGTAACAATTTTACTGATAGTTTAAAAATGTTATTGAGTGCAGCATCAGTCCTATTTTTTGCATACATTGGTCTTGATACCGCAGTAGCAGTGTCGGGTGAAACCAGAGATCCAAGGAAAAATATTCCAAAGGGGATAGTCTATGCAGTACTTCTGATCATTGTTTTATACTTCATACTTTCAGTTAGTTTTTATAGTTTTATGCCCTGGGAGTATGTTGCAGGTTATCTCACCCTGCATCCGGAGGCACAACCTTCTGATCTTATCAACATCAGTCCGCATCCTTATGAGATGATCTTATTATCTTTTGTGATAGCGATCGCATTGATAAGTGATATCCCTCCCTGGATGATGGCGGTTTCAAGAACATTCTTTGCATGGTCATTCGATGGAATAATGCCAAAAAAATTCAGCAAATTAAACCAGAACGGAATTCCAATCAATGCACTCAACCTGACCTATCTGATAGCAGTTGTTGTGGTGATAGAATGCCAGATCACTGGTGTATCCCTGATGCTGGAGATAGACACGATAGCAATGCTGTTTACCTATACTCTGGTCAGTATGACCATGTTACTGCTCCCACTGAAAAAACCCTTGTACTACAATATGGCAGCATTCAAACTTGGAAGATTTAACAACCTTATCTCTGGAATTGGAATCTTCACCACCTTCTTATTATTAGGAATGCTCATCTCAACCTCTTTTAGTTCCTTTATTGTCTTTTGCATCCTGATGACTATAGGTTCACTGATCTATATCTATAACTACAAAAAAAGAAGTGATGAAGGAATCGACATGGAGACGACCTTCAAGATACTGCCGCCGGAATGAGGGATGGGAGGCATTCCTCTCTTAATTCCTCATTATATGCCCTGATATCTCCTCGATAGCGTCAGAAAAACTATGATCCGGATGTTTTAATATAAATACTTCTTTACTCCCGGTTTCAGCCATATCTTCGGATAATGGTATCGCACCGATCACCTCGCACCCATAAGCCTCCTCTATCCTGGTTCTCACCTCTGCCGGATCATAACTACCCGGAATCTTGTTTACCACAAGCGAGGTGCAGGTTATACCGATTCTCCGGGCTACTTCGAGAGATATGCTGGTTCCCTGATAATCCTGATTATCGGGTCTGAGAACGATTATGAAAATATCCGAGATCGCTGCGGAGATGAGAGTCTCCTCATTTAACCCCGGATGCGTATCGATGAAGAGATAATCTATCTCGAAGATCTTCATCACCTTTTTGAGCCCCGCATTCAATAGCTCAGCATCGTAACCCTCTCTGAGGATCCTTGCGATCTCACCCAGTTTCATACTGGATGGAATAAAATACAATTCCCCGTTTTTAATCCCGACGCTGCTTGTGACATCGTACGCGATATCCTTAACCGCGCATCTTCCCCAGAGATAGTCATTCAATGATTCGTGGATATTGGACTCATCAAACCCGAATATGACATGGATTCCGGGAGACTGAATATCCGTATCGATGACTCCGACGCGATAACCCTTCGAGGCTATGTAAGTAGCCATGTTTGCAGTGATATTCGATTTCCCGGTCCCGCCCCGAAACGAGTGAATCGATATTATCTTTTTGGTCATGACGTTGTCTTCGGCTGCGGGGTGTTTAAAGGTTTTTGCAGGCATCACGGGAGACTTTTATTATTGTCTGGCTGCACAGAAACGCTTTTAATCGACGCAATTCGTGTTAATCTGTCCCGACCGAGCGGAAGAAATTAAAGAGCCTTCCCTCATACCACAACCATCCATATCGCACCAGCCACGAGACCTCCTGCGAGCGTTGATGCCACATTCACGCCGTCGTTGGAGAGGATGCCTCGCTGCTGCAGGGTTGCGCCGAGCAGGCTGTCGATGTTGGTGCCCACAAACCCGCTGACGACAACGATCGCCATGCCGATCAGGCACAGACGGTTTGGGTCAACCGCAATCACGCCAAAGAGAACCGCGAAGATGGCGATCACCAGTGAGCCTAACAGGGACGCAGTCTCGCCGAGCGTAGACACGCCCCCGTCGGTGCCCGGCTCGACTTTCTTGAGCGTGGTGATCATGCGGGGGCTGCCCTTGTATGTTGTGCCGACCTCGCTTGCAAGCGTATCGCCTGTTGCGGTCGCCACCGAGCCAAGATAGATGTACAGGAACAGATGCGACACCTCCTGCGGGTCGTAAAATATGGTGTAGCAGATGCTCGCAGCGATCGCGAAGATGCTGTTGCTAAAAACGTTTCTGTATCCTCTCGCGCCACCTTTTCCCTGTGCAATCCCAAGCGACTTCTTATATTCGTATTTATACTTTGTAAACCCGCCTCCGAGCATATAAAAGGTCAGGAGAAGCAGAAACCACCAGACATTAGTGAATGCGATGATCAGGACGCCGACCAGTGTTGCGCTGAGCAGCCCTGAAATGTCTGCAATTTTTGCAACGTAAGCCAGATACCCGAGCAGCAGCGCAAAGGCGAGCGCAAACACCAGATACACGGGCGAGACCGAGTATCCCAGGACAAGGAGCAGCCACATCGCCATGGCAGAGCCGATTGGAACCGTGATGTTGTCATGGATCCGTGTCGAGATGCATTCGAAAAGCGCGCCGGACGTGCCCCCGATGACCGAGATAAAGAATAACAACTGGAATGACACATCGTATCCGGTCCAGTACACGATCCATGCCCCGATCAGAAACGAAAAGATCGCCCCGACAGAAAGAATCGTCAGGCTGGCTTTGACAGACTCTGGTTTGGTCTGCTCTCCCTGATACTGCCGCCTTGGGTACTCGATGTTGTTGAGTATATCGTACCTTGCCTGCTCGGTCACGCGGAGGATAGTCGCCATGCCGTCGCCAAAGGTGGTGATTGCGATCGCACCCCCGATCAGGAAGATCGGAAACTCGTAATCAGTGAAGGTGAGGACCCATGCGACCAAAACCAGGATCAACATGCTTCCGCTGAGGCAGATCGCGCCTGTGGGGCTTCTCCGGGCAGCCTTATCTGACGACGTGATGATCCTGAAGAGCTTGCTTGACACTGGCAGCATCAGAGTAAAGACGAACAGCCCGAGCAACAGCAGCACGAGGTACGGTATAGGAACAAACGGGAATAGTAGTACGATCATCCCGATTAAGACATGAATCGTCTGCCTTTTGTATTCATGCTTGATGTTCAGGTGCATCGCATTCATTCAGTCGTATCTCTTGCGGTTACGGCAATAAGGTTAATCCCTTCTATGATGATACAAAACGTCTGATATTTCAGCCAGTCTGGCAGCGGGAAGTTCTTCAGGTCGCATGTTCAGCAGATCATCAGGCAGCCCTATATCCTTGATATTGGTAAACGCTGCAATCGAGTTCTTCAGCTTCTTTCTGCGCTGCGAGAAGACCGCGGTCAGGAATCTTGAGAAGAAGTTGCGGTCAACCACCTCGTATTCGGGCGTGCGGGGCACGAGACGCACGATTGCGGACCTCACGCCCGGTTGCGGGGAGAACGCGGTGGGTGGCACGATTTCAAGCAGCTCCACATCAGCAAGATACTGAACACAGATCGAAAGCTTTCCGTAATCCTTTGATCCGTGTGATGCAGCCAGTCGTCTCGCAAATTCGTACTGGTACATCAGAATCGCCTCTTCGAACGGATGTTTCAGTAATTTGAACGTGATCTTTGAAGATATCGAATAAGGCAGGTTCGAAACGACTTTATTGAACTGTGGAAACTTTAGTTTTAGCGCATCGCCATGCACCACCTCCACATTGGTGCCTTTGAACCGCTGGATGAGCGATCTTGCCATGGATGCGTCGGATTCGATTGCGATCACCTTGCATGCGTGCTCGGCGAGTTTCTCGGTGAGAACGCCGGTTCCTGCGCCGATCTCCAGAATTACGTCGCTCTCCTGAAGGCAGGCATACGTGGTGATATGGTGAAGCACCAGATCATCGATCAGTATGTATTGGTCGGATCGTGTCATTTGGTTACCATTGATATATCCCCCCATGTTTAACGCCTTGCAATCGTACTGCACAATTCCACGATATTTTTGGTGACATCGACTCCGCACGCATCGAATATTCCTTTCCCCGACGGCGTGCCGTTAACCTCAAGAATCACGAAACCATCTTCGGTCTCGGCGAGGTCCACCCCCGCAAAGGTGGCGCCGACAGCTTCAGCCGCCCGAATGCTCGCTTCTTCCTGAGACGGGTTGAGCACGCATGGCTCAGGTCGCCCGCTCTGGCTCAGATTGGTGATCCAACCAGCTTCGGCATACCGGTAGATCGAGCCTGCAACCGTTTTTCCGACGACAAACGCCCGTATGTCCCGGTTCATCGGTATAAATTCCTGAATGTACAACACACCCCTTTCAGCGAGTATTTTATCGATCAAATCTCGATTCTGGAGAGATAGTCCCGGACCGCTTTGAAAACGCGCAATTCCGATGCCTTTATACCCAAAGATCGGTTTGATCACGATCTCACCCCAATCATCAAGTATTCTCATCGCAACATCCGCATCGCAGGTCACGGCTGTTTTTGGGACCGGAAGACCTGATTTTTTGAGAAGATGGAGCGAATAATACTTGTTCGCAGCGTTCCGGATGGATTCAGGCGTGTTGATGACCGGTATATCTCTGGCAAGGATCTTTAGCAGATCAAACTTGAAAGAGACCTGCTCAAATGCACCTGCACCAATATCTCGTACGATGATTGCGTCTATGCCCCGTGTCCCCGGGAGATCCGGTGAACCGACGCGGGCTGTGATCTCATCTAACCTGAGCAGGACCGGGGTCGCACCTCTCTCTTTTATCGATCGGACAAGAGCCTGAACAGTCCAATCGCCATGATCAGTGACTACGATTCCGATTTTCATGGTTTCATGATTTCATGTAGTCATGGTCAGGGCATCCTCTCGATGATGCCCTCGATCTGCATCGCCTTCCTGTAGAATTTGGTGGACTCTTTGATGAACCGTGCAGCTGCAAGCCCCTTGTCTGTGATCACATATCCGCCGCGGTGCACCTTCTCCACCAGTCCCGACATCAGGAAGACGACCTTGAGTTTGCTTCCGACACTACCGCGATCCGCGATCTGGTCCGTGTATGCCCTGATATCTGAAAACATGGTGACGTGTCCCTCGTTTTCCGCGAGAACGCTGATGATCAGGCGGTACTGGATGTCACCGGGACCGTTGTTGATGCCAAGCGATTGAAAATACATGGCAACCTCGCCTTCAAGGGAAATATCGATCTCACTCATCGATTTCCTCCGCATCAGGCTCTGCGTCCCGGACTTTCCGGATGCTAAGGCGGTCCTGCAGTATGTCGGGCGGATAGTATGCAAGGAATGCAAGCACCACCCCGATCAGGATGAAGAGACGGGCTGCCACCTGCATCGTATCCTGAACCGCCACCATATCCACGAGAATGAAGTCAAAGACCATGGATATCGCAACCAGCACCAGCGCAATATGGTACCGGCGGCGTCTTGAGATCTTTCGGATCAGGGTGATTCCAAGAAGTGCGAAGATCATCGCGGTCGGCGCGATGAACAGCCCTGCCATATACACGGTGATCGCGATCTCGCTGTCGATCGAGAAGATGGTTGCCCAGTATGTGACCTCAGGACCGACGACCCCGGATGTGTAAAGAAACGTCAGATACGCGATGCCGAATATGGAAAATAGCAGAGACATCGCCCAACTTGCCGCTTTACCCCCCGTGGTGACATAAACGATGAAAAATACAATTGGTACCGGGAGAAATGCGAAAGGAATGGATGCAATGTAATAACACACTCTATCGACTTCGGCATACCCGTAAAACGCTGCAATCACTCGCACACAGACGAACAGGAAAGAGAGCGCGATCAGCACCCAGAAATCGATCAACGCCATCATAGAAGGCGTGCTCTGGTCTTTACACTTCGGTTTGTTTCGGTATAACGTCAATGCGAACGCGAATGCCGACAGCATTATCGCGGCGCAGATCGTTGCATTCAGTATCAGTCCACTCATACTCCACTCCACCATTATAGGTCTTAATTACGGGTCTTAAAATCTTGCGATTACAAATTCATACGGTCATCGCAACCGGACTGGCGTTAGCTCCTTGTCAAGTACATAGATGGTGTCTATGAAACGGACGGTCCCTGATCCGGATCCCATAACCACCGATCGCACCCTTGCACCATCGTTTTCAAAGAAGTTCACGCCGTCGAATAGGTCGCTCTGTGTCACGCCCGTTGCTGAGAATATCACGTCCTTTCCAGGTGCGAGATCCTCTGTGTAAAGCAGTTTATCGATATCTGTAATCCCCATCTCAAGCAATCTCGGCATGAACCTACCGTATTCATTCTTTATCTCAGCCTCGCTCTTTCGATTTGCCTTTGCCGGAAGGACAAACCTGCTGAGGATCTTTCCTCCGGTGGTTCGGAGCGCCGCTGCGGTCAGGACGCCTTCAGGGGCTGCTCCGATGCCCATGACGACATGAACGTTGGTACCACGGATTCCTGCCGCAACCCCTGGCATCAGGTCGCCATCGGTGACGAGCCGCACCTTTGCGCCAGCCTCCCGCACCTCTTTTATCAACTCCTCGTGTCTGGACCGCTCGAGTATCACCACGATAATATCCTCGATCCTGCGGTGCAGAGCCTCTGCCACGATGTTTAAGTTGTGTTCGGGCGAAGCGTCGAGATCGATGTGCTTTCCGGTCTTCTTCTCGTACCGCACCACCTCCGGACCGACGATCAGTTTGTCAAGGTAGATGTCAGGTGCGCGCAGAAGCCCGCCCGGTTCTGCGACCGCCATCACCGCCGCCGCTCCGAACTTGTTCTCTGCCGCAAGATTCGTGCCCTCGAGCGGATCGACTGCGATGCTGACCTTTGGTCCCTTCCCGGTTCCAACCTTCTCTCCGATGTATAGCATCGGCGCCTCGTCGCGCTCACCCTCGCCAATAACGATCTCGCCATCGATATCGAATTGCGCAAACACCCGCCGCATCGCCTCGACCGCGGCATCATCAGCGGCATCTCTATCTCCATGACCGATCCAGCGCGCAGCAGCAACAGCCCCTGCCTCTGTCACCTTCAGAATCCTCAGGAATAGTTCCTTTTCGATTTTTCCCATCCGGCTGCTCATGGTTTCAGGAACACCAACAGTTACAGCCACATTGTCGGTTGCTGCTGACATGTGACAATGTATGTTTCGGCGATATATAAGTGTGAGCATCATTGGGATGCGCCCCGTGGACCCGATCAGTGATCCGGGGCGTTTGCGGGTGAGGTGGCTGCTGCCACTATGCCTGAGGTTAATGGCTCCGCAGGCACCCTTATAACAAACGAGTTACTAACAAATAAGTTAGTGATTTTATGCACTTCACATTACAACCCGTAAAAGGCACAGGATTCATAAACAGGACCGAAATACTGGAAGAGATGGTTTGCGAGCTGAAAGAGACGGAATCAACTATCGGATATGCTCTTTATGGAAAAAGAAGGATTGGGAAGACATCAATATTAAAAGAGGTTCAGAAAAGGCTTGAAAATGAAGACCGGATCGTGGTGGTGTATCTTTCTGTCTGGGATCTGATCGAGGGAAGGGTAGACGAATTCTGCCAGAGACTGAGTATGGGCATAATCGATGCATACAGCCCCCACACCGGACTGAAATATAAGGCAAAGGAGTTGATCAGAACACCGCTTGCTGTGCTGAGAAGATTCCTTGATGCGGCAGAGTTTAAAATCGTTTATGATGAGATAGAATTCTTCATGACGCTTGAAAAGGAGATCGACAGGAATTTACTCATCGAACATGCGTTTAATCTTGCAGAGAAACTCGCAGAGGAGACTGATACAAAATGCATCCTCTTGCTCGATGAATTTCCTTCGATCATTGAACTGAAGAGCGATGGCGCAATGGTCGGCGAGCAGATCCTCCGAAAGATCAGGACGCTCTTTGAGAGCTGGGAGCGGACAACGCTCTGCATCTCCGGTTCAATCAGGAGCACGATGAATCTTGCAGTGCTGTCTTCCACATCCCCATTCTACAGGCAGCTGGTCGCAAAAGAGATCGGTCCCTTAGAGAGAGAAGCTGTTAAAGATCTGCTAATGGGAAATCTTGAGATAACAGATGAAGGAATCGAACGCATCTATGAGTTCTCTTCCGGAATTCCGTTCTATGTACAGTTCATCGGAAAAATGCTGGAGAAGAAGGGGAAAGTGACAATAGCGAAAATCGAAAAGATAGAGGCTGAATTTTTGAGAGAAGAAGGGGATCTGCTCTTCAGAGGAGAATTTAACGACCTGGGTTCAAAGGAGCGACTGGTCATCTTACAGATAGCGAAGGGGTGCCACACGCCAAGAGAGATATCAGCAATCGTAGTAGACAAGGTCTCCAACGTCAGCAGATTTTTGGCGTATCTGGAGGATAAGGGGCACATTTCAAGGAGAGAGAAGGGTTATTACGTGCTCGATGATCCGGTCTTCGGGAAGTGGCTCGGGATGAGATGAATGATTAAATAGGTTGTAACTACTCAGGTATGTTGATTGGTCATCCAATTGCGATTCTGTACTTTCTGGCAAGAAAAATAACCGCGGAGGGCGCAGAGGAACGAGAGAGTAGTTATCCGTTTATTCGCCCTCCGCGTCCCTCTGCGCACTCGACGGTTAAATTCCCGGTTTGGTTCAGGTTGTGTGCCGGGTTAAGCAGTGCCGATATAGCGAAGTCGCATGGTGGTGTTTTATGCACCTGAGTAGTTACGGCGTGGCTATGTTATGACCAAACCCCGAGAACCCAAAAATTCCCAGGTCAACCACCCAAAAACCTTATAATTTCCCGATACCCCCGATAACCGCAAGAACCTGCTCGATCTCTTCATCTGTGATCGTAAGCGGCGGCAGAAACCGAAGCACCGTATCAGCCGTGCAGTTGAGGAGAACGCCGCGTTCTCTTGCCATGTCAACAAGCTTGCCGCACCCCGACTCAAAGTCCATTCCTACCATGAGTCCCATGCCACGCACCTCGCGCACCTTATTTCCGGCGAGCGACTCAATCGGCTGGAGCCTCTCCAGGAGGTGTGCGCCAAGCACCCTCGAGCGCTCGACAAGTCCCTCGCTCCGGATCACATCGATTGTTGCAAGCGATGCCGCACATGCGAGCGGACCACCCGCAAAGGTTGCGCCGTGATCACCGCGCTCAAATATTAGATCCTCACGGGATGCCATCGCGCCGATCGGAAAACCGCTGCCAAGGGCTTTTGCCATCGTCATGATGTCTGGCTTAATCCCGTAGTGCTCATAAGCAAACCATGCTCCGGTTCTCCCAAACCCGGTCTGGACCTCGTCAATGATCAGGAGGACGTCCCTTGCATCGCAGATCTCCCTGACCTCCCGCAGGTACTCTTTCGATGCGATGTTAATTCCGCTCTCGCCCTGAACCGCCTCGAGGAATACGGCTGCGGTATCCGGGGTGATCGCCGCCTCAATTGCAGCCGCGTCGTTGTACTTCACGAATGTGACGCCCGGGATCAGGGGCTCAAAGGGCTTTCGGTACTTCTCGGTATGCGTGAGGCTGAGTGCTCCAAGCGTTCTTCCGTGAAACGAGTTCTCTGCTGCGATGAAATCGGTCTTT
>JAIWAP010000035.1:0-14090 GCA_048634345.1 Methanobacteriota archaeon | reverse complement strand
CAAATGGCCGTCCACAACGAGATCGGCTCGACTATCCATGACACGCCTCCATGGCGGCCCCAAAGAGCCGCAGCAGGTTCCCGTGGGCAATCCGCCCTACGTCATCTTCGGAGTACTCTCGATTCCGAAGCAACTCCGGGAGGCCGGAGAGATCGGCGATGGTATCCATGTCCACCGGGGAGAGCTCCCGTCCGAACCCGCCGTCGAGGTCGCTGCCGATGGCCGCGTGGTCGGCGCGGGATTTCTGGTGGGACAGCGCCAGGTGCTCACCTGCGCCCACGTCGTCGCCCAGGCATTGAGCCTGCCGGGCGACACCCTCGAAACGCCCCACGCTGAGGTGCACCTCGACTTTCCCCTGGTCACACCAGAGCAACAACTGGCCGCGCGGGTCGTATGCTGGCAGCCAGCCCACCCTAACGGCAGCGGCGACGTCGCGGGCCTGGAGCTGGTGGACGACCCGCCCGCCAGGGCCTCTCCCGTCCGCCTGGTGAGGACCGAGGAGCCGTGGGGGCATCCCTTCCGTGCCTTTGGGTTCCCGACCGGCTTCGACAACGGCGTGTGGGCTTCGGGACGGATGCTCGGGCGCGAGGCCACGGGCTGGCTGCAGATCGAGGACGTCAAACAGACCGGCTACTTTGTCGCGCCGGGCTTCAGCGGCGGGCCGGTGTGGGATGAAACACTGGACGGCGTCGTCGGGATGACCGTGGCGGCCGATACCAGGCAGGGAGTCCGGGCGGCCTTCATTATCCCCACCGACCGGCTGGTGGCGGCCTGGCCAACGCTAGCGACGTGGGCCATCCCGCCCTGCCCCTACCGCGGCCTGCTGGCCTTCCGCGAGCAGGACGCGCCCTTCTTCTTCGGGCGGGAAGCGTTCACCGAGCGGCTGGTCGAGACGGTGGAGGGACACGCGCTGACCGTCGCCGTGGTGGGGCCGTCGGGCAGTGGGAAATCCTCGGTGGTCTTTGCGGGGTTGCTGCCGCGCCTACAACAGGCCCACAATAAGAATAGGGACGAGGACTGGACGATAGCCCGGCTCCGCCCCGGCAGCCAGCCCTTCGACGAACTGGCGAACGCGCTGCTGCCCCTGCTGGAGCCGGAGATGACCCGGACCGACCGGCTGATCGAGGTGCCCAAGCTGGCGGGCGCGCTGCGCCAGGGCGACGTGGCCCTCCCCCGCGTGGCGGCGGAGATCCTGGAGCAAAGCCTGGACGCCGGTCACCTGCTGCTGGTGATAGACCAGTTCGAGGAACTCTACACCCTGTGCCCCGACCCCGACACCCGCCACGCCTTCCTCGATTGCCTCATTCAGTCTGCCTCTCCCACACCCCCACACCCCCACACTCCTTTGCATCTCGTCCTCACCTTACGCGCCGACTTCCTGGGCCAGGCCCTGTCCTACCGCCCCTTCGCCGATGCGCTGGACCGGGCCGAGAAGCTGATCCTGGGGCCGATGAATCGCGAGGAACTGGAGGCGGCGATCGTGCGTCCGGCGGAGCGGCAGGGGGTGGAGGTGCTTCCAGCGAATCGACTGTCAACATCGCACTGCGTGAGAGCGTTGAACACAGGCTTATGAAAGGTGAGCCCGCGTCCTACGAGTTTTCCACATACCGGTTTACCGAACCTTGTAATAACATCATGTTCGTGAACTTCACGCCCAAATCGACTTACAATAGTGTTGCGGTATCGGTTGAGGTCCTGTACGGCACATCCACAATCGCGGATGTTGCTCCACCGGGAATTGCATACCAGAATATCAATCTATGGGTTGGATTGGCTGGATTTGCGACTGAAAGGAACATGGAGGTGGCTACCGTCGTATTCAGGGTTGACAGGTCATGGATTGACGAAAATGACATATCCCTTCCAACGATCCAGTTATTCAGTTATGATAGACGCGCTGGAACATGGATACCGCTTCCCACGGTGGTATCCGACATGGATAGCTCATACACTTATTTCAAGTCCGAGACCCTGCAGTTTGGCAATCTTGCGATAGTGAGTTCATCGGCAAAAGCTGCCCGCAGGTATAGCATAGTGCCACCCCTCATCAGGAAATCCGACACAGAGAATCCCGCAGAGGAGCCTGATGCAGCACCCACCACAACTCCATCTCAGACGCCGTCCCATACCCCGACATCAACATCGACCCCGAAGTCATCGATACCCGGTCTTCCATCCCCTGGCATCGTGACCGCCATAGGGATGATCGGAGTCGCGGCATGGCTCATGAAACGGGGGATGAGATGAGCTATCCGGATTCGTCCCTTTCGACCGGAGACTTCTTAATTTCTTCCGGTCAGTTGGGATGATAGTGCATGCATGGCTTTTCGTTGTGGCAACCTGTGAAACGGGATGCCAATCTGAAAGAAAGGTTAAATCGGGGGGATCTGTGCAAATCAGTGTCTAAAAGCGATATAAGACACAGATTAAAGGTGTTTTTGGTGTACCCGGAAAATAGTAAAAAGTCTTGGATCATGCATCATAACCGTAGTACACACGGTTATACGGGGATATAACTTATAAACCCCGGTAACACGCCTCAATAAACCTCGATCTCAGCTCATCATAACCCAGTTCACCGAGATCATCGACCACGATATCAGCACCAGCCCCAACCAGGATGGATCGATCCCCGATCCTCCGTATCCCGACGCAAAACATCCCATTCTCCTTACCTGCCCTTATTCCGGATGGCGCATCCTCAAACACGATGTAATGCTTGATCTTTCCGCCTGACAACTCGTGCATCCGATTCGCCGCAAACGCAAATAGTTCCGGCTTGTTCTTGCCCGATAATCCTGAAGCATCCACGTCAAAGAGCGAATAAAGCGTATCCGGTATTCCGGACCTGTGATCACCGGTTATCTGCATGACCAAGTTCTTCGCGTTCTTCGAGGCTGATGCCACCGCCTGAACCACCCCTCGGGTATATGCTTCAACGATCATCGCAACCGAGGTCTCAAAGACTTCGAATCTACCCTCACCGACCAGTTCTTTGAACAGTTCGTTCTTGCGGGTGCAGTATTGTTCAAGTATTTCCCCCTTCGCATCATCTGTTTCCGCACCGAGCCGCTCATACACCCCTAAACGCTCAAGGATCGTATTCCCGCCCTCATATCGGGGGCTCCCTGAGACATACTCATGATAAAACCCCGAATCGAGTCTGCCCTCGTCAACATTCCACGGCGCCATCTCCGCGGTGAGCCGCCATGCCATTTCGTGCGGGCTATCAACGATGACGCCATCAACATCCCAGATGAAACCAACCTCGCTTTCAAAATCAATCGGCATACATTATCACCGCCCTCTTGTTTCCGGATATCTCATAAAGTCTGCCTCTAACCTCGATCGGAAGCGTGACACCTGCACAGTCACCGCCATCATCACTGGCTGATCTGAAGAATACGCCCACACCGCCTACTAATATTTCGAATTCAAGTTTGAATCCCTGCCAGCACAGGTTGAACCACAGCCGCTTCCAGTTTTCCGGTAATCTCGGGTTCACAGTGAGTATTTCACCAGCTTCCCCTCCACCACGGCTTTTCATGCGCACGCCAGCAAATCCGAAGACCACTGCCTGCCAGACGCCCCCCAGCGAGGCTGCATGGATGCCGTGCTCCACATTGCCGTAATTGTCAGAAAGATCGCCGTATAACGCGTATCTGAGGTATTTATACGCCCTACCAACCGCTCCTGCCTCTGTGCACAGAATCGAGTAGATGCTTGGACTGAGCGAGGACTCATGAGTGGTTCTGCGGTCGTAATAGTCCAGGTTTACCGTCTTTACGTCGTCCGAGAAGTCTTCGTTGAATAGATGCAGCAGCAGTACCACATCTGCCTGTTTTACCAGTTGTGACTCGTGCGCACGCTCAAGCGGCACTGCATCCGGAAATATCGGCATTCCACGCTCGTTCCACTTCTCGATCGTCACATCGAGCTTATCAAAGTATCCGGAGAACTCCTCGATCATGTCGTCCTCAAGAACCGTAAATTCGATGTTGTCTGCGATATTTCGCCACTCGTCGATCTCTGATTGCTCCAGACCAATCTTTTCGCAGAGGGTTTTTCGTTTATCAGGATAATCCCTGAGAATTTCGGTATAGAGCAGGATACCGCACCGCAGATTCCATCTGGCAAGGTAGTTGGTGTATGCATTGTTATCAACGCACTCCTGATACTCGTTCGGACCGATTACGTCTTTTATCTCGTATTTTCCGAAAGTATCGTTATATGCTACCCTGCCTGCCCAGAACCGAGCCGTCTCAAGAATGATCTCGGCTCCATAATTTAGCAGAAACCCGGTATCAGCCGTCGCCCGGTAGTACTGGTACACCGCATAAGCGACGTCGCCGGTGATATGGTGCTCACGCTCCATCGTATGCACGTCGATGATCGTTCCTTCTGGATTCACCCACGTTTTCGGAGTAACCTCCTCTCCGGTCTCTGCTGACTCCCATGGAAAGAGTGCGCCGGGTAGATTCTGCTTCCCCGCATTTTTCCGTGCTTCATCCAGTCTGTAATACCGGTACATCAGCAGATTTCTTGCAATACCCGGATATGTGAACGTAAAGAACGGGAGCACGAAAAGTTCGGTGTCCCAGAAGAAATGCCCGTTGTACCAGCTGCTGGTCAGTGCTTTGGGTGCTATACTGACCTGATCGTCGGATCTGCTGCCTGCGATCATCAGATGGTACAGGTTGAACCGCAGTGCTTTCATTGCATCAGGATCGCCGTCGATCACGATATCTGCCGCTGACCACAATTCATCCCATTTATCATTGTGTGCTGCAAGCATTCCATCAAAGCCTGTGTCCAGACTATGTTTCAGGGCATCAACGGTCACATCACGGATATTACGGGTATCTTCTGGCTGAACGTCTCGGGATGTGTATATCGAGACGATCTTTTTAAATGTGTAGACTATCCCTTTACGGGCTTTAAATCGCACGCTTTCGGTTAATTTGCCATCAGCGAACTCGGATGTGCGAAGAACGTCACCGTCAACGTCACCAGTATCAACATCATCGCCCTCATCCTCGCCATCCTCATCGCCGCCGCTATCGCGGGTCTGTACCGAGAGATTTGCCGCATAAGCGACCATGCGTCCGGAATCATTCAATTTCACATCCAGATAACAGATGCCGTCTGCCTGATCAGCTTCCACAACGCTGTAGTGTGCAACTTCGGTGCCCATCTCCTTTCTTATGTTCAGCGTAGATGCATCGATACTGCTTTCTACGAGAATGTCCACGTCTGAGCCCAGAGCGATGAAATAAACCCGCATCAGCATGATATGCTCATCAGCTGCACTGACGGCGCGAAGCGACCGATACTCATACAGCCTGCCCATCTTCGATCGATAGCTGGTTCTGCGGGCAAGCGATCCGTATCTCATGTCAAGGGTGCGCTCGTGCCCGGTCACCTCCATCTGATCTATCGCAACCGGCTCACCATCTGCGTATAACCGGAAACCAACCGGACCGGGTAGATTTACGATCTCGACTGTTTCAGCATCCGATTTGTCAAAAATCCCTGCGACGTACGTTCCCTGACTGCTGCCGGCAGGCATCTCTTCGAGGACGCCGCGGCTACCAAGATAGCCGTTTCCAAGCGAAAAAACGGATTCAAAGCCGGCTTGCCGGTCCGGATCAAAGCCGCGTTCCCGGATCAGCCATTCATCGTCTGTTAACATCGTTTACCTCTAACCATTCAGAATCTGTCTGTAGACTCGCTCATAGCCATCGACCATTGCATCCACGCTGAAATGCTTCTCCACGTATTCCCGGCACTGTTTGGGCTTGATATCCTGCACTCTCCCGATACAATCGAGAAGATCCTCGAAATCATCTGCCAGATAGCCGTTCACTCCGTTTTTGACCAGTTCGGGTGCAGCACCGCGTTTGTATGTAACGACAGGTGTGCCGCACGCCATTGCCTCGATCATAACGATCCCGAATGGCTCTTCCCATTGGAGCGGGTAGACAAAAGCAGTTGCGCCAGCAAACAGCCTCTTCTTCTCCTCATCGCTAACCTCGCCGGCGTACCTGATCTTATCGTTCAGGTATGGCTTTATCATCGTATCAAAGTATTCGTGTTCGTCAGGTTCTGATACCTTGCCCGCCAGAACCAGTCTCATTCCAAGACGTTTCGCAGCCTCACATGCGATGTGCGGCGCTTTCTCGTGGTTGAACCTGCTTAAGTACAATAGATAGTCCTCTTTCTCCTCAGAATAGGGGTAACTCTCTATTTCGATGGAGTTATAGACGGTCCCGGCATAATTGAGACCGGGCAGGACGGTCTGCTGGAAGTCGCTGATCGTTGTGAAATGGAGATTCTTCTTACCAACGAACAGCTCGTAAAACTGCTTATTGGACTCATCGAGAGGGCTATGGAGTGTATGCACAACTGGAACATCCACAAAGAACGCACTTGCCAGACCCTCTTTCCATGTGTTGTCATGTACGATATCAAAGTTCCCCTGCTCTGCGATCTCGATATAAGACCCGAGCGAGTGCGTGATCGCGGCATTCAGGAATATGGACGTCTGTCCTGCCAGGAGGCTGCACTGTTCACGTTCAAAGAAATGACGGACATGTGCATCCGACACAGACTCCAGGACTGTGAACAGTGTCACGTCATTCCCTCTTTCGGCGAGTCCATCTGCGAGCAGAGCGATAACCGCCTCTATACCCCCGTAACGTACTGGAGGGATCTTAATCCACGGTGGTGCTACTATTGCAATCTTCATGAGTTGACTCCCTCTATATTAATGTATATCATATATCATTTTAGTCGTTTATTACTCTATCGATCTTTGTTGATCCTTATCGATCTTCGCGGCGTTTTGTCAGACATGGGTAGCAGGGCAGACAGGGCATGAAAGGCAGGTGTTATATGTGATACAAAACACGTATATATCGCACATGTATACTTTCACGAGAAAAGCATGACCCGACCAAAAGTATGTCTGGCTACGCAGACGCCGCTGATCAGGCTCAAACTCCAGTACAGCGAGTTACTCGATAAATATGGGACGCTTCCTGATCCGGTGCCGTTTACGTGCCTTGAAGAGGGGGAGGATTACGAGTTTACCCCGGGCGGGGTTCCGAAGATGGTTTACCCGCTGCAAAAGATGTTGATTGAGAAGAATCTGGTGGAGAGCGTGCACTGGATATCATTGAACATGATGGGACCTGAGCGCGTACTCGTCGATGACATCCTCATCCACAACATCATGCTTGAGCAGAAGTATGTCGCGCCGTATTCTCGATTTAAGGAGCGGATATGGACTGAGATTCATAATATCGACCGGAAACCGGTTGGTGTGGTTGAGTTCTCTGCTTATGCAAGGTACAACTGGCTCTGCGCGGAGAAGATGTTTGAGATATCGCCGATCGATATCTTCTATATCCACGACTTCCAGCAGATGCTTGTCGGAAGCATGATCGGGCTTGCGGCGCCAACGGTCTTTCGGTGGCACATCCCATTTGATCTGGACAACACATCGAACTATGTCAGGCGGTTCATTGTCAGGTGCGTCGAGTCGTTTGACGGGGTTATCGTCAGTTGCAGGCGCGATCTCGAGGGCTTGATACGGGCAGGATATCATGGCAGAGCATACCAGTCGTACCCCTACATCGACCAGTACGCGTGGACCGAGCCGTCCGACCGGGAATCAAGCGAGTTTTGCGACCGGTTCGGGATAACCGACGATGACACGCTCCTTCTGGTTGTAGCCCGGATGGATCAGATAAAAGGTCAGGATATCGCAATCAAAGCACTCGCACGGATCGATGGTGCAAAGTTGATGCTTATAGGAAATGGCAGCTTCACAGGCAGCGAAAGAGGAGGCTTGGCTCACCCAAAGGCGACGATGTGGGGCACATACCTAAAAAAGCTTGCGAGAGATCTTGGAGTGGCAGACCGAGTTATATTTACTGGATATGTCCCTGATAACCTCGTGAAAGCGGCGTACAGGCGGTGCGATGTACTGGTGTTCCCGTCCCGCAAAGAAGGTTTTGGTCTGGTCGTGGTGGAGGCGTGGATGTACAAAAAACCGGTGGTCGTGAGCAGTGGAGCTGGCGTCTCCGAACTGGTGATGGATGGTGTGAACGGGTATCAATTCGAGTCAGGAAACCACGAAGAACTTGCAGAGAAGATTGGCAAGATCCTTGGAAACCCGGCTGATTCCGAAGAGATAGGCGAACGGGGCTACGAGACTGCAAGACAATGTTATATAGAAGAAGGTGTAAAATTAATAACAGATGTATTCAATGACGTCATGACAGACTTCGCACAGTAGAGGGGGCAAAATGTCAGATTTCACATTCTACAAGGCAAGATACCAATCCGAACTTACGGGAAAGAGCGCAAGAGATATTTCCGAGTTGATTTTAGCCATGAAAGATGTGGATGAAAGTTCGATCTTCCACCATGTTTATCATGCGCTGCTTGATTACCATTTTCTCCCCCTGGAATATCCAAACGACTTCGCGTACTGGATTGCTGACGTGCTGCACGAGCCTGCTCTTGCCGAACGACTCGCAGACCCGGATCTGCGCGAGATCCATGATCTGGATGCGCTCAGGGCAAGGATCATAGCTATCATCGAGGACTATCTTACCACGCATGACGTGAGCGGCAGGGCAGGAGTCGGGCAGGAATTCCATTTTATCAAGAGTGTCAGCGTCATCTTCCCGACAAGGCACGTTGCATCGAATATAGGCGAGGCGCTGGAGATCTTGAAAGTTATCGACCTTGATTCGATCTTTTATTATTTCATCGCAAGCCGGATGCTCGGCGGAGAGCACTATAAAGCATTTTCACGATGGATATCTGAAAATAACAGTCATGAGCTGATGGAAAAGCTGGACACTCTGTATCCGTACGGTTTCGCAAACACAAACGCCATGAGGATCGAGATCATAAAGATCATCGAGGGATATTTCTGGGAGCATCTATGAACGAAAAGAGATCGGTCTGGGATTACGAGGATATCGTTGGAAGAGGTCTTCTCGAGGACCTTGAACTACTTGCAGGAAACATCTCAGGCAAGGTTCAGCATGTCAACTCCACCTACACAGGCGGAGGCGTGGCAGAGATCCTGAATAGTTTGATCCCGCTATTCAAGGGGCTTGACATCGAAACGGAATGGAACCTGATACGGGGTGACGATGAGTTCTTTTCGGTCACAAAAAGCTTCCACAACCTGCTTCACGGCAGAGTGGGTGATCCGGTCGATGTTCGTGCGCATGAGCAGGTCAGCGTGCTGGAGGACCTCGATGCGCAGATCAAGGATCTGAGCACGAAGAAGAGGATGCTTGAGACCTACATGCACTGGAGTGATGTGAATGCCAGTGAGATGACCAACGACGGGGACTTTGTATTTATGCACGATCCCCAGCCAGCAGCACTGATACGCACGAAAGAGAAAGGACACTGGATCTGGAGATGCCATATCGATGTTTCAAGCCCTGATCCACTTGTCTGGAACTTTCTTCGGGATTTCGTCTCAAAGTACGATGCATCGATCTTCTCAACGCCGCTGTTCTCCAGACCCGACCTGGGGATCAGGCAGTTCCTTATACCACCTTCCATCGATCCGCTGAGTGACAAGAACATCGAACTTTCGCAGGGCGAGATCGATACAGTCCTTGATAAATACGAGATTGTCGCCGATAAACCAATCATAACGCAGATATCAAGATTTGATCGTTTGAAAGACCTTCCCGGAGTTATTGATGCATACAAACTGGTGAAGAAGCGGATAGACTGCCAGTTGATACTCGCCGGAGGCGTCGCAGCAGACGATCCTGAGGGGATGGAGGTCTACAGGGAAGTCCTGAAGAAGGCAGAGGGCGAGGCTGACATTCATCTGCTGCTCGGATCGCCGCCATTCGCCGATATCGAGATCAACGCGTTCCAGCGTGCGTCCACCGTAATCATGCAGAAATCGCTGAAAGAAGGATTCGGGCTTGTGGTTTCCGAGGGGCTATGGAAGGGAAAGCCCGTGATCGGCGGAGCGACCGGCGGAATCCCGCTGCAGGTCATCAACGGCGTCACAGGCTATCTCGTACACTCGGTTGAGGGCGCGGCATACAAGATCGCCAATCTCCTGAAGGATCCGGAACTTGCCAGAAAGCTTGGAGAGAACGGGCGGGAGCATGTCAGGAACAATTTCCTGATAACAAGGCATCTTAAGGATTATCTTCTTGTCATGCTCAGTCTTGAGAACCCGTCAAGGATTATCCGGCTGTAGGTATGCGCAGGGCTTGCCAGAAAACAACCTGTTGAAATTCGTGGTTGTTTGGGATACGGAGTTGACGCACGAACACTTTGGAAATCCATTTTACAATAGTGTATCTTTTTATACTCTTGCGTCAGATGAAAGTAGTGTATATGAAGCGGATATAATTGAGCGTTTTTCAAAGGTGCCAGTATTCACGTTGTCAGATGTTTCACAGGTGATCACAAACAGGGACTATGCGAAAAAATTCATATCCGGGATGCTTAAGAAAAATAAAGTGAACAGAATCCGGAAAAATCTATATACGTTTCATGATGACCCGTTTCTTGTTGCTACATACATATTAAAGCCAAGTTACATATCATCGGTCTCATCGCTTTCGTACCACCACCGGATAACGCAAATCCCAAAGGAAGTCTTCTGCTTCACACCAAAACCGACACGAAAATACTTCTTCCGGGAATCGATAAGATTCCATCACACAAAATATTTCTTTGGCTTTGAGATGAAAAATTACCTTGGTTACACAATCGCTATCGCAACCCCTGAAAAAGCGGCAATCGACTCCATCGGGAAAGTTCCGCTATCGGTTATAGAAGAGGCGTTTGAAGATATGGATCCTGAAAAGATGATACGCTACCTCCATAAGATCAAAAAAAGCAGCATAATAAAAAGAATCGGCTACATGCTTGAAGCGCACGGATATGATGCATTTCCTGAACTGAACAGATATATCAACGACAAATACATAGCGCTTGACCCGATAGCAAAACACAGCGGAACAAAAAACAGGAAGTGGAGACTGATAACCTGATACTATGATAACAAAAGAAATGATGAGAGAGGTTGGAAGAAGGAAAGGACTGACAAATAAAGGGCAAATTGAAAAAGACTATTTTCAGGATCTGTTTTTATACCATATCTACAAAAGAACCAATTTGCTGGCATTCAAAGGAGGAACGTACCTCTATAAAATCCACAACCTGCCGAGATTCTCCGAAGATATTGACTTTTCAGTACTTGGCGAGATCGATGCAGAGAGGCTGATAGAGGACATTTCCAGCAGAACGGCATCAGAGATAAAGAGCATCAAGAGAACGAAGAACTCTTTGCTCATAAAAATTGCGATTGGCGGCATCCTCACGCCGTACAACTCAACTTTGAATTGACATAAACATGGAAAATGTGGTATTCAAGTACGATGTGGTGAACTACATACCACCCTACATCGACATAAATCCGTTCTCACTGCGGGTTCTGGACTTATCTGAAATGGTGGCTGAAAAAATCCATTCAATCTATGCAAGAGAGAAGGCAAGGGATCTTTACGACCTCTTTTTCCTGCTCCGGTTTGTTGATGTGGATAAAAGCACAATTTAACGAAAGTTAGGAATTTTCGGCATGGAATTTGATTTTAGAACATTTGAAGAAGAGATAAGCGATATGGAAAGCTTATGGGTTCCGGAACTGAAGCCATTTGTTCTAACAGAGCTTGCCGGGTTTGAGCTTGTAAGAGGTTTCGTCCTTGACAAACTCTCAAAAGTATATCCGGAAGAAGACGCTTTCAGGTAGGCGGAAAAGTAATATGCACACCAGATAAAAATGTCGAAACTTTTATATTTAGTAACTCTTCGATCTTGAGTGGTGGTGGTGGTGGTGGGCCCGATTTTTTTTATGCATCACAATGAGAGAGCTATGGTTCCGGGTCCGGGAGCAGTTCCGGTTCACAACCGCAGGGGTGCCTGAAAAGTCCGCCCCGACCGCGGCAAATTTAATACCCATCGCCCCATGGTATATGTGAGTATATCTGGGAACGGTGCCGATTCGCAAGTGGGAAATCAAAAAGTAAGAGGTGGAAAAGGTGGATAACCTAAAAGAAGGCAGCGCACAAGGCTTTGAGGATACAAGTACACGATTTATGCGCATTTTTAGCAAAGAAGAGCAGCAGGTTCAGCCAGTAGGGGTAAAATTGATTCTGAATGGGCAGGCAGTCCCGGAGGGCACGAGAGCTCCTGAAGAGTGTCAAGGAGTTCCGTGGTGTGAAGCGGTGAGACTTGCGGCGATGGATGGTGAGGTGGTTGTAATCAACCGGGAGAATGTGGGCTGTCCGGCAGCCGCTATCGCTCTTGGTCTCGTCAATGAACGTGAGAGCAAACCGCTCGGGGGCACGCGCAAATACACCGACCTGATGGGGACTGCGGCATCTCCGGCAGACTTCACTGACGGGCTGGTCTATGCATGTAGAGCAAGCGGCAACATGCAGTTTGCACTCTTTGGCAAGGACGATACCGGGCGGTATGGGACCCATGGTGCAGCGCTCAATACCATCTCAGGGATGGTATCGATCCAGCCCGCGATCATGGACGCTGCTGTGGCTTATCCTGCAGGAAAACTCCGGATCGTGCCTGATCTCGTGATTCTCGGACTCCTGCCAAAGCAGGTGCTGCTTGCGATCCAGGGCTACAACTTCCGGACTGGCAATCGCTTCCTTATGAGTACCGTCGGGATTCGGGGTGTTTGCGCAGACCTGACAGCGCAGCCATATCTGGAGCAGAAGTTAAACGGCTCTTTCTTCTGTCTCGGAGCAAGAGCAGTCGGCGGATGGGACGGCAACCTGATGGGACTGGGCATGCCGTTTTCGGTATTCCGGGCGATGGTTGCGGGCATGGAGAGATCGGCATGCGGTTTTCCATATCAGGCATACCCTGACTGATAGGGATAATAATTAAGGGGTATAAGGGGATTGTGGGGGCAAACAGATGAATAAAAAGAAAAATCCACCGTTGAAGGAACTCGTAGACCTCATTGAACTGCAAACGATTCAGGATAACTTTGCAGAGGCGGTCGGCGCATCTTCGGTCATTTTTTCGCCGGAAGGCGAGCCGTTGACTGAGTTTAGCAACCCGACCCGTTTCTGTTCCCTGATCCAGTCAACTGCTGCCGGAAAACAGCGTTGTTTCCAATCGTTTCAGGAGATGGCGGGGGATGCGCGCGGGTCAGAAGAGCCCCGGATCCTGTATTGCTTTGCACATGGCGGTTATTTCGTTGCGCCGATTGTAATCGATGGCGAGCACAAAGGGACGATGTTTGCGGGACAATTCATACCATCTGAGTTCTCAGAGGAGCAACTGGATGACATCAGACAGATAGCCGGGGAAATCGACATGGATCCTGGGACGCTCCTTGCTGAAGCAGAGCAGATGCGTGTGGTCAGGGAAGATGTGGTCCGGAATTATTCGAGTCTGCTGTTCCGGATCGTGGGAATCATTGCGAAGCTGGGCGTGCAAGCAGCAGAACTTGCGGAAGCAAACGCCGGACTGCAGCAGGAAATTGCCGAGCGTAAGAGCGCGGAGGGGGCACTCTCCAGGAGCGAAGAAAAATACCGGGATATCATCGAAAATATCCAGGGCGTCTTTTACAGATGTGATATGAACGGCAATCTTGCCATGGCAAGTCCGTCGGGAGCCAGACTACTGGGTTACGATTCTGTCGAAGAGATACTGGGAGCAAACATCGCTGCGACATTCTATGCAGTCTCTGAAGAGCGCGATTCTTTTCTCAAGATTCTCGAGGAGAAAGGGAGTGTGAATAATTACGAGGTTACACTGAAAAAAAGGGACGGGACACTGGTATCGACACTGACAAGTAGCCATCTCTATTTTGATGAGGACGGCGATCCACTCGGGGTGGAAGGAATCTTATCTGACATTACCGAGCGCAAAGAACTTGAGCGAGAGTTGCAACAGGCGTTTGATAAACTGAAAGCGTCTTACGTGGAGTTGTCCACCCCTGTGATTCAGGTGTGGGACAACGTTCTCATGCTCCCGATCATAGGCGTTCTTGA
>JAIWAP010000034.1:0-14109 GCA_048634345.1 Methanobacteriota archaeon | reverse complement strand
ATGCGGCGTCGGCAGCGAGCCGCCGGTTCCAAGAAAAGTTACACGGAGCATGAATCCCGTATTTCATGGCTCCGGTATTTATCTGTTATTATCCGTCAATTATCCGTTAAGCATCACAAAATCGAGCTGGACGGTTCCTTTCTGTGTCCAGTAGTTGCACCTGTAGCAGACCTGCACATCAGAAACCAGTTCCAGTTCGGAATTGCATTTCGGACATTTATTCAATGCTCTTATATTCCTCCCTCCATATAAAGATGATACACAGCCCGACCATATCCGGTCGTGCCCGGACGTGCCGGACTGCGCCAATCCCTGTACCCCGATTTGTGCAAAAACCCACGCGAACGGATTTTGCGAATGTTGAAACCACTTGCGGTAAACAAACTCTTTGGAGTACTACTAATATATACGTTGGTGTGAACGAAAGACTACCAAGATAGCACGATCATGTCATGAATCGTGCTACTGGTGACAAATTGGCAACATCCCGCGGTACATAATCCAGGACCGTGCCACGCGACTGCTCAATCTCCATAACCTTCACAATATCCACGTACCTTCCGTGCAGCAGCCCTTCGGCTATCAACGCCGCGCCCTGGGCGGATTCTTTCGCAACCACAGCTCCCGGAAAACCTTTGAGCAGTCTGACAGATGAAAATCGCTCCAGCCGCTCGGTCAACTCTTCCCTGATCTGTGGAATTCCTGACAACCTGCCAGAGAGCAGCACCTCTTCCGGTGTCACTGATGCGGTAAGTGCAAGAACATTCTTGACCGCACCCTCGATCAGCGCATGTCTGGCATCGTCGTGCGTGGCAAGATCTTCGGGCATGATGCCGGTACCGCCGCCAGCCAGAAAGGACGCGCCCCTGCTGGTCATGAACTCCTTGTAGAATCCTGCGAGGAGATATGCAAGCTCGGCATCCATCGCACCCATTGACAGGAATCCGATGCCGCCGCTGGTTCCGCCGATGCCGTCCACGACCTTCCCTGCGTCTACAGCGATGGCAGCGGTGTGCGCAAACCCGATCTCCAGTGATATGAATGATGTCTGGTCATAATCGATGCTGCGCCTGAGCGCCTGATCCCTGATCGCAAGCGCGCAGCAGCAGAGCTTGTCAGGGGTGCCCATATCGATCTTGTTGATCTTCCGAAAGAAGGGGACCGTTGGCAGGTGTATGACGCCCGGAATGAAACAGACCGGGAGATTATGCTTCTTTAGCGTCTCGATGAACCTGCGCATCCCGAGTATCGATTTTTTGTCGCCGTCTTTGACAAGCGACATTAGAAAAATATCTTCTGGCGTTATCTCGGCGATTCCCTTGAGTTTGATTCCGTATCCTGATGGACCGACGATAAGTTCAGGGTCTGCCTGTTTTAGCAGACCGATGACTGATTCAGGGTCTGATGCGATCTGTTTTGTTGGTATCGATACATCAAGGATGATGTCATCACCATCCAGTCCGAAGAAATCGAAACTCATAGTACCAGGGTCGATTCCGACAACGCGGGGCATGGGTGGGATGGTGCGGTTTATCTCTCATAAAGCTATGGATGGGGGGCTGGGGGGTGGCGCTTGTTGCCTGCCCACGCAAATTCGCGTGACAGTTCCGGTGCACCGCGTCTTTGGGTTGGGTTTTGCGTCTAACAGTTCTCATGGCGAGTTGTCACCCGGGTCATCATCATTAAGTATCACCGCAGCAAATTCACATCATCATGCCAGATTACGTCACATTCACCCGCAATGTGTTCCTGCCGGTCACCAACGTGTGCAGAAACCGGTGCAGGTACTGCGGGTTCAGGCGCGAGCCCTCGCATCCTGAAGCGAATCTGATGACCATCGAAGAAATTAAACACGTGCTCAAACAGGGCACACGGTTCGGATGCACCGAAGCCCTCTTTACATTCGGCGAAAAACCGGAAGAGCACAAGATATTCCGGGAATGGATTGGCGACATCGGATATTCCAGCGTCATCGACTATCTGGTCGATCTGTGCGACCTTGCAATCGTATGCGGGCTGCTTCCGCACAGCAATCCTGGCGTGATGGATTTTCATGATATTAAACGGCTAAAACCCCTCAACGCGAGCATGGGGCTGATGCTTGAGACGACCGCGGATCTTCCTGCACACGAGGGATGCGTCGGTAAGATGCTCTCCGAGCGGATCGAGACCATCAAAAATGCCGGAAAATTGAAGATTCCGTTCACAACAGGCTTATTGATCGGAATCGGCGAGAGCATGGAGGATCGTGTGCAGTCGCTTGACCTGATCAAAGAACTTCACCTGCAGTACCGGCACATCCAGGAAGTAATTATCCAGCCGTTTTCGCCAAAACCCGGGACCGAGATGGCAGGTTTTCCGGAACCAGCCCATCAGGAGGTGGTGGATACGGTCATGGCAGCCCGCAGCATACTGCCGGATGATGTCGCGATCCAGGTTCCGCCGAACCTTACCCGGTTTGAGGAATTGATCGGGTGCGGCGCATCAGATCTTGGTGGAATATCGCCTTACACCATTGATTGGATCAATCCGGAGGCGGGGTGGCCCCAGATACCGGAACTTGCAGGAAAACTCGGGAGCATTCGGCTCAGGGAGCGCCTCCCGATCTACCCGTGGTACGTGCTTGCCGGTTGGTACGATCCGGGACTTGGCGACTTGATCGAACGATATACAGACGGAGATGGTTTTAGAGATGGAAATCGATACTGACATTCTCGTTATCGGGGCAAGTCCCGCTGGGATCAGTGCTGCGGCTGCGGCTGCAACGCACGATGTTGATGTGACCCTGATCGAACGAAAGGAGGAGATTGGAAACCCGCCGCACCCGGCAAACACGTTTTTTGAAGGGATGTTCGATCGTACCAGTGAGATCATCCATCCCGAATACGTCATACGCGAGATGGCGGGAATGCATATCGTCTCGCCCGCAGGCAACAGGATCATCCACGAAACTCCGGGATATGTTATCGACCGTGAGAAATTCGATAAATATCATGTTAAAGACTTAATAAAGCAGAATGTAAACATCTTGACCGGCGTTTCCGCCCACAATTTCATCAGGAAGAAAAATATCATCCGGATTAGCACTTCTGACCAGACACTCACGTCAAAAATCGTGATCATCGCAGACGGTATCTCCTCAGGGTTGTCTGCGCTTGTCGGGTTGCATCCGACAAAATATCCGCATGACATCGCATGGGCGATCGAAGCAGAGGTGGAAGCGGATGGAATCGGGGATCCGGACTTTTTCGAGTATTATGTCGGGAGTATCGCCCCTGGCTGGAAGGCGACGTACTCTCCGTGCGGTGGAGACCGTGCGAATCTCGGAGTGTTCGTGAGGCGGCACGGACAGGACGTTTCCAGGTTTTTTGACCTGTGGTTGAAAAGATTCGCAGAAGACAAGAACATATCCAACGTATCAGATATCCGGATCATCAGAAAACACACCGGCGGCGATCCGATCGCAACCATCCCGAATGAGATCGTATCTGATGGGATCATGGTCACGGGCGGCGCAGCAGGACAGTCCGGCATCTGCTACGGCATGCGTGCGGGGGAGATCTGCGGAATGGTGGCGGCAAAGGCGATAGCATCGTCAAAAACATCCAGGAAGGCATTATCCGAATACCGGCGACTATGGGAGAAGGAATTTAAGAGTGAGTACATGCTCGGGCGGTCTGCGCTTGAAACCCTGCGAAAGCTGGATAATAAGGAGATCGACCGCCTGACCGGGATGTTTACGGATGTGAACCTGACGCGGGTCACAGGCACCGGCTCGCCAAGGTCGCAGGCGATCCGGGTCATGCGGTTCATGCTGCGAAATGATCCGAAGACTACGCTTTCACTTCTTGCGCCGCTCATCAGGGCGGGGATCGGGTGATCTGCCCACCTATTCTCTTTAGGAAATCCCCAAAATCTGATTCTGATGGATTCTGTGGTTTCTTTAAAAGATGCCGAAAGAAGGGGCTGTTCATTCTTTCTCGTCCTTGCACCTTTGCGCCTTTCTCGTTCCTCTGATATAACGCAAAGTCGCAAAGTCGAGAGAGACGAAAAAGACGATAGAGTGACGCCTGCGATTTCTACAACGTGAGGGCTACCTATAGTGACCACAGAAAACAACAGAACCAGCATCTTTTACCCACAAGTTTCTTATAACCGCCGCTGATAGTATGGTACAGAAGTTTCCGGAGGATATAAACGATTGAAACAGCCCTGTGTTAACATCGGCATGGTCGGGCATGTCGATCATGGAAAAACCACGCTCGTGAGCGCGCTCTCCGGGGTATGGACGGATCAGCATAGCGAGGAGCTGAAACGAGGTATCTCGATACGATTGGGCTATGCAGATGTCACCTTCAGGCGATGTCCGAAATGCGAAGAGCCGATGTGTTATACCGTAGAAAAGAAATGCCAGCATTGCGGCGCAGCGACTGAGGAACTGCGCACGGTCTCGTTTGTTGATTCGCCGGGTCATGAGACCTTGATGGCTACCATGCTATCAGGCGCTGCCATCATGGATGGCGCAGTGCTCGTGATCGGAGCAAACGAACCCTGCCCGCAGCCACAGACAAGGGAACATCTGATGGCGCTTGATATCATTGGGATCGAAAACATCGTAATCGTTCACAATAAACTTGATCTCGTGTCAAAACAGGACGTGATCGAGCATTACAATGATATAAAGAAGTTTGTTAAGGGTACAGTTGCAGAAAATGCTCCAATCGTCCCAATATCTGCGCAACAAGAGATAAACATCGATCTTTTGATTCAGATACTCGAAGAGGCAATTCCGACCCCGGTACCTGATCTGGATAAACCGACACGCCTTCTGGTCGCACGGTCGTTCGATGTTAACCGACCGGGTACACTCCCTGAACAACTGACCGGCGGCGTGATCGGTGGCACGCTCAGCCAGGGCACTCTGCGCGTCGGCGATGAAATCGAGATCAGACCTGGGCGGCGGGTCGAGCAGATTGGTAGTGTGCAGTGGGTGCCGATCACAACAGAGGTCACAACCATCATCTCGGGCGGGAAAAATCAGAAAAAAGCAACTCCCGGCGGACTTCTTGCGATTGGTACTAAACTGGACTCGGCAATGACCAAAAGCGACCAGCTCACCGGTCAGATTGCCGGCAAACTCGGTACGCTTCCCCCTGTATGGGATACGTTCAAGATGCATACCACGCTCCTTGAGTGGGTCGTCGGATCGAGTGACAGCGCCGAGGTCGACGCCATTCGCGTAAACGAGCCGCTGATGTTAAACATCGGAACAGCGACCACTGTCGGCATCGTCGCGGGCACGCGCGGTTCTACTGTCAGCGTTCGGCTGAAACGTCCCGTATGCGCCGAAATCGGGTCAAGAGTTGCGATATCAAGACAAATCGGAGCCAGGTGGCGCCTGATCGGGGTTGGCGAGCTGGCTGGATGAAGATCGTTCTCGACACCAATGCGCTGATGGCGCCGGTGCAGCTTGGTGTCGATATATTTTCAGATCTTGCCACGCTCGACTTTGACGATTTTATTGTGCCGTCTGGCGTGGTGCGTGAACTTGAGCGACTTGCATCATCCGGAAGGGGCGCTGATCAAAACGCTGCCCGCGTTGCTATATCACTGTTAGACCGGTGCAGGATCGCCGAGACCGCCGGAAACGTCGATGACGCCATTCTCATGCTTGCAACCGGGACGGGCGCTGCTGTTCTGACCAACGACGCTGAACTGAAGGCGAGATTGCTCGATAATGGCGTAAGCGTCGTCTATGTGCGGCAGCGGAGTTATCTCGTCAAAGTGCCGTGAAACGCTCTCGTTTCCGGAAGTGTTCAGGCGTAGCAGCAATTCGCATTCTCTTTTTGGTGTTTTTGTGCCGCTCATAGCATCCGGATCAGCTTTGCAAAAACACCCACGCTCTTCCGGTTCATCAGAAGTTTTCGCACGACAACGGACGGATGATCCATATCGCCATATCTCGTGATCAGATCCAGCAATTCATCGTCATCCAGTACTTCAATCAATCGATTGATCCTTGAATCGCTGAGATTTACCATCCATTCATTAATTCTCTTTCCAATCGCCAGTTCTCGCCCGATCTTCGCTCTCCAGAGCCGATCATACACTGCAAGCCGCCTGGCAGACGTGTCGCCATCCCTGACTGCGTCCGCGGCTACTTTTCCTGCGATCTTCGCGCAGATTGCGCCCGGATACACGCCCCCGCCGGATGTCGGTTTGACCTGCCCTGCCGCATCACCGGTGATCAGCACGCCATCTGCGGCTGCTTTCTGCGGTACGCCAATCGGGATTCCGCCGAGCACGATCCCGGAGATGCCGGAATGACACTTTCCTGATACGATGTGGTGCTCTGAGACCAACCGTTGCAGGTAATCCCATGCGGAGCTGGTCCCTGACCCGGTCATTATCCCGCCCCTGGGTTCTACCATCGATCCGGTCTCCAATTCGGATCTTGATCCTGCCCTCTGTTGCGGTCCCGGTCTGACAGCAAGCCCGATCCGTGCGCCGTCATGGTACGGAACCGCCCATGCAAAGAATCCTGGCGCACACGATCCCGGAAATATCTCAACAAAGTGGGAATCGTCGAAATCGTAGACCGTGCTTAACTGTGCGCCTGAAAGGATCGTTTCGGGCGTGCCAATGCCTGCCCACCGTGCGACATGGCTCCGGATCCCGTCGGCTCCGATGATAACGTCTGCCTCGATCGTATCCGGCTCCCCTTCGGTCACGACATGGAGAAGCTTTCTGCGATCCGCGCGATTTTCCCGATCACGGAGATCCATGCCGACTGCACGCGTCTGCATGAGTATTTCTGCACCTTCCCGGACCGCATCCTGCGCAAGCGTGCGGTCAAAGAGCTTCCGATCGACCACGTATGCCTTGATCTCGTCCCCTGCTATGCAAATCCGCCGTCCGTCAGGTGCATAGACAAACGCGCCCGTGATCGGATGAAAACGGCTGTCAGGAACTATCTCGCACTCCCGGACGGCGTTTACGCTCAGCAGCCCTGCGCACTGCACCGGCGACCCGATGGACGCATGTTCTTCGATGATGAGCGTCTTTGCTCCGTTCTTCGCGGCGTACTTCGCTGCCAGACAGCCGGCAGGTCCTGCTCCGACCACAATGACATCGTAATCCATGTCAGTGTGATTATAACGCATGACAAAAGAAAGGTTCGGATTCATGGTATGTGGTGCATATGTGACGGCGTCGTACCATGCGCTGCGTCCGCCTCCAAGCTCGACTGCCGTCTTTCCATCGCCTTCCTCGAACCTGCGCTTGCAGTCGATCGCAACGACGATCTTATCAGACCCAAACGCGTCAGAGACTTCCTTGATCAGTTCCGGGATTTCCCGGATGTTTGAACTTGTTGAGGGCGGCGTGGAGTTTGATTATCGTTTTCGATGTATGCGAAGTTGTGGAGCGATAGTGAAGCAATTTGGGTGAACATCGAAAGTGTGAACCGCATACACCGCGTCATATGAAATTACGCCTTTATCCACCAGAATTAATCGCTATACTCTGCTTCCATCTCTCGTTTATATTCTATTTCCGCAGAGATACCCATACTTACCCCATCAAGTAGCGAACCTGTTCTTGTTATGACCTCTGCAAAGTTTCTGAGGTTAATGGGAGGACTCGGGTCGGGGAGTGATGGATTACCGCTCTTATCCGTAGGGTATCGAAATTTTTGTGAGTTAGGGTCTATCTCTGAGAACTGACGAATACATTCTCCTACCGCTTCCAAATTCCCGGCTGGATCTTCATGCCATACTTTCTCTATGGTTTCCCTACATTTTTTCCACAAATCATCAATCTCGTGAATCTTCCGAAACTTTTCGGGATCGTCGTCGAGAAGTTGATAACCATCTCGAATAATTTTCTTCATCCGGAGTTCAATATACTGCCGGTATAGAAACACGATCGGGTAGACGAGAGAATTTTGATTGACTTGTTTCTCCTTGATATATTCGACCAACACATCGCCAGCATCTTTGTACCCATCTGCATATACCGTCCATTTATCAGAAACCCAATCCAAGCAGGCAGTATGCCGCCAATCCTCATCATCCTTGAATAATTGGTCGCCCCTTCTTGGCCAAGGAAATTCATCATCAACCATTTTATTCCAACTCCCACGATGCCAATTTTACTTCTGTGAACAGGTTTCCGAAGTACCCCTCTGTTATGTGCCCACAGGTTATAATTGCCAATAGTAATCCCTTATCTTTGCAGCCATCAGTTTTCTACGTTCATGGAGAAACTCGTCATAGTGATCGATGTTCTTGTCTTCCATCCTAACAGGAATACAGTGCATGGCAAAATTTTCTTGCATCTCTTCTAAGTCGGTTATCGCTCCATAAGCCCCCGTTCCATTGTTACACTGTTCCAGCAGTTCTGAAAAATAATGAGACGGCGACCTATCACCGATTGCGATGTTTATCTCGCTTTGCATCATTACATAATTTGCAATCTGGTTATATTTGCCACGGTTCAAGTCGAATTTCCTGAGATAATTCTTAGGGAAGAGGTGATGAACATCTCCTCGGTGCGTAATGAGGTCCCGGACAGTTATATCTCGCGATAAAAACCCCTTGTCATTTGCATGTACATGTGCGGCGAGATATATCTTGAAATATGGACTGCTTGCAACTGATGTGTTCATTTGCTGAGGCAGACCTACGTTCCAAAAATTATTGGACAGCTCTGCCGCTTCTACCTCATCCATATATTTCGCAAAGCCCATTTCATCAATCCGCTTTATGTCGTAATCAAAGGAAGATTCTGACGATCCTGAATATCGCCCGGTCAGTGTGGACATCACAAACCACTTGCGGACATGTGATTCAATTTTGCTTGAGTCTACCTTGGGAGATTGAGACCTCAATACGAGATAGATAATATAAGCAAAGTCGATTGCGTTCTGCGAGCGGATCATAGAGGATTCTACGAACCCCGCAGAGCGTAAAATCATGACAAAACGCTTGAAGTCGGTTTCGTTCATGAAATTCAAAATCCCCTTTTCAAGCATCTTGAACGATTGCTCTGCAATAGCTTCTTCGTAATCTCGAGTTTCAAAATTTCGCCCGGAGAGCAAAGCCACCAAATCTTCCAGCCGACCACGTTTGAATTCTGAAGTGAAAGCTACCCGCAACATATCAGTATAGGAGGGATCATATAGATCATCATTCTCGTGCTTCAGCCAGGACATCTTCCGGAAATATTCGGTTGAAGCAAACTCCCGATCCCCGTTGGCAAGCTGCTGATAAAATTCTGGTGCAATCGCAAGATGGCAGAAATAGTCGATGCACTTGCGTAGCTCGTTTCCACCATATCTTTCATTGACCGCGATTTTCGACATGACAAAATCAGCTTGATTGAGAACAGCACCTGTCGAGTTAATCCGGATAAAGATTTCCGTGACCGTTTCAATATCCAGATCAGAGTTAAGATCGATCATTCCAATATGATTATTTACTATACCACGCAATGAATCGATGCTTTTAAATATCTCATCTCGGTTGCTTCCCTCGTTTTTCTCGCAGTACTCGTCAACGAGTTGTAGGACGCTAACCTCATGAGAAAAGACATTCACAATATCAGCTATCCACGACTTATCTTTACGAATGGCGGGGTTTGACACTTCAAACTTGCGTTCTTTCGGATGGAATGCAATAGTTATCCGTATTGTTTTGTAGTCCTTGTTAATCACATGTTCGCCGAGCAAAGCAGCCATTAGTGCAGTCACTCTCTGCTGACCATCGATTAAGATCCTTTTACCTTGCGCTGAAGTTCCATCTTTCAGTTTAACGGTTGGATTGCGCCATGCAATCAAATAACCGATCGGATATCCCTCATACAATGAATCTATGAGATCGCGTACTTTTGTCGCATTCCAAACAAACGGACGCTGGATTTCAGGAATTGCAATATCCCCCAAATCGATCCATGTCAGCAACGTCTGGATCGGATGCTGATTAACTGAGTATTGTTGAATTGACATTTACCCACTTCCCTTCTGCACATATCTATTTTCACTTTTCTCCCGCATTAAGTCTTTCGACCCCCACACGAAAATACGTTGCCAGACTGTCGGGCGACAGGATCCGGGTAGTGCCTATCACCCAACCATCCGGATTGCGACAAAGACCGATATGATCCCTACGATATCGCCGATCGAGGTGGTGATCGGTATCACGACGTCATCCGGATCAAGCCTGTACTTGTGCGCCAGAAATGCGATACAGATCGTTATGGCGAAGACCACGGCGATATCAATGGATCCGGCGACCAGTGTTATTTTAAGCAGCGCACCATACACGACGTCGATGTTTAATGCGATAGCTGCCACCCAGACGACCACGCTTAACATCAGACAGGCGGCAAATCCGATCAGCAGGCATGCAAGAACGCTATTCCTGACCACCACGCCCCCTATTGAGTCCACGAGACCGAGATGAAGAGCCGACGAGAGTCTTGCTCCAAGGATCGATCCGGTATCGCCGCCAATCTTAATTAGCGGGGGAATCAGTATCAGAAGCACGGAAAAATCGATCAGCATCTCCTGTCTCACCTGTAACATCTGTCCTGCCATCGTGCCGATGATCGCAGCGACGAAAAGAACCGGAATACCGCGCTTCACGATTCCGGTTACGGTGTAATATGCCATATCCAGGTCACCTCCTTTACAGCCAGAAAAATCATAAACATCGTGACGATATCGCCAAGCGTTCCAAGAGCGGGGGTTGTGATGTTATCCGGATCAAGACCACGCCTGAATGCACCGATGGTTATGACTACTGCGATGGCAGAGAGGACGATGCCGGATAGCACCCCTGAAAAGACCGCTATCGCAACAAGCACCTGTATACCTGCACTCTGCATTCCAAGAGCGATCGTGAAAAGGTGTGCAAGAATTCCAAGCACAACCGACATGATCAGGCTGAGCGTAAGCGAGCCTGCCACGTTGCCGATCAGCTCCGGATTGCGCTCGATCTTATCGATCAATCCAAGGTGTATCGCGCTGCCAAGCCGGGATCCGAGCGTGCACGAGATGTTGCCGCGCATCCCGAGTATCGCGGGCACGAGTACCAGAAGCCCGGGGATCATTTCGATCTGATCAGTCATCTGAACCAGAATGATGCCAGCAAAGACTCCTCCGACGGTGTATATGAGTTCGAACGGCAACGCCTCACGCACGATGCTTTTTACACTCGTGTAATTCTTGAGGTAGTCCTGTTGTTCTGGCATAATAATATAATCGGGTGCTTGATATTAAAGTGTAATGGGTGGGCTGGTTTATGGCGGCATACGATGGCGCGGCGCCCTACAGCAGTCGAAGGATTAATCATCGATGCGACTCTAACAGATGATGATATGTTCCCGAAAACACGGATGCGCAGGTTGCGGCAGCCCGGAATACGAAATCTCGTGGTTGAAACCGAGCTTTCCGTAAATAACCTGATCTGCCCGATCTTCGTGGATGAAACCATCAAAAAACCCGCAGAGATCGGATCCATGCCAGATCAATACCGGTTCCCGCTGGACAGGGTCGCGGATGAGGCAAAGGAGATTAAAGAGCTTGGAATCCCGGCAATTCTCCTCTTCGGGATACCTGAAACAAAGGACGAGGAGGGGACGAGCGCTTATGACGATAACGGCGTTATCCAGCAGGCAATACAAAATATCCGGTCTGTAACGGACGATCTACTCATTATAACCGATGTCTGTCTGTGCGAGTACACCACGCACGGGCACTGCGGCATCGTCGATTATGATGCAGGGCGGGTGCTCAATGATCCGACGCTGCCCATTCTCGGGAAGGTTGCGGCAAGCCATGCCCGGGCAGGCGCAGACATTGTTGCGCCGTCTGGCATGATGGATGGCATGGTACGCGCGATCAGGACTGCGCTTGATATCGATGGGTTCACAGACACCCCGATCATGTCTTATGCTGCCAAATACTGCTCATGCTTCTATGGACCGTTTCGAGAGGCTGCGGATTCGGGATACGCGTTCGGAGACCGCTCCGGGTACCAGATGGATCCTGCAAACTCGGATGAGGCGCTGCGCGAGCTTGAACTGGACATAGGCGAGGGCGCCGACATCGTGATGGTGAAACCCGCGCTCCCGTATCTCGATGTCCTGCACCGGGTCAAGACCACGTTTTCGATGCCCACGGCTGCATATCAGGTGAGCGGCGAGTATGCGATGATTGTTGCTGCCGGCGTGCGGGGGTGGCTCGATCGCGATCAGGCGATATGCGAATCGCTGCTTGCAATCAAGCGTGCGGGCGCAGACATGATCATCACGTACTTTGCAAAGGATGCGGCGCGACTCCTGATGAAGTGATGCCCGGGTTTACGGGAGATACACCCGGGACTTTTCAGATGGTGCCGTGTTTTTCTTTGCTTGCCGGGTCGCTGCCCCGAAGAACCGATAGTCTTATATAACAAATTCGTTACATAACAATATTGTTAGGTGATAATCATGTTACCAGTTGGCAGCCCGGCAATCGGAGATGACTTCATTGATCGTGAAAAGGAGATCAAACAGATCTTCACGGCACTTGCAAAAGATAGTGTTCTTCTAATCGCACCTCGCAGGTTTGGAAAGACCTCGATCATGAAAAGACTGAAAAGAGAACTCTCGAGTCAGGATGAAATCAGTATTTTCATCGAAGTGGAGGATGTGGATTCGCCGCAGCAGTTCTTAACCGAGATGGTGATGGCACTCTTTGATGATGAGAGGATCAGAAAGAAGACGAATCTAATCTCAACGCTTGGAAGATATTTCAAATGGTTCAAAGATAACATAGAGGAGGTTGGAGTATCCGTATTCAGAGCTAAACTGAGAAGCAGCATCGAGACCGATTTAAAGGAAGATTGGACCGAAAAATCCAGACTGATATTTGATATAATCGACGATTCCGAATCAAATATCTATTTCATCGTCGACGAGTTTCCGATAGCCATCAAAAACATGGATCCAAAAGATTCTGAAAAGTTTTTGCACTGGTTCAGGAAACTGCGGCAGGTATCTGAAAACCTCAGGTTCATCGTCGGTGGTTCGGTGAGCATCGACCGCGTGGTGAGGGATGTCGGAGGAGTTGCCGTCATCAACGACTTTAAAAGGGTTCGGATAGGTGGTTTCCAGAGAGAAGTCGCTCTTGACACCATAAAAAATGTTTTTAGAGAAGAAGAATGGCAATATACAGAAGTCATCGGCGATAAAATACTGGACTGTATCGGCGAAGCATACCTACCCTACTTTATTGCGATAATGCTAAGCGCGATAAAGGAGGAACGTGTTTTGACGGATGAAGAGATTAATGAGAAGTTAATCGAAGATATCTACAATTTTCGCATACTTGGGAATGATGGGAAGCATTATTTCGAGCATTATTCCCAGAGGCTCAGAATTTTGTACACGGGGATTGCAGGCACGGAAGAGAAAGCCGCAAGAGCCATATTAAGAAGGGTCAGCCGAGGAGATCACTACCCCATTGATCTTGCATTCGGAATCTTCGAACAGGAAACAGGGATTGCGGATTACGAGAAGTTCATGGATCTGATCGCAGACCTCGAAAACGACTTCTACATAGAAAACGACCCCCTGAAGGGACTTACGTTCTACTCCAAGATGCTCAGGGACTGGTGGAGGCTATATCATGGCGGAATCGAGTGACGTGGTCTTTTACAGGTATTCGCCTGAATTGATGCCAGAAGACGTCCTGAGAAAACTCTTTGTCGGGAGGGGAAAACTACTCGAGAGTCTCTTCGGGGAACTCAAGAGTGCCGCAGAAAAGAAGACGCCACGATTCTATCTGATCGTGGGACCCAGAGGGATCGGGAAATCCCATTTTCTGGTTCTGCTGTACTATGAAATCAAAAATAAACTGGGATCGCTTCTGATCCCGATCAAACTTGCAGAGGAAGAATATTCCGTGTTCCGTGCATCAGACCTACTATTGAGGATCCTGGAGGAGCAATCCGAGGAAACTTCAGATATCTTAGCCCTTGGGACTGAGGATGAAATCCTTCATGCTGCACTGGAAAAACTGATACAACTGTCAGAAGAGGACGGGAGAATGTATCTCATTTTCAT
>JAIWAP010000033.1:0-14179 GCA_048634345.1 Methanobacteriota archaeon | reverse complement strand
GTCCGCAGCGACCACATGCGAGTGATCAGGGCGCATCCGCTCTCCTGAAACGATGCAATCGATGCTTCGCTCCCACTCCGTGCTCCACGCGGCGTCGCATAACGGCGTATGCGCAACCGCGGTCCGACCAACCGTGATCGCATCGAGCCAGCACGCGTTCATACATGCGCCGCAGAATGTACACAGGTCAGACGCAATCTCGATTTTTTTATCCGGAGGAACATACCACGCATTCGCAGGGCAGACATTGAAGCACGCATGGCAGCCAAGCGGGTCGCATTTCTCGAGATGGTTCTCGATCAGCCGGATTTCCCCTTCAAACGGCTTGAAAACGTCGATACCCCCGTAAGGGCAGACGCTTTTGCACCAGCCACATGCAACACAGTCGTCGCTGACAGAGAGCGTACCTGATACACGGGGTGCGGGCACATCCGCATCTTTCGTGCCCTTGACCTTGATTGCGTCTTCAGGACAGATATCCTCGCAGAGCACGCAGTAATCACAATTATCTTCGTCGATGAGGATGTTTTCAAACGGTACATGATCGATCGGGGTTATTTCACCTTTCTCCTTTGGAATCAGTATGAATGCATCACAGAAATATGCGCAGATGCCGCAGAAGTTGCATTTTTCAGGATCGATCTCGATCTCGCCGGTTATTCCCTCCCTGAAGGGTAGGATCTCCTCTTTCTTCGGAAACGTGTATTCGACTTTGATCGCATCCGAGCTGCATACAGGTTCGCAGAGGCTGCACGGACGGCAGTTTTCGTTTGCCTGCGCTTTTGGCTCGATATGTGGGTAGCACTCCCGTTTTACGGAATCCGTTCCACCAATATCCATCTTAACCGCTTTTGTCGGGCAGAAGGCAGCACACATCCCGCAGAAGGAGCACTTATCCGGATCAAGGAGCACGGGCGGCGCATCCAGCCCGGTCCCGATAGCCGGCATGTCGCCGAGTTCGAGTGCGTCTGTCGGGCAGAGATCAACGCAGATGCCGCAGCCGCAGCACCGCTTGTAATCGTAATCGATCGTCTTTGTGGTCTGATCAGTATGCTCTGTATAGATGATGTGTGAGTCCTCAACGGTCTGCGTGACCCGCGGGTGTACCGGCATCCGGATATTATATTTCGACTGCGTGGATAAGAATGTACTCTCTGTATAACTGCGACAAGACATCAGTGTGGGTTGCGTGGCGCCTCACTCGAACAATCTTTCCCCTACCAGTTGGGTTTTCTGAAGCTTTTTTAACGTATGGGAAAGTATAAAAACAAACCCCCACCCGAAGGGCAGTTTTTGATAAAACTTTTGTGAAAAGTTTTTTTGAAAAAATCGCAACCATTAAGTAACAGCACCCCAAACACTGAAAACAGAACTCCAGAAGCGGGATGGGGATATCATGCCAACAAAATTAGCAACCGGGCTATGCATTGGAGATGGTGGCGCTGCGGCGGTAGCCAGAGAAGCCGTGATGCAAGCGAAAGAGGAATTAAAAGGTGGCAGGATAGATTTAGCCATTGTGTATTCCTCAAGCGAGTACGATCACAGGGAAGTGGTGGATGCGGTGAGGAAAGTCACTGGTAATGCGCTTTTGATCGGAGCTTCTTCAGCAGGAGAGTTTACCGAAAGGAAAGTTGAAAGCGGAAGCGTGGCTGTGGGTTTACTCTCGTCAGACGAGATTAAAGTCTTCACTGCCATGGCAGAAGGTGTGACCGGGGATCCGGAAGCCGCAGTGAAGGAGATTGCAGCAAAACTGCCCGAGGAGGTGGCAGGCTATCCATATATGACCACAATCGTCCTGATCGATGGCTTATCCGGCGTGGGCGAGGAGGTCGCGCTGCTCGCCTCTTATATTCTTGATCGGGAGATGAGGATCGTCGGTGGTATGGCTGGCGACGATTTCAAGATGAAAGAGACTTTTGTCTTCTGTGATGATCGCGTTGCCACCGATGCACTTAGTGTCTGCCTGTTTGCCTCGAAGATGCCCCTATTCACCGGTGTTAAGCACGGGCACACTCCTCTAAGCAGGGCACTCAAGGTGACGAGGGCACAGGCAAATGTGCTCTATGAAATCAATGATGCGCCTGCCTGGGACGTGTGGAAGGAAGAAACCGCCGAAATCGCCCGGAATAGGGGTGTGGATGTGGAAAAACTTGTTGACCCAGGCGAGCTTGCGCAGTTTTTCACCAATTACACACTTGGTCTTGCTACTGAAAAGGAAGGTCAGTATAAGATACGATGGCCCGTGAGCATAAACGACGACGGTTCGCTCAGTTTTACCTGCGGGATTGCTGAAGGATCCGTTTTTCGAATTATGGACGGCAGCGATCAGGAAAACCAGATCAACGCCGCGGAATGTGCTGCCGTATTAGCAAAAGAGTCTGCTGAGAACGCAGGTTACTTTGAACTTGCAGGGATGCTTGTTTTTGACTGCGCAGTCAGGCAGTTGATACTCGGGAGCAGATTCTCAGAAGCTGTGGACCGTTTCAAGAAAGTTCTGCCCGGAGTTCCTATTCTGGGCTGGGAGACTTATGGCGAGCTTCGCCTGGAGCCTGGACAGTTCAGCGGCTTTCACAACACCACGTCGGTTGTCCTGCTCCTGCCAGATGGCAGCAGGACCGCATAGTGCGGATAATAGTGTAGAGAAAGAGATATGCGATGAAAGTAAGGAAGAGTGAACTGATAGACATTTATGCTCAGAGTATTGGTATAGAAACAGCCAGAGAGCTTGTAAACAAAAAAATAAATGCCGCATCACTTGAGGATAAGGAGAGCTACACCGGAGAGGCGATAACCCGGATCTGCGGCGAACTGGAGAAGGAAGGCGGTCTGGTCAGGATAGTTGCACAGACGTTTCTTGTCCGGATGGAGCGCAGGAAGTCAGAAGAGCAGGAGCTGCTGCTTGACAACATCGAGACCCAGATATGGTACCTAACAGACGAGGATACTTATGGGGCAGTAAACAGAGCACGTGCGGAATTTTTGGGGAGAGAAAAGGAAGATCTCGAAGATAAGAGTATGTACGATCTGATCGGCAGAGAAGAATGCGATATTTACATCGCAAGTAACAGGAAGGTCTTTGAGAGGAAGAAACATGTTCGTACTGAGGCGTGGGCTAAGAATAGCGGAGGGGAGGCGCGTCTGCTATCCATCACAAAGACGCCAAAATTGAATAGTGGCGGAGATGTTGAGTATGTGATCTGCGCAGCAGAGGACATAACCGAGCGTAGAGCTGCTGAAGAGCGCATCAGGCACCTGAACAGCGTGCTTAAAGCCATCAGAAACGTCAATCAGTTGATCGTGGTTGAGAAGGATCGGAACAGACTTATCAAGGGTGCATGTGATGCTTTGATAGAAGCCCGCGGGTACGATGCTGCGTGGCTCGCACTTCTGCATGACCACGAAACTTTCGCCACAGTCACAGGATCCGGTTTCAGGGAAGATTTCTCTCGTTTCCGTGAACGTGTGGTAAGCGGCAATCACCCATCATGCATCAAAAACGCACTCCTGCGGGCTGAGCAATTTACAGTCATAGATCGGTTCCATAGATGCGAGGGTTGCCCTCTCGCGGGCGCATATACCGGCAACGAAGCTATGATCGCCCGGCTCGAACATGCAGGAAAGCTCTTCGGGCTGATCGCCGTATCGCTCGCACCCGATGTTGCTGCCGACAAGGAGGAGAAGGAACTCCTTGAGGAGGTTGCTTCGGACATATCATTTGCACTCCATAGTATGGAACTGGAAGAGAAACACGGCAGCGTCGTGGACGCACTCAAAGAGAGCGAGGAGAGGTACCGGGTGCTCTTTGAGACTGCTAATGACGCCATATTCCTGACTGACGAGGTTGGACGGTTCGTGGATGTCAACAAGGCGGCTTGCAATTCGCTTGGATACAGCCGGGAAGAGTTGTTGAAACTGAGCATTAGCGAGATCGATGCCGAGCCCACCGGATACGGGGAGTTTCGGAAAGTTCGGAACGGGCCGGCGAAAGAATCGACGTTTGAGGTGAACCAGCGGAAGAAAGATGGAACACTCCTGCCTGTGGAGGTTACCGGAAATTTCTTTGAAATTGGTGGAAGAATACTCTCTCTGGCGATTGCCCGGGACATCACCGAGCGAAAGCAGGCGGAAGATCAGATAAGAAAGTCGCTCCATGAGAAAGAGGTCATGTTGCAGGAGATCCATCACCGCGTAAAGAACAACCTCCAGGTCGTGGCGAGTCTACTCAGTATGCAGGCGCGTGCTACCAGCGACCAAAGCGCGAAGGATGTGCTCACCGAATCCATGAACCGAATAAATACTATGGCTCTTATCCATTTTCAATTGTATGGAAACAGTGATTTATCAGAAATAAATATGCGGGCGTTTGTAAATACGCTGCTGAAGCAACTGCTCCAATGTTACATGGTTCGGGACACGAAGATTACCCCAATCGTCCATGTAGCCGATTATCCGTTCCCGATATCCATTGCAGTGCCTGTCGGGTTGATCATCAACGAACTGCTGACAAACGTTCTGAAACATGCTTTCGTTGGCAGAGCCGAAGGGGTGGTTGAGATCAGTATTGTTGTGCCGGAGAATGGTAAGATCAGTCTGACAGTAAGTGACGACGGCGTTGGATTGCCGGATGGGTTTGATATCAATGCGACCAAATCGTTTGGGCTGCGTCTGGTCCGGATTCTGGCGGAAGATCAGTTGCACGGGACTCTATCGATCATCCATGGTGCGGGCGCGGGCGCGGATTTCAAGATCGAATTTGGCGTGAACGAGGTTACCTGAAACCGAAAGGCGGATTTTATGTACATGCTCGGGGTAACTTGTGGTTTTATATGCGGATCTCCACACAATACTCGAGTAAGTACGATTTTATCATGAATACCGGCATTTATGGATGGCACGGATTCCAACCGGTTATCTTCTGGCATGTCCTGAGCGTTTATGCTTCAGATTCTCAAGAGGGATGTAGTACTTGCTGTACCGATCCCCCTGAAGATCCCGGAAGTCTCCGGCAGGATCCCTGACCATAACCGTGGCACGCTTGGTTATGCGGGATATAATTCCGCTAAAAGTCTCCCCGCCGTATTCGAACGAGACAACGGATCCTACCTGCAGGTTGTGTTGCTCATGGGCGAGTTCTGCTTGAGTCACCAGTCGGTGAGTGACATCGGTATGACCGAAGATGTTTCGGCTCAGGTGTTTGAAACCGGGCTTGGAGCAGCTCGTGGAACCAAAAAACACCAGCTCAAGTAGGTGGATGATCTCATGCTCAAGGATGCGCATCGTTGCTTCCAGCCGGTCACGGCAGACGATTCCATTTACAGTTACCTCCCGCATAACGTCCCCAAACGTCTGGAATATCAATGTCGTCGATAAATAGATCGTATAGATGTCGGTGCCTTTCGCGTACGCGATTTTTCCGCCCGCTTTGGTCATTCTTTCCGATAAACGGAAAAAGATCTTCCCATTGTACTGGTTATGGAAGTATCTATCGAAGAAATGGAGATCGTACAACTCAAACAGACGTGCAAAGTCTTTTATCGCAATTGCATTGAAATTTCCATGAGCTATGTTTTCAGATTCCCGGAGGATCTGGCGGTATATTTTCCGGTTCGTTCTCCGGATCTTGGCGGGCGTGTATTTGAGATTGGTTAAATCCTTTTTCATCAGGTTTGGTTCCCCTTTTCCGCGGGAGGCGGTCTATCTCATGATTGGGAACTTTCTGGTTTTTAATGGTATAACTATAACGCCAGTCGGGGCTGTCACATTACGCAAGTGTTTGGATCATATCCTCGTCGGTGGTGCGGTTGGATAAGTCCAAATATAGTATGAAATCTCTTGAATGAATCTCGATCTTTGGCAAATAACATTTAATCTGTATCCATCTGTGAAATCTGTGGCTGATAAAAGCTTTTATCCACAGATGAACACTGATTTATACTGATTTTACCTTTTCAGTGTTTTTACCTGCGAAACAAACTAATAACCGCCTGCAAACAAGAACCCGATCATCCACCCCCACGACGGTTTCAGGGCTTTGAAAGGCTCGTGGTTGTGGCGTTGTCCATATCTACCCAATCCTGAAAAGCTATCCATGACACGCGCAGAGCCCGGCGGTTCTACGCCACATTGTACTGTACCGTATGCTCTATCGAGGCAAGAAACTCCTCCATACGCAGGAGCGCCTCTTTTATATCATCCCTCGAGGCGGCATACGAACAGCGCAGGAATCCAGCCCCCGAGTCCCCGAATACATCCCCCGGAACGACAGCAACGCCTTTTTCGAGTAACAAACGCTCTGCAAACTCTTCTGATGTCATTCCAGTACTTGCAATCGACGGAAATACATAGAACGCGCCTTTCCCTATGAAACAGTCCAGTCCAATCTTGTTCAAACCGCTGATGATCAGATGCCTTCTGCGGTCGTATTCTCGCACCATCTTCCCCATCTCCACGTCTCCGTTCCGCAGTGCATCGATGGCAGCCATCTGCGAGGTGATTGGAGAGCAGAGCATGGTGTACTGGTGTATCTTCGTCATCGCCCCAATGATCTCGCTATTTCCGAGTGCGTATCCAATCCGAAGCCCGGTCATAGCGTGGGACTTTGAAAAACCATTGAACACGATTGTATTTTCCTTCATTCCATCCAGGGACGAGAAACACGTGTGTTTTCCATCGTAGGTGAGTTTATCATAGATTTCATCAGAAATAATTAGTAGATCATAGTTGGTTGCAACATCTGCGATCTCTTCGAGATCTTTTTTCCCCATCGTTGCCCCGGTCGGGTTATTCGGATAATTAATCATTATCGCTCGTGTTTTATCCGTTATTTTCTCCTGTATCTGGTCGGCTGTAACCCTGAAATCATCTTCGAGCTTTGCAGCGACTGTAACTGGTGATCCGCCCGCAAAGACCACGGTCGGCTTGTATGAGACGTAACATGGCTCAGCGATGATGACCTCGTCGCCGCGGTTTAAGATCGCGCGCACCACGAGGTCTATTCCCTCACTAACTCCGGTCGTGACCAGTATCTCATCATCAGGGTCATAATCCACCGAATAATCCCTGTGAAATGCATTTGCGATCTCACGGCGCAATTCGGGCAGCCCCTGGTTGGTGGTGTATGATGTGTACCCGGTCTCGAGTGCATGGATGCACGCCTCCCTGATGTGCCACGGGGTCACAAAATCGGGTTCACCTACGCCAAGTGAGATCGCATCCGGGAGCTGATTTGCCAGATCAAAGAACCTGCGGATGCCTGATGGCGGCACGCTCCGTACAACGTCTGATATCTGCATTCGTTTCATGCGCACTTGCCCCCGTATGGTTATGGCACGATCGAGAGGCGGTGGGCATGCTCTGGCTCGCGGAGGAGCACCCCATCCTCCTTATACGTCTTCAGGACGAACTGGGTAGCCGTGCTCTGTACCTGCGGCAGGGTCGCGATCTTCTCTGCAACAAAGAACGCAACCTCTTTCATCGATTTGCCGCGTACGGTGAGCGATAGGTCATGATCTCCGGAGATCAACCTGACCGACCGGACCTCAGGAAATTTCGAAATGCGGTCTGCAACCACATTGTATCCGGTTTCACGCTCCAGAGATACTTTTATCTCAATGATCGCGTAAACAAATCCATCATTGACCTTATCCCAGTCAATAACCGTCTTGTATTTGCGGATTATGCCGCCCATCTCGAGTTCACCGATGCAGTCCCGGATCTCACCATCCGAGCTACCCGTGAGTGACGCGATCTCGCTTATATCAATTTTAGGATCGTTTTCGATGATTTCCAGCACGTTCAACGCGAGATCCATCCCGACCAGCCTCACCCCTCTAAATATGCGGACCCATGATCAAAATCGGTCGGTTCTTGCCATCCGGTATCAACACAGTCCGCGCAGAGTGATTTTCCATCAACAAGCGTCAGCTGGTACGAATACCTGCCACAGATGTCGCAGTTGCCTTCGAACTCAGATATCAGCATCGACTCGCGATCAGATTCCATCAGCTCCCGAAGAGTGTTACCCATCTCGGCTGATACCGCAACGATATCCTGGCTCGTAACGATACCAACGAGTTCCTTGTTCCGGAAGACCGGCAGCCGCCTGATCTTTTTTGAAAGCATCATCTGGATCGCATCGCTGACCGGCGTGTAGTAATCGATGGTGATCAGCGGGGCGGTCATGATCTCAGAAAGCGATACGGAACTCGGTTTTCTATCGTCCGGGAGAAGCTTGCGAGAGATGTCACGTTCGGTTATGATGCCGATCGGTTTTCCGTCTTCAGTCACGATAGCGCTTGAGCGATCGTATTTGATCATCTTCTTTGCAATATTCGGAAGCGATTCATTCATATCTGCCGTGATCACCTGTCGTGACATGACTTCTCGCACTGGTTTGTCAACGTCCATTCACAAATCTCCTCTCTTTTGTCAAGTAGCACATCATAGCGTTGGTCATAGCATTGGTACCAGCCGTTATCAAGGTTACGATCGCGCCTGGCAGAACCCGGGGCGCGAATGTGGCTGCCAGACTTATGCCACCATCCCTTTTCGCCATATAGACAACCGCCGCTCGACAAAATGCCTGAATACCCGGTCGATAGAAAGCGAGATAAATCCTAAAAGGAGCATGTAAGCCATAACGTGATCCATTCTGAAAAAATGCGACCAGAACATTATCTTATACCCGATTCCACTCGTCATACCAAACATCTCTGCTGCAACCACGCACATCCATGCAACGCCCATCGCGACCCTGATCCCGGTTGCAATCTGGGGGATCGCCGACGGAAACGCAACCCGCCTGATCAGGCTGTGGTTTTTTGTGCAGCCAAGCACCATGGCGGTCTCGATCAGAACCTTTGGCACATTACGGAATCCGACATACGTGTTGATCAGGATCGGGAATACTGCTCCCACGAACACGATAAAGCCGGCGGACGTGTGAGAGATCCCGATCCAGATGATCGCAAACGGTATCCACGCAAGAGGCGGTATCGGACGCAGAATCTCTATAATCGGGTCAGCAATCCGGTTGATCATCGGAAACCAGCCCATACAGATTCCAAGCGGTACCGCAACACACAATCCGGTGATCATGCCGATTCCGAAGTGTATCAGGCTGACCCTGGCGTCATGGACCATATTACGCCATTCATGCAAGAATGATCCCACGACATCGGTGAAACTCGGAAGAAATAAGGCATTTTCCACCACATAATCGGCGACGAGCTGCCAGATGATGATAGCAGCACATAGCGAGCCGATCTCAACCGCATACCGCCTGGGTAAGGATGCTACTCGCATCTGCACCCTTGCTCACTGGAGCTTGTCATGCATCTCTTCGAGATCTGTTGACTGCTTTCCCATGCGCGTCATCAGTTCTGCGATTGCAGCGTCAAGAAATACGAGTGCTGAGATCTCAAAGGTGGTACCAAGCGGTGCAAGTTCCGAAAGCTTTGCATACTGCCCGAGCAGGTGTCGCGCAAGATAGTCCCCACCGCCGTCTTTTGATCTGCCAAAGATTTTCACGGTTATGTCTGACATTCTTCCGAGAGAAGATTCTGGGTTCGATGTAACAACGACCAATGCCGCCCCGATCTCCTTGATAACCTTTCCAAGATCGACGATGGACATGGTTTCGCCTGATCCGCTGATCGCAACCACCACATCACCCTTGCGCAGCGCTGGCGTGGTCGATTCACCGACCACATACACGCGCAGCCCAAGGTGCATGAGTCGCGTCGCAAATGCCCGCCCGACCAGACCTGACCGACCGGTTCCCATCACAAAGACGCCGTTTGCATCAAGGATCATGTCGAGCATATCAGAGACTGAATCGACGTCAAGGTCCTCAAGAGCCCTCGTTATGTGTTTTGTGAGGATGTCCATCGATGCAGCAAGCGTTGTGCACTTTGCTGCTTCGGGTTCGTTTGTAGTGTTCTGTTCAGGTGACATGGGTATACACCAGCCAATAATTATTGGTTGCCGGATGCTTAATTATTCTCTGTTCACAAGATCATAAGTCACTTCCGATGCCCTGCGCAGAATCTCTGCTCCCCCGGGCACGACCCTGTTTTGCATCAGCACAACCCCGTCGCATATCGTGGTATCGACGCAGCCCCCGTGCGCCGAATATACCAGATTAGAGTCGAGATTGTGAAACGGCGTCATCTCTGGCAGCAGCAAGTCGATCAGCAGCAGATCGGCGGCGCTGCCCTCTGTTATGCTGCCGCCACCTGTGCGCAGCACGTCCGCGCCGTTCCTTGTGATCATGGCAAGCGATTCGTCTGCCGGCAACACGGTCGGCTCGTTTGCAGCCGCCTTCTGTGCCAGCGACGCAAACTTGGCGGTTTCGAGCATGTCAAGGCTGTTGTTGGATGCGCACCCGTCCGTACCAAGCGAGACACAGACTCCGGCTGCACGAAGTTCCGGATAACGCATCGCCATGCCGACAGCGAGTTTCATGTTCGAGACCGGGTTGTGAGCCACCTTGACGTCGTGCCTTGCAAGCAGCGCGATCTCGCGGTCATCGAGCCATACACAGTGCGCTGCAACGACATTTGGACCAAGGAACCCGATATGGTCGAGATATTCCACAGGACGCATGCCTGTGCGCTCGATGCAATCGTTCACCTCCTGCTCTGTCTCTGAGACGTGTATGTGAATCAGCATGTCCCCATCCTTCTCTCTTGCAAACTCTGCTGTCCACAAAAGGCTCTCTTCTGACACTGTGTAAATGGCGTGCGGACCAAGCGCGGGGAGTATCCTGTCAGAATAATCTCTCTTGAGCCTCTCTGTCAGTTTTCTGTTCTCTTTCTGCGCCGCCTCATCAGACCCCCCTTCATCAGACTCGCCTGCGATGTCGATGAAAACGTTGCTGATGGCGGCGCGTATCCCCATATCCTCAACCGCCCGTGCGCTCGCAAGGGCATGCCAGTACATGTCATTGAAAGCCGTCGTGCCAGACCTGATCATCTCAAGACACGCCAGTTTTGTGCCCCAGTAAACATCCTCATCTGTCAGTTTCGCTTCAAGGGGCCAGATATGCTCTTGCAGCCATGTCTGGAGCGGGATGTCGTCCGCATACCCCCGGAAGAGCGTCATGGCGGCGTGGGTGTGCGTGTTCACAAAGCCGGGCACGAGCGCTTTGTTGCCGGCATCGATGACCATATCTGCCTCATAAGCGGCACATCCGACCTCCGCGATGGTTCCGCCGTCGATATAGACATTGCCATAGTTCTCAGTGTCTTTTAACAGAAGACTCATTCAATCATCCTCGTAATCGTTTCTTCAACCATGCTGCGGTTCTTTTCAGCGTTTTTGGCGACGGTCTCGTAGCTTAATTCCTGGTCGGAAACTCCGTTTGCGTAATTATCAACTGTACAGATCGCTGCGACCGGAATGCCGATTTCGCTGCACAGGGTCGCTTCGCTTGCCATGGTCATGCCAACAAGGTCTGCATACCGGCTTAACATCGATATCTCGGCTTTTGTCTCGAACCTGGGTCCGCGTGTCTGGACGTACACGCCCCCGTCCCTTCCGTGGCTTGCTTGAATCAGTCGATCACGCAAGCCCTGGTCGAGTTCGGGCACAACATGCCTGATTTCATCGTCATAGAACGTCATAGAGCCACCTAAGTCGATGTAATCGTGCGGCACAACCAGCGTGCCCGGCGGTATATCGAGCTTCAGGCTGCCTGTTGAATACACGCCAACCACGCCAACCACTCCGGATTTTTGCAGCGCCATGATATTTGCCAGATGATTTATCTTATGCGGCGGTATATCAGCATTCATGCCGTGGCGCGGCAGGAAGATGGCACGGTCTCCCTCAAAAATATCTGCATTTCCGTATTTGGTTCTGATCGTCTTTTTCGTGCCTTCAAACTGCTTTCCGATCAGACTCGTCCCTGTGATGATACCAAGCATTCGATCACTCAAGTCTATATCTTCGGTCGGCAGCGTAAATAAGTTGGGACCAGTATCAATTTGGGGCACTGAGAATCTGACTGAAAAATCGGTAGTGTACCAATCCGAGATAGTTAATGGAAATAAAAGAGTCCGTACCATAATATCCGATAGAGGGTGATTATACGTACATGCTCGATGTCATGCGGAGTTTTAAAAAAGGTCTAACGGTACAAACAACCTGTAATCTGTGTTCATCCGTGTTAATCTGTGGCTGATAATGGTTTTTAGCCACAGATTAACGCAGATTACAGTGATTTCATCAATCTACTCATTCTCAGGTTCCCTCATAATGCAGGTTATGATAAACTATTGTAGATTAGGACACTACCCAAATCCGGCGGTCACAACCGCTCTCTGAATCCGGAATCTCGCATCAGGCACGATCTTGCATTGTACGCCCGGTCTCTCCTGATCCGTTTCCAGATCGCTTTGAGACTCTCATCCTTGATATTCCCGTAAGAGATCGGGATACATGCGCAGGGCAGCACATCTCCCTGCGGCGTTATATGAAGCCATCTTCTTCCTGCAAAACACCCGGTGGATTCCATTACGTGCGGGATCGAGAATACCCGCACTCGCCCATCCTTCTTCGCCCACCTGACGAACGAATCAAAGGTTTCGTGGTCATCTCTGCTCAGAACGTCATTTTCGTGATCGATCCACCTGCCTGTCGGAACGATCTCGTAAAAAGACAGTTCGTGTACGCCTGTTTCCACTGCAAGCATGTAAAATTCCTTCAGATCGCCGACGTTCATCGGAGAGAGCACAACATAGATGTTGACAAGGATGCCTGCTTCAAGCGAGTTTTTGATCGCAGCAAGCGCGTCCTCAAATACTCCGCTCCTGCCCCTCATCCGGTCGTGTTCTCCGATATGCGGGCTGTCAAGACTTACATTGACTGCGAAAAGCCCTGCATTTTTAAGTGCGACAGCTTTCTCAGGCGTAAGCCCGGTTCCGGATGTGAAGACGGTTGCAACCGCCTTATCAGGATCTACGTGCCTGACCATCTCCTCGAGGTCAGGGTGCACCATCGGCTCGCCACCATCGAATATGATCATCGTGGTACCCATGCGGGTTGCCTGATCAATCACGCTAGTAACCTCCGCAGGCGAGAGTGATGCTTTGTTATCGGTATCAGGAAGCGCACAGTGGATGCACCGGTTCGGACATTCCTCTGTGATCGATATCGTGATCTGGTCCGGGATGTTTTTGCCGAATTTGGCATTCAGCTGGCTTCTGGCAAGCCGATCAAATGCATTTCCCGGTATCGGAGGCATCCACGTCGAAAATATGAGCCGCCCTTCGTCTTCGCCGATTGGAGCTGAGTTTTCAAAGAGATCTATGAGGTCTGCCGTGAATGGCTTCATCACCGGGGCGAGCAGCCCTTTCATGGCGATGTCGCCGCTTGCGTTCAGCCAGACGCTGAACCACGGACGTTTATACAATGGATACTTATGTGGCTGCATGGTTTGTTGATCTCACACCTTCCCGATTGATAATATGTATATCGGCACCTCGTCCTCTGGCAGGGCGAGCAGTTCTGCCACGTCATCTTCATAGAACGCACCGATTGCACAAACGCCAAGATCAAGCGCCTCTGCTTGCAGATATACATTCTGCGCCGCATGTCCTGCCTCAATATACACATACCGCACGCCGCGGTCCCCGTACTTGACAGTAGTTCGCTCAAACGCCGCCGTAAATACAATATCGACCGCAGCATCAGTTATCTGGCTCTGGTGCAGCGCACACTCCGAAAGATTCCTCCGGAGGTCGCCATCGCAGACTTTCTGCAGCGCATGTTCCCGTGGCAGGTAATGATAAACACCATCAGGAACTCCATCGACATTTCCTGCGACCGCATACACTTCGAGCGGGTATAGCGCCCCTGCTGACGGCGCTGTTCTGAGTTCATCCCCGCCCCTCGACCCCGATGTTATGCCCTGCGCTGCCCAGAGCAACCGGGACAGATCATCCAGCGTAATCGGTTCTTTTGTGTACGTTCTGACCGATCTGCGGCTGAACAGTGCCTCTTCGACCGATATTTTGCCTGTGGTTTTTGGTGCAGGCAGCGTGATCATATCCTCTGGTTTCAGTTCCATGTCATGCCTCGTATTCTGCTCCGTATTTGATCCTATGCCCGGTCCCGCATCAATACAAGCCCCTGTGAGCAGTATGACCTGCACCAGGATCAGGACCAGCGCGATATG
>JAIWAP010000032.1:0-14672 GCA_048634345.1 Methanobacteriota archaeon | reverse complement strand
TTACGCAAGAGGCACACCAGACACGAATCCCTTCTCCAACCTGTGGAAAGTTAGAGGAAGTTAAAAAGTCCCTCCGGGTGCGGTAGATATCTTCATATACCTGAATCACCAGAATCGACCATGGCATGTCAATGAGGCAAAAATATGGCAAACATCTTTATATATCCAAGTAACAGCCTGATCCTCTATGATCTGGTCGAACGTTTCGGTCACAAGCCCCTTGCAGTCATGCAGGAGATCAGAAAGAGGGTGACCACGGCAGGGATCGACTCCCCGCCGCTGAACATCACGCCCGATGATCCGAAGATCGGGCTTAAGTATGCCGCTGTCGAGGTCCCTGCGGGCGTTCGCGGACGCATGGCGCTCCTTGACCCCCTCCTCGAGAGCGCAGAGGCTGCGATCCTTGTCGAGGATGCGCCGATCGGGTTCGGGTGCATGGGCTGCCAGCGGACAAGCGAACTCGTGGGCTTTTTGATCCGCGCAAAACGGATCCCGATCCTCGAACTGGATTATCCGACATCTGATGATGCGGCAAAGGACTTTGTGTACCGGATATCCGAATTCTTGGGTGGACTTGAGCAGACTTCTGGGAGCGGAGGCGAACAATGAATGAAATTGAGGTAGCGCAGATCTCGTGCGGCTCCGAATACACTGGAATCCAGGGCGAGATCGAATCAGCCGCTGAGCAGGTTGGCGCAAAGATCATCTTTCCTGACATCGATCTTGAGGAAGTGGAATCGGCAGAGGGAAAGTTCGGGCTTAAGGTGACGAGTCCTGACCTTAAACTGATGCTTGCCCGTGCAATCTCGGTTGTCGAGGGTCACACCACCGCTGACGCCGTATTCATCGGAACGTGTTTTCGGTGTGCAGAGGGCGCGCTCGTCAGAAATGAGATCCGCAGGTATATCCATGAGAAATCCGGGCTTCCGGTGATCAGTTATTCTTATACCGAGCGCACCACGGCAGATACGCTTCTCACAAGGATGGAGGCGCTCACAACGATAGCAAAGAGGCGCAGCCTGCTTGCGCGCGAGACGCAGACCGGACTTACAGCCGGAATCGACTCAGGATCAACCACCACGAAGGCGGTCGTGATGGAGAACAACAAGATTCTCGGATTTGGCTGGGTCAGTTCCACTGACGTACTCGAGAGCGCGGAAGAGGCTTACTCAATCGCTCTCAAGGAGTCCGGCATCGACAAGGATGCGGTTCAGGCACTCGGCGTCACCGGATACGGTAGATTCCTCCTGGGAGGTCCGTTCAAAGCCGATCTGGTTCAGGAAGAGGTCACAGTCAACTCAAAGGGCGCGGTCTACCTTGCGGACCGTCAGAAAGGGGCTGCCACCGTAATCGATATCGGCGGGATGGATAACAAGGCGATATCCGTGAACGACGGAATTCCCGGAATCTTCACGATGGGCGGGATATGCGCAGGTGCATCAGGGCGTTTCCTTGAGATGACGGCAAAGCGCCTGGGCGTTGACATCACCGAACTCGGCAAGCTTGCGCTTTCCGGTACGGCGTCCAACATCTCGATGAACAGCTACTGTATCGTATTTGGTATCCAGAGCCTTGTAAACTCGCTATCAAAGGGCGCACGCCACGCGGATGTCGCGGCAGCAGCCTGCTACAGCGTGGCAGAACAGGTCTTTGAGCAACAGCTCCAGGAGATCGAGGTGAGGGAACCGGTGATCATGGTCGGGGGCACCGCGTTAATCGAGGGGCTGCCCCATGCGATGCACGAATTGCTCCAGGCAGAGGTGATTGTACCGCCAAATGCGCAGTTAATCGGCGCAGTTGGTTCAGCGCTCCTGTCATCGGGTTTCGTCGGGCTATAAGAGTTGTCTGGGTGATGGTAAAGGTGAATGTGACATGAAGCCGCTCGAAATATTCAGGGTCGAATCTCCGGATAAAACCGGTGCGGAGTCGTATGAATTGGTGACCCGTGATGTTCTCGCTGATCTGGAACTAACAACGATTTTAGGGCGTTTGTGGATATATATTGACCCGAAAGAGCCTGTTTTCATCTTCTGTGCGCTGATCAGGACCGGTCTTCCACCCATACGCATCAAAGACATAGCAGATATCACAACAGGGACGACGAGTGCCGAAGGGGTGCTCATAGCAATCGTCAACGAGGGTTATGTTGTTCCGCTGTTAAGCAACCTTGTGGCAGAGTACGGGCGTGAGAACATTTCGCAACCTGACAAGAAGACGATGGCGATAGCGACTGAGGATAAGACCCGGGTCGCGAAATCGGTCGCAGAGATGATCATTGCTGATCCGCGCAGAGAGGTCGATTCAAGGCTTGCTGATGCGCTGCTCAGGATCACGCCGGAGGGCTTTCGGGTGCGGCACCACGTCTCCACAGAATCCGAGATGCTATTTGTCGCATCAGAGGATGCTATAAAACCCGAATGGATCGACCGGGCGAACGATATGATGAATCAATTGAAGGACATGAGTGAAGAGGCGGTCAATCATGCTTGAACCGATCCTGTACGAAGGTGGCGTCTTCAAACACAATCTTGTAATCGAATTAATCGAGGATCTCGGCGGATATATTATTCAGACCAATTTCATGCAGACCGAGGTCATGATCCAGATGCTCTGCCCACATGCGGACATATCCATGGTCGAGGACCTGGCGAAAGAACTCCGCGCCAAGATTACGAGAGCACCACTCGCAGGCACCGACATCATCGTGATCGCGCCAACACTTGCGTACCAGCATCTTCCGCACCAAGCATGCGATGTGGCAGAATATATGCGTAGACAGGGTGCAAACACGACGTTGATAGGGCTTGCAAGAGGCGTCGGGCGGAGAACCGCACAAATATCGTCAAAAGAGCGTGCACTAACTGATGAGCACGATCTTGCAATCTTTACGTTCGGAAACTTCGAGGACTGCATCATAAATGAGAAATACGTTCTGTACAAGGACATTGAGGTGCCCTGCATCGCAACGGGCACACCGGAACTTGAGGAGGTTCCAGTGTACGCGGATGCTTATGTCGGCGGGCTTGGCAGGATCGCACACCGGCTGAGAGGCGAAAACGAACTTGGTGCGCTCGATAAACTGGCAGAGGTTGCAGGCAAGATCCTTGATGAAATCCGGCTTGATATCTCGAAGGACCCGCTGACCACGCACCCAGCCCGCATCATGAAAGAGATCAAGGAACAGATACCAGAGATCAATAATTCTCTCTCTCCTGCGCCAATCACGCTGCAGCTCATGGGCGCTCGCGTCAAACTGCCGTATTCCCTGTATAAGGGGGCTGCCCAAAATATAACGTTTGAAGAAGGTGTGAAACTCAGCGAGATCGCAACGGTGCTGCCATCGCGTGTGAGGGATTATATGTTAATAAGAATATTGCCAAAATCGGTGACCGGTTTTGTCATTTAGAAGTCTGGAATAGGAGACCCCGGAGGCACGAATGGACATCGAGAAGATACAGAGGATTATGCAGCAGGATCCTGATGATGTCGTGGATGAGTTGATGGATGCAGTCGAGAAGTACTATGGCGAGGTTCCGTATATCCTGCAGTACCTGCGGGAAACGCCAGAACTCCTTGTCCCGAAGATACTCTACGACAGCGCAATCATAAGGGAATTCAAGCGCCTTGATCCGAAAACGGTTGAGCTGATCTCGATAGGCGTATCTGCTGCACTCAGGTGTGATCACTGCCTGCGAATGCATGTCCGCATCGCAGAGAAGCTTGGGCTATCAAAAGAGGAGATATTTGATGCGATCCTGATCGCAGGCACGCTCTCGAATGCAACCGTGCTCGCTTATGCGACGCGAGTGCTCGATTCCGAGGGGGGAGTCGAGCGCGGACACAGATGTGAGATGTGCGATGTCGGGTGCAACGGGCGCGGGGATGGCGATGGTGAGGGAGATACGTGAATTGTTGGTGGTCGCCACCATCGAATCAGGTTTCAGATAGAGCCTGCGAGCTTTCTGCCCCACCCTGAAGAGAACAGGACTCTGGCACTGTAAAACTCCCATCAGACCTGCCCGAACCCGTTCGCCGGTAGTAAGAGTTCAAACGGAGTAAATCTTGGTTTCGAAGAGAAACTCTGGCAGGCGGCAGATACACTGGGAAACGATATGGACTCAAACGATGCCATTTTAGTTCTTCTCTCGGTTATATCCGAAATACCCTGCAAGTGTTAGCCGACCCGCAAGAGGTTGAACAGTCCCGGTCATAATTCTATCGCGCCAGCTGCTGCCTGCAGGATCATGAGAGCATCGAGGGATGTGATCTTACCATCGCCGCTGACGTCCCAGCGCGGGTCGGGCGGGCGGCTGCCGACTGCAATCTCGAGCGCAATCAAGGCGTCTGCGGTGGTGAATACATACTGTTCCGGAACCGGTGCAACGAATCCAGCCACACTTGCAGAATCCAGCAGATCACTTGAAGCGTTGTATGTGCCCACCACTCCCGCATCCTGATTGTCCGCAACGATGTCGTATCCGGCGTGGGTAACGGCAGCACTTGCGTTGATTGCCCAGATCGCGGTAATCGGAAGCGTTCCGTTGGCGTATGTAACAACCAACTCCTGTGCGTCTGATGGGTCTTCGCCTGTATCGAGCGTGTCTCCATCGCTCACCGCCTCATTCTGAATCCAGAGTGTGTAACTGGTGCTTGCGATAAGATTGTTTCCTGTGACATAGACAGTCTCACCCGGAGCAAACTGATCCCTTGGATTGCCATTCGAATCACAGGAAAATATCCCGATCGGAATGTCGTAGATGTAGGCTGAGCCTGAATTCGTGCCAGCGTCATCATCCTCAGAAGCGCCCACGACCGCGTAATCGCCTGATATTGCAACGCTCCCGAAGAAGTCGCCTGCCGCGCCATCGCTTGCAGTGATCTTAGCCTGCTCTGTCCATGCGGTTCCGTCGCGCTTGAAGATGTAGGCTGAGCCTGAATACGAGACAGCGCCATCACCCCCATGAGCGCCCACGACCGCGTAATCGCCTGAGATTGCAACGCTTCCGCCGAATCCGTCGTATGCCGCGCCATCGCTTGCACTGATCTTAGCCTGCTCTATCCATGCGGTTCCGTCGCGCTTGAAGATGTAGGCTGAGCCTGAAGTCGAGCCAGCGTCATCATCCTCAGAAGCGCCCACGACCGCGTAATCGCCTGAGATTGCAACGCTCCAGCCGAAGATGTCGCCTGCCGCGCCATCGCTTGCACTGATCTTAGCCTGCTCTATCCATGCGGTTCCGTCGCGCTTGAAGATGTAGGCTGAGCCAGCGTCATCATCATGAGGAGCGCCCACGACCGCGTAATCACCTGATATTGCAACGCTTCCGCCGAAACAGTATGTCGCGCCATCGCTTGCAGTGATCTTAGCCTCTTGTGTCCATGCGGTTCCGTCGTGCTTGAAGATGTAGGCTGAGCCAGCGTCATAATCCTCCCGAGCACCCACAACCGCGTAATCACCTGATATTGCAACGCTTCCGCCGAACCAGTCGTCTGCCGCGCCATCGCTTGCAGTGATCTTAGCCTGCTCGTTCCATGCGGTTCCGTCGCGCTTGAAGATGTAGGCTGAGCCAGTGTCATCATCCCTAGGAGCGCCCACGACCGCGTAATCGCCTGATATTGCGACGCTTATGCCGAAGCAGTCCCATGCCGCGCCATCGCTTGCAGTGATCTTAGCTTGCTCGTTCCATGCGGTTCCGTTGTACTCGAAGATGTAGGCTGAGCCTGAATTCGTGCCAGCGTCATCATTACAATGGGCACCCACGACCGCGTAATCGCCTGAGATTGCGACGCTTATGCCGAAGTAGTCGCTTCCCGCGCCATCGCTTGCAGTGATCTTAGCCTCTTGTGTCCGTGCGGTTCCGTTGCGCTTGAAGATGTAGGCTGAGCCTGAATACAAGCCAGCGTCATCATCCCCAGAAGCGCCCACGACCGCGTAGTCGCCTGATATTGCAACGCTTCCGCCGAAGAAGTCGTCTGCCGCGCCATCGCTTGCAGTGATCTTAGCCTGCTCTATCCATGCGGTTCCGTCGCGCTTGAAGATGTAGGCTGAGCCTGACCACGAGCCAGCGTCATCATCCCCAGAAGCGCCCACGACCGCGTAGTCGCCTGAGATTGCAACGCTGTAGCTGAACTGGTCGCCTGCCGTTCCATCGCTTGCAGTGATCTTAGCCTGCTCGTTCCATGCGGTTCCGTCGCGCTTGAAGATGTAGGCTGAGCCTGAAGCCGAGCCGGCGTCATCATTCCCCGTAGCGCTCACGACCGCGTAGTCGCCTGATATTGCAACGCTGTAGCTGAACTGGTCGAGTGTCGCGCCATCGCTTGCAGTGATCTTAGCCTGCTCGTTCCATGCGGTTCCGTTGCGCTTGAAGATGTAGGCTGAGCCTGACATCGAGCCAGCGTCATCATCCCCATGAGCGCCCACGACCGCGTAATCGCCTGAGATTGCAACGCTGCAGCCGAAGGCGTCGCGTGTCGCGCCATCGCTTGCAGTGATCTTAGCCTCTTGTGTCCATGCGGTTCCGTTGCGCTTGAAGATGTAGGCTGAGCCGGCGTCATCATCCTCCCGAGCACCCACGACCGCGTAATCGCCTGATATTGCAACGCTCCAGCCGAACCAGTCGTCTGCCGTTCCATCGCTTGCAGTGATCTTAGCCTGCTCGTTCCATGCGGTTCCGTCGCGCTTGAAGATGTAGGCTGAGCCTGAAGCCGAGCCGGCGTCATCATCCCCATAAGCGCCCACGACCGCGTAATCGCCTGAGATTGCAACGCTCCTGCCGAAGAAGTCGTTTGCCGCGCCATCACTTGCAGTGAGTTTCACCTCGGTGGCATGGACATTAGCAGCCAACGCTGCAAGCAGCAGCACTGAAAGGAATGTTGATACAAATATTCTTATTTTCATGTGTTGTTCTCCTCCTGTTGGTTGGTGGTTTGTTATGACAGTTACCTTGACTTTGTCAGATTAGTTGCCTAATTCAAGCATCCGATATTGGTTTTGCTTTCCCGAACTGTTTGGGATTATATCATCTACCGTGGCTGGTTTGTCGTGTGATGTGGCAAAGTCGAGTTACAGAACCTGGTTTTAAGGAGGATTAGTCAGTATGATAAACTTTGCTCTATGCCAAAACTCCAATTTTTGTAATGACCAACCTGATCAAGAACACGCGGACATGGATGTGAGATGTCTGATGTCGGGTGCAACGGGTGCGATGCGGACGGGGAGATATTTGACACAGGAATCAATACCAGACGACCACCACCAGAATCGTGATAATCTTTGCGATCATGCTGGAAAGATAATGGATCGCGGTAATCGTTACTCCGAATTTGCCGAATAGCGAGACATACATTGAAAAGCTGTATTTTACGTATATCATCGTTATAACAACCATGCTTCCCACAAGAAGCGTTAGAACCGCCTGTTTTTCGGTGACGACTCCTTCCAGCAGCAGCGTATGCATCGTTGCATAGCCGGCAGTGAAATGCATGAACTGTGCGACCAGCGTGTAGATAACCTCACCTGGCAGACCCAGCAGGTTCAGGATCGGTGCAAACGCTCCCGCGATGTATATGCCTGCGCCGAGATCGAGCAACGCCCCGATTACGAGCATGGAGATGATCAGGATCGGAACAATCTTCTTAAGCGTTGGATATGCCTGTTTTATCCCGATCATGATGGTTCGCCGGTTAAATTCGATCGGTTCATGCTTTGACGGATTTTCCTCTTCGATAGCGCACTCTCGCTTCGGAAGCACGATCCTTGCGACGATCAGCGCGCCAGCAGTCTGCAAGAAAGCGGAGAATAGCGTGAGCCCGACATAGATTCCGCCGACCACAGGTCCGAGCAGCACGATTGCGATCGGGGCGTGTATCCTGAAGAGCGATTCGCCGATCACGACCGGAAACGTGCTCATCAGGATTGTCAGCATGGTCTCTGCCCTACCAACCTCGCCCCTGTTATAGAATTCGGCAAGCATCGACTTTCCGCCAGTCGAACTCATGACGCATGTGAGGAGCGATGTCACAGACCCGTGCGACAGGTTCGATATCCTGCAGAACCCTGCTGTGAACACCCTGAATCTGGCAAGGATGTTAGTCTCGACGATGATGCTTGCAAGCACCACGCCTGCCACGATCAGTCCGATCGTCCGTATCAGGCTTACAGCGCCGATCATTGTGCTATTGCACTCCCTGCTGGGTGATCAGGAACTCACAGGAGACGCCCTCAGGTCTTGACCGGTGCTTCCGGATGGTTGCCCTGCGCCTGCCTGTGCCGAGATGCTCGAGCCTGATGATCGCCTTTGAGAGGTGCTCGATCATGGTTCCGCCAACCGCGCACAATTCGTTCGAATCAACGTCTGTGTATACCTGATTGGTGATCACGACCGCAATACCGTACTTTCGTGCGATTCTGTGCAGGTGCGCAACCTGATTTGCGAGCACCCGGCGCAGCGACATATTATCCCCATTCTCGAGCGCAAGCCGGTAGAACGTGGTGGCAGAGTCCAGCACGATAAGTCCCACGTTCTCTTTGATGATCTTATCGAGTTCTTTTATGGAAGAGTACTGCTGATCAAGACTTATCGGTTCATATACGATCACGTCCTTTGCAATATCTGACGCGTCGCTACCAGCGATCTGTTCGAACCGTTCCGGGGAAAATCCCTCCGAATCGATAAACACAACCTTCTTTCCACTCTTCACACACTCTATGATTAGTTGAAGGCATATATTTGTCTTACCGGTTCCGGGAGCGCCAAACAGTTGTGTTACCACGCCATTCTCAAATCCGCCACCGAGCAGATCATCAATGACTTCGCATCCTGATGTAAGGCGTGTAATCCTGATGGTTCGCACCACCTATCTATTTTTGCCAAAAAGCTGTTTCACATAATCTTCAAACAGTTCGATGTATATGTACGGAATTATAAGCACCAGCGCAATCAGAAGAATCAGGAGCGCCACTGGCTCGTACCATTCGCCAAACCATTCCGGATACTCTGCGTATATTTGCTCGAAATTGCTGGACATGATGTAAATATGGTTTTGATCGAGTATTAATCAATCCCATCGTTCATACAGCTCATGCCCGATACCAATCTGGTCCAGTATCCGCCCGACGATGATCTCGATCACATCATCGATGGTCTCTGGCTTCTGGTAGAATCCCGGGCACGCTGGAAGGATCACCGCACCGGCGCGTTTTGCACGCAACATGTTCTCGATGTGGATCAGGCTGAGAGGGGTCTCTCTCGGGACTAAAATCAGCTTTCTGCCCTCCTTGAGGCAGACATCGGCAGCCCTCGCGATCAAAGTATCTGATATGCCGTTTGCCACACTCCCGAGTGTTTTCATGCTGCACGGCACGACTGCCATGCCATCAAAGAGGTGTGATCCGCTCGCAACAGGTGCTGTGAAATCATATTCACCCAGAACGCTGGTGGCGAGCGATTCGACCGCCTGGATGCTGATATCTGATTCAATCTCGATGATCTGGCGCGCTGCGCTCGTGAGGATCAGGTATGTGTCCGCTCTGCCCTGCAAGACCTCCAGAAGGCGTATTCCATACGATACACCTGATGCGCCCGTGATTCCGACCACAAGTTTCATGCACCGGTATTCTGGCGGGGAGACTGTAAAGTTATCGAGAAAACTTTTCACAAAAGTTTTATCAAAAACTGCCCTTCGGGTGGGGTTTGCTTTTATACTTTCCTATATGTTGAGCAATTGGGAAAGCCGGGGGGAGCATGGAAGTCAGGGAAGCTGGGACTGTGATGTGTCGCCCAAACGTCCTCCAAACACCATCTGAAAATACGTGTGTTTTAAAGACCCTGAAAACAGGTACCAAAACGGGTACCAAAGTTTTTGATAACCTTCTGCCAGAAGTACCCGCGATGCGCGTCTATGAAAACCCCCTGCTGAAACTGAACGTAACCACGCACAACGATAAGGTGCAACTCGATGCCGAAGGTGTGCTCGCCCTGCCGGCAAAACCGATTATCAAGAAGATAAACCGGGTTTTCGCCGACGAAAAGCCGATTTTAAACGAGGATGGACAGCTCGTCTTCTCGACGTGGATCCCACCGGTTCCGGGCAGCGTCTTCGACCGGATGATCTCGGCAGAGGTGAACGCGCTATTAAGAAAGCGTGTGCCGGACCAGACCTCGATCGGGATTACGACGCGCTGCCCGAACGACTGCATCCACTGCGGCGCATCAGATGTCAGCGGCGCAGAAATGCCGCTCTCTGTGATCAAGAGCGTGATCGATCAGGCGCTCGATCTTGGCACATACCTGATCTCGTTTGATGGCGGCGAGCCGATGATCAGGAAGGACATCACACAGATGGTTGCGCACGTGGACAAGGAGAGGGCGATCGCAACCTCGTTCGCATCAGGGTACGGGCTTTCGGAATCGCTTGCACGCGAGCTAAAAAACGCTGGTATGTATGCGGTCAGGGTCAGCCTCGATGGTCATGACGCTTCCGAGCACGACCGGATGCGAGGGCGCACCGGTGCATTCGATGACGCCACAAGCGGGATCGCAAATGCGCTCGGCGCGGGACTGCTCGTGGACATGTTCGTGGTAGTCTCGCCGGAAAACATCGATCATCTGGATGATTTCTATTCGCTTGCCTGCGATCTCGGCGTGCACGAGGTCTCGCTGTACGAGATCATCGCTGTTGGCAGATGGATGGATCACGAGGACGAGGTGATCACATCGGGCGACGTTTCCCGGCTCAAGGATTTCCAGAAACGGATCAATAGCCAGCCAGACGGTCCGAGGGTCACCGCGTTTCCGTATTTCATGGGTCCTGATCTGTTTGGCTGCTTTGCCGGCAGACGCTGGATGCATGTAACAGCAGCAGGAGACGTGCTTCCGTGTGCCTACACGCCGCTATCGTTCGGAAACGTGTGTGAAGAGCAGCTTACTACAATCTGGAAGCGGATCGGCAAGCATCCGGCGTACAAAGGAGCGGCAGACTACTGCATGATGCGAAACCCGGAATTCAGGGAGCAATATATCCACTCGATCCCGAAAGACGCGGAGATGCCGCATCGAGTTGGATGAACCGGGGATATCCGGAAAGTCGCGTAATCATCAGTCATTTGGCTGATATGCGTTCGCTGGACACTTGCTTGCGTCTTGGTCGCCTGGAACCTCTACGCCGAAGCAGTCCTCACTATATCCCTGATCTCACTTTCGACGTAACTACTCAGGTACCTAAAAACACCATCATGTGACTTCGCTATATCCACACTGCTTGACCCGGAACACAACCTGAGCCAAACCGGGAATTTAACCGCAGAGTGCGCAGAGGGACGCGGAGGGGAAATAAACGGTTAACTACTCTGCGAACCTCCGCGCCCTCTGCGGTTATTTTTCTTGCCAGAAAGTACAGGATCGCAATCGGGCGACCAATCAACATACCTGAGTAGTTACCTTTCGACGAGCATCTTATCCCTCGCGTTGACAACGCCCCTGAATAAGCTGTACTGCACACGCTCGCATCCCGTAATCACCCACCAATATCTGACATGTACGAAATAACGTTCCTATCAATGCAGCAGACACATCAGTAAGATTGATTATATTCCGTCATGATCTAATATTATGGAAAGTGCACAGATGGTTATAGGCAAAAAACAGATAACAGAACTTTCGGAAATTCTTCACTCCCCCCGATCAGATGTTATAGAGATGGTTATGTGGGAAGGTGTGAAGAACCTGCGCATGAAAATCGCATCCGAAAAGTATGTTAACGAGGAGTTTTCTCTGTGCAGGGCAGCAGAATTTGCAGGGGTTTCGATACAACAGATGGCAAGATACTTTGCAGAAAGAGGGATCTCTTTTTTCAGACAGAGCATAAAAGAGGTCGAACGGGATGTGAAAGAGGCTGAAGGCTGGTTTAGCAATGCGAATTCTTGTTGATTCCTCTACGCTGATCGCGCTTTCAAAGATCGGTGAATTGGATATGCTCAAAAGTCTCTTTGAAAGAGTCTTTATCACCACTGCTATCAAAAAAGAGGTTCTTATTGGAGATTTTCCTGAGACTGATGTCCTAAAGGCAGCCATGAATGAATGGATCGAAGTGATAGATTATGAAGGCGATGCAGGTGAGTTAAGGAAGTATGGACTTGGGTTGGGCGAAGCAAGCCTTTTGCTGGCAGCGAAACGAGATGATAGACTCATACTGGATGAAACGAATGCCAGACGATTTGCAGAGTCCAGGGGATTCCAGTTCACCGGTTTGATCGGACTGCTCATCGCCGCAGCGAGAAGCAGAAAGCTGACAAAGGAGAGCGCGGTGGAGGTGCTGAACAGACTCGCGAAGAGTGACTTTCGGATAAGTTCGGATCTGTATCTATGGGCTTACGAGGAGATCGGGCGCGTATCTCCATAAGTTGAGGTAGGCATTCGAGCGATTTTATCTTTTATCGATCAGAAGAGTGAGCGTGTGCCGTGCATGTGGGTGTGTGCAAACTCTTCTGCCTTCGATGGTGTGGGTGATAGGAGCATGTGAGTCACACTGCGCTTAACTTTTTATCACGCTCTAAAAAACAAAATGATTGCTCATAAGGAGCGAATCACAGAGCAACTATTCTATTGAGATTTCCCAATTTCCATCCGCACTAATATCAAGTAAGTAAATCCCAGCTTTATTGATACCTACCGCTTTAGATCCATCAAATTCTCCAATTTCATTCGCAAGAAGATCGATATGGTCTCCTTCAGCATCCAAAAGAACGACTCCAAAATGACCATCTCCGTCATGGGTCATTCTGAATATCGACAGTCCTTTTTCAAGTGAAAATTTCGATGTGGCTTCCTGCCCCATTCCTGAAAGTGTAATTGGTTCTGGCGTAGCTTCTGGTGTTGAAGTTGCGGTTGGTGCTTCCGGTGCCGGTGTGGCAGTCTCTGTGGCTGCCGGTGTCGGCTCTGGTGTTGGTGCTTCCGGTGCCGGTGTGGTGGGTGTTGCGGGTGGAGCATCCGGGGTCTCAGGCGATAATATGCCAATTATGAATAAGATTGCAAATGCATACACTACGTATCCAAATATTCTGGTTATTCGTTTTTCACTGCGAATCAATGGTAATTTATCTTTTATTCCCATTTTGTTTCCACCTCATGTTTATGTTTGACAGAGAGTTTGGGTTAAACAACGATACTGCATGTTTACTGATGTTGTAGTATCGCCACCATACTTAAGCCTAACCAATCTCTAGCCCCTTGCAGACGTGTCCCCTGGTCATCAGCTCTTCGCTCACAGCCATCCGGAGTGCGATGATTGCATCCGCTGATGTGATCCGACCATCGCCGTTGGGTCACCGCGCTGCTGTTGGTGCGTCTCATTAACTGCGGTTGCCAAAGTCCAATTGCTGGTATAAATATCTCTTCGTAGCCTTCATCTCCTGAAGCAACTAACCGCGAAATTTTGCAAACATTTTTATAGATCGGGTCAACAGGCGGTATTGTGTTCTGAAAAAAACTGCCCCAGAACTTGACCATAGAACACACTGAATCGATCGAAAAAACAGGTGAGCGGATATGAAAACAATTATCAGCATCTTACTATTGATTTCAGCGCTGTGCAGCGTTGGCGCAGCACAGACATACCACATTGAACTGTGTCCAACTGATGATGCGTATGTAAACTCTGAATACCCAACAAACAACTACGGCGGCACAAGTCCGTTCTATGTGGCCACTGATATATGGGAGTATTCCCCTCCAGAATATACAAGAAGTTATCTTAAGTTCGACTTATCGCAGGTACCGGTGGAGCCAAATATCACAACCACTATCACATCAGCAAACTTGAAATTATATTCCAGTATTTCTGGAAAAAGTGTGCGCGTTGGAGCGTACCAGTGTTCTAATTCGTGGAGCGAAACTACAATAACATGGAATAGTACCCCAACGGCAGATTCCACCCCTATAGATACCGTTCTCGTTGTACATGATGACCTGTGGTATTCATGGGATGCTACAGGAAGCGTTCAAGATTCGATCAACGACAACATTTCTATCATGCTCAAATCGGAAAGAACGGAATATGGCACTGAAAGTTTATCGTTTAATTCGAAAGAGCACTACAGCGAAGAGCTGTGTCCAAAACTTGAGATTGCGTACACCCTTTTATGTTCCTGTTCGGACACGCACATTAGCATAACAGATTCTGATGGCGATGGAGTAATCGATATTTTAGATTGGGATAACAGCACCCCATCAGGATACTGGACAGATTCTCATGGGCAGGGGCGGATGTGGGGCGACATGAACGGCGATGGTGAACTCACATCCGCAGATGCCCTCATGATCCTGCAAGCTGCGGTTGGTGCAATCAAATTATAGATTCACCCCATTCCTAACATCATGATTCGCAAGGTTGAGCATCCGCACCATACCACACAATGTTACTAATCTTGATCTTAACTTATTTTAGATGTCACGACATCGATCAGAACGCCGTACACCAGCCCGAATCCGAGAAGTGCCAGCATTCCATCGGCACTGAAGATCGCCATCGCCATGCTCACCACAACACCGATCACTGCGCCGCGCAGTGCCGGATGGAGATCGATGTTATCCGCGATCCCGATCACAATCCCAATCAGCGTCCTGTTGTACACGATACCAATCAGGAATAGTGTATCAGCCGCAAATTCCGGGAACTTG
>JAIWAP010000031.1:0-14734 GCA_048634345.1 Methanobacteriota archaeon | reverse complement strand
GAGCAGAATCATCTGGACTTTCTCGAACCGCTGGTAAAAGAACACAGCGGCAACCTCAGTGCGACGATACGGGATCTTATCGAGTTTGCCGAACTGATGACTGAGCGTCACGGATCACTCGAAGAGGCGCGCCATGCAAGTGTGGCTGACAAGTACAAATCCCCGCGCGAACTGCTGATCGAGGATGGTTTCTGCGCAATGATCGATTATCCCATGCTCGAATGGTTCTTAAAGCGCACAAAAGACATCCTGGTCAGTCCTGCTATGCTGGATGACATCATCGATCCGCTCATCATCAACCGGATGTCCGAACTGGCAGACCACCTCAACCGGAAATGGAAGGAGTATGGCTGGCAGACGACCCTGATTATAGAATATGACAATGATGTTGCGCCGGAGACTACCATCTGCACGATTTCCGGGAAGAGCATGTATTTAAACGAGTTTTTGTCAGGAATGGTCGGTTTGTTCCTTGCAAGACAGAAGCATCTTGGGATTACGAAGGTTGGTCGGCGGACAAGGTCGATACGCATGGATCTGCAACGAAGGGAGAGCAAGGGGGTTGCGCAGGACGATCTTCTCCGGTATTTCGGGAATCTGCACCGGGTGACCGAGGCGGTGTGCGCAAACCAGGATTTCTGGCAGGCTCTGATCAATCTGCACACAGAATCCGACTACAACATGGTCACGATTCACAGGCGCGAGTTTGAGGACCTGCTTGCAAACCGGATACCGCTTGACACAACCCTTGTAGAGCGGCGTGCAAGAGAACCCGGCGATGTCAGCCGCTCTGATTTTCTGGGAGACTTTAAATGCCTCTGTGAAACCACGCGCGTCGTCAAGCACATCGATGTGGACGGCAGCAAGATACTGGTCAACCACGATTACAGGGATCCTGATTCGATTGGCGCAATCAAGGAGATGCTGGTCAAGCTGCTTGCGATCAACGGTTATGCATGTAAAGCGGACGAGGTCGGGCGACTGATCGCGCTGCAACTGGAGGAATCGGATGAAACAGATGAATCGGGCGGATCAGATGGATCGGATGAACCGGAAGGCAGGGAGAATTCTGATGGACATTGGTGACAGGCGATGATGCAGAAGGAAGAGAAGGTGATGGTAGTCCTCCTCGTGATGGCGCTGCTCTCGCTGTCGGTGCTGTACTTTTCAACATGATGTCCACGCCCGCGCTGACTGTGGATGCCATAATCCTGCACCAGCAGAAGATCGTGCTGATCAAACGCAAGAATCCGCCGTTTAAGGGCAGTTACGCGCTTCCCGGCGGGTTTGTCGATGTCGGGGAGACTGTTGAGGATGCGATGCTGCGTGAAGCAAAAGAGGAGACGGGGCTTGACATCGATATTATCCGGCTGGTAGGCATATACTCTGATCCTGCACGGGACCCGCGAAGGCACACCGTATCAGCGTGCTATCTTGCAGAAGGGTCGGGTACGCTGCAAGCAGGCTCTGATGCAGCCTGCGCCGAACTCTTCGATCAAAACCTGCTGCCAGAGCTTGCTTTTGATCACGACCGGATGATTGCAGATGCGCTTGCGAATTTCACGGTGAAAAGCATCGGGATTGTGAGATCTCCGGCAAAGGAGCCTGCCCGCCGATGGGACGACGTTGTATCAGAGGTTGTTCTGGATAAAGAGTACACAGAAGGTCTGGACGGGCTTGATGAGTTCTCCCACGCGGTGATCGTCATGTTCATGCATAAAGCAGGGCACAAAGTCGTTATGAAGGCGCATCCGAGGGGGAGGGGGGATATGCCGCTTACCGGGATATTTGCCCTGCGCACGCCGCACCGACCAAACCCGATCGGCATAACAACGGTTGAGATCATCAGGAGAGACAGAAACCGGCTCGTAGTAAGGGGGCTTGATGCGATCGATGGGACGCCGGTGCTGGATGTGAAGCCGTACATTCCGCAGGGAGACTGGTGCGGGGGTGATTTGCAGGATGGTGTGCGGGTTCCGGAGTGGGTCAAGAGGCTGCGCGGGGGATGAGAGATAAGGGTGAAGTTTTGATATATTTTTCGGACGTTTGCGAGATTGTGTGTGACGTTAGGTAACACCGCGGGCAGGAGATCGCTAATCGCACCATAAAATAGGGTATATGAGGGACCGTGATTGTTCCTCACTATACCGTTAGTCTATCACTGACCACCGTGAGATATAGGTTATCAACACTGTTTCCAAGACTCACAGTCTGGTTAACAGTCTCCATGCCAGATGGGGAATGCGTTGACTCAAGCACACCGTCCTTCACATGGATTGTCTCGACGTCACCATCATCGGTCTTGACTATGAGGTTCACAGTGTACTCACAGGGATAATTCTGGTAGTTCTTAACCGTGAACTCGATCCGGTAATCGCACTGACCGGCGGCGCACGTCGTTTTCGTGATGTTGCAATCATACAGCAGCACATTGAGCGGAGGGTCAGGGTACACGCCATAGTTGGTGGCGTACCGCTCCAGCGTGCCGTCGGCATTGTGGTCATTGCCGGACACACACGTCCTGAGCCGGTCGGCAAAGTAGTTTACATACTCCTGCACATCTATCGCAGTCATCTCGACGCCACGGTCGTACATATACAGTATTGTCTCGTCGTCAATGTCATCGCCGGCGATGACGTCTCCAGACGACGCAGTCCCATTGACCAGACTCACATGTAGCATGTAGTCATTCCCTGATTCAAGCATCAGGTTCTGGACATATACGCTATCGTAATCTTCGTGTTCAACAAAAACCGAATACGAACCTGACGATGGTTCGCAATACACCATGCCATCTTCATCGGTTACATGCACTGAATGGTGTCCGTTCTTCACAGCCACAGTAGCGCCCTCTATTGGGTGACCATTGTGCACCCAGATGGACAATTTGGCAGGCTGTGGTCTGGTATCATATGTAACATGCGCGGTTCTTGTAGTGTAGTACTCAATCCACCCGGTGACATTCGGAGAGTTGGTAACGTTGACGGTTCGTCCACCACTATCATCTGGCGGGATGTAAACACCGTTGCCGGTGATTGGATACTCGTGCCAATCGTAGTACGTCAAGTCATGCTTCTGGTATGCGCTTTTGTCGCCACATCGGACATATATCTCACCAGATCCAACATTGTCATACCGGATGTTATCAGCGTAACCCCAATAGTTGCTCACATCGAGATTTGCAGTATCGAAGTTGTCGATGTGGGCATAGAAGTCTACATAGTCGCCGACTGTGACTATATTGATCGTGATGCCTTCACCACTACCCGACGCTGTGATCTCGACCATGTCCGCGGCTGAAGCTGCGCCCATCGACATGAGCACCAGCATACAAACCAGCATCGTTGTCTTTGCTTTCATTCATCTTCTCCTAAAAAGAAAGAAGGAGGGCGGGTGCCCTCAAACTTCAAGTGCGTAGATATATCCAGTTGCCTGATAGTTGTTGCTGAAGGTTGATGGTATGTATACATCCGGTCCGTATGCAGTACCGTACGTGTGTATGGTTCCAGCGCCAGCAGTGATTGTAAGATCATGCTTGACCTCATATCCATCACCAAGGAAGTATGCAGTACCTTCAGCTGGTGCATAAACACCCCATGCGTTATTGTTGATATTGTACAACTTTGCCGTCTCTCCGGCATTCGTCGGATCATCGGCATAAACATCGGCATTCATATCAAAATGCCCTTCAGTCAACGCCATCTTCATCTCAACGGTTGCCTTGCAGCCGCCTTCGGTTATTGCACCAATAACTCCAGTTACCAGAGTGTCACCACCATAAGCATGACCTGATATTTGAGCTGTGCCAGAAACTTTTTCATAGATACCGTCATCTACCATTTCCACAGTCTGATCAAGTCGCACGTGGCTTGACCATGCTACATCGTCATGATATGTAGCGCGAGTGTATACAATATCACCGTCTGCATTAGGTGCATTATCGATCGAGTCTGTTACAATCGTACCGGATGCATCCTGTCCCCATCCACCTGTACCAACTGTTACATCTCTGGTTATCTGAGTCCATGTTGATCCTGTATTCATATTCTGCGATCCTACGATGTCCGTGTTACCAAAAGTTGTTCCCACGTGGTCGTCACCATACGAAGTATATGTATGGATACCGAACGATCCAGTTCCTGCGCCGATGTAGTTCATGTTGTATGATCCATCGCCAGTATAGACGACATCTGTGGAGCCCGCCATCGCAAGACCCGTCATTCCTATCATCGCGATAACGGCGATGATCATTGTGTTTATTGCTTTCATTTGTTTGTACCTCGTTGTTTGTTCTGTGTTCTTGTCCGGGTCATGTTCCCACGACCTCGTGTCTTCCTGCGCCCTCGCAGGAATCCCCGACGCCCCGAAAAGCACTCGAGCGGAAAGTAGTACACCAGAGTGTACACTAACGCAAGTCTCTCGCGTGCAATGCTTTTGTCAAGCGCCACAAGGATTTGCGTCCTGTGGTGCTTGTCGCACTTCGGCTGTCGGTGATGCGTCTTTGTCGCAACACCCTGCCTGTGCAGGACAATCCGATGACGCATCGATCCGGATTGGCTGTTGCGCTACCGTAGAGACGTCTCAAGAGTATATAAAGGGTTAAGAACCACTGGTTCTGACCACTGGTTAGGACGTATGGTAAGGTGGTCTCACATCCCAGACCTCCCTCCCGCGTCTCGTATGGCAGCCGGGTCACCTCTGCCGGATCTAAAAACCATTGGGAGGTGCAACTTTTTTGGAAAATAAAACGAGCGTACCTCAAGCCAGTGGCTCGAGATGCAAAAGACCGCCCTGATCAGGAAGTTATCCGCAATCGCTTCCAAAAACACATCCGGCGCGCTCACACGCGGCATCGATTATCAGCGCAACAGATGGCAGCAGGTCGTTGCCATCGTCTATGAACTCCTCGGTGCTGTTGTACCGGCAGAGCGGGTTGTTGTAGTCGATGTTGCCCTGAAGATACATGCCGATGTACCTTGGCTCGTATGGTCTGCCATCGATCATGACGTAATAGTGCCCGTACGACTCCACGCCAGCCACGCCAGCAAGCGCTATACACGAGTCGATGCCGGCACACCCGAGCGTCTCGTGCGCAAGCACCGCCATCGGACTGCACCCGATAGACCAGATGACCGCGTACCCGATCACGAGCAGGATTGCCGCGCTCCGCAGGTTGGGTTTCTTACCTGTGTTCATGTCGTCCATATTTCTGCAACCTCGTTTCTGCGCATTGCAGGAGCCATGTGGATTTAGGAAAATCGTTTTTGGCAAAAACAGCCGTGCATAGTGTACACTCATGCTTTTTGCTACGATCATCGCTCCAGATTCCGGCGATGCGCACTGCAACGCCATGAATCGTTTGTAGCGCTTACCAGATAGACGCTCTCCGGGCATATAAAGTGTTAAGAACCAGTGGTTCGGACGTAAGGTCAGGTAGTTACATGATTATGATCATAGTGAGAAGATGGTGACACCCCCATCACAACCACCTATATAAGGATGTAACCTCATAATGATTATTACCACACATATTATTCTCCGACATCCGTTTCGTGTGGTTGAAAACTCCATTCGCGTGGGGGTCTTGCAGCCCCTCTACACCGGGGCTGCATTCCTTTTATCCATTTTTCATGGTATATATTCTATAACGTCCAGTCACTCTACACATCATTTCCATTCACGAAAAAGTATATCGCCAGCCCCACCCGGGAGGGCATTTCTTACTCGCAAACTATTCACCAAACTTTTCACAAAAGTTTGATCAAAAACTGACTTCCGACCCGGGAGGGCATTTCTTACTCGATTTTTTGTGAAAAAATCGTTTTCCATTTACGAAAAAGCATATCGCCAACCCCACCCGAAGGGCAGTTTTTACTCGATTTTTTGTGAAAAAATCGTAATCCGACCACCTCACAGAGACATGGTTTTAAATGAAATGTGCGCATAATCTATATTGGGAGGAAAGTAGCTTAGTCGCGAGGTCTTGATGATGGTGAGTGGGGCACAGAATCCGACATACAGGAGGGGGTATATGCGAAATTCATGCATCCTCTGCTTGACTGACACTTTATCAGGATATCCTCTGCCCGCTGCGGCAAAGCCACCCACCTGTGAGGGGGGTTTGCAGCAGTGATCCGCGAGCAGTTCGGATCCGAAGACCCCGGCGATATGCCGCATGTCAATGTCCTGCTGATCGAGGATAATCCGGGTGACGCCCGATTGATCCGGGAGATGCTGGCAGATTCTAAGAGCACGGTCTTTAACATGAAACTTGCTGACCGGCTCTCGACCGGACTTGCCCACCTTGCCGGTGACAATGTCGACTTCGATGTGATCCTGCTCGATCTCTCGCTGCCTGACAGCAGTGGTATTGACACGTTCGTCCGCACCGGAGCGCAGGCGCAAAACGTGCCAATTGTGGTGCTGACCGGTCTTTACGACACAGAGCTTGCTATTCTGGCTGTACAGAAGGGCGCGCAGGACTATCTGGTCAAGGGGCAGGTTAACAGCGAGATCGTGGTGCGAGCCATACGCTACGCAATCGAGCGCAATAGGGCTGAGGTGCATATCAAGCACTTAAACAGCGTCCTTACGGCGATCAGAAATGTCAACCAGTTGATTGTGACGGAGAAGGATAGAGACAGCCTTCTCCGGAAATCATGTGACGCGCTTGTGGAGGCACGGGGTTATGACGTGGTATGGCTCGGTTCATTGGAAGATGGCGAACGATTTTCCGCGGTCGTGGGTTCGGGTTTTCAGGATAAGGTCTCACGTTTCAGCAAGCATATAACAAGTGGCGATCATCCCCCCTGCATCAGGGACGCGCTCGTCAGGAAAGAGACTGTTCTGGTTCCGGATAGATCAAGAGCGTGTGAGGACTGCTTCTTCAGAGATACATGTCTCGGAAAGGAGGCTGTGATCATCCGTGTGGAACATGCAGGCAGGTTCTACGGACTGCTTATCGTATTACTTGCGCCCGGTGTTGCAGTGGATGATGAGGAGGAAAGGCTCCTTGCAGAAGTGGCTTCCGATATAGGGCTTGCTCTCAATGGCATAGCGGTGGAAGAGGCGCGCGAGAGGGCTGAGGAGGCGTTCATAGAGAGCGAGGCGAGGTTACGGCGGGTTATAGAGAATATGCCGGTCATGCTGGACGCATTCGATGATGAAGGAAATATTATAGCATGGAATTCCGAATGCGAAAAAGTGACCGGTTTTAACTCGAGGGAAATTATTAATAACCCGGGAGCTGCCAAGATACTTTACCCCAACCAAGATTGCGAGAACTATATCTACTCAATGCTTATGGAGTGCGGGGGTAACTTCCGGAATCTGGAATGGGACATTACCTGCAAAGACGGCAGTGTCAGGACTATATTATGGTCGAATAGATCTGAGAAATATCCCATACCCGGCTGGTATTCGTGGGCGATCGGGATCGACATCACAGAGCGCAGGAAGGCAGAAGAACAGATCAAACGATCACTTCGGGAAAAAGAGGTGCTCCTGCGGGAGATTCATCATCGCGTAAAGAACAATCTTCAGGTCGTGTCAAGTCTGCTCAATATGCAGGCGCGGGTCGCCAGCGATCAGGACACGGTCAATGCGCTTTTAGAGTCTTATGACCGGATAAATGCGATGGCTCTCATCCACACCCAGTTGTACGAGAGCGAGAACCTATCAGAGATCAATATGAATAATTTCGTGGGTCGGCTGATGATGCAGTTGTTCCAGAGCCGTCAGATCGATGGTACAAGAATCACATATACAACCCACATCACCGACCATCCGCTTCCTATATCGATCGCGCTTCCCACGGGATTGATCGTCAATGAACTGCTGACAAACGCCCTGAAACACGCGTTTCGCGAGGAATATGCCGGAATGGTCGAGGTCACGCTCATCATAGCTGACAATGGTGCGGTTCGTATGACCGTCCGCGACAACGGCGCCGGAATGCCCGAAGGATTCAATATACATGAGAGCAAAACATTAGGACTGAGGTTGGTGCAAATTCTGGTTGAGGATCAGTTACAGGGAACGTTGGACGTTGTTCGTGACCGGGGCACGACATTCAACATGGAATTTGGGATAGGGAAATAATAGCCAAGGGGGGATTTACATGGAGCACGCTAACATATTGATCGTTGAAGATGAAGCCATCGTAGCAGAAGACCTGCGGATGACGGTCACAGATCTCGGTTATACGGTGGTGGGACGCGGGAGCAGCGCAGACGAGGCTGTGGCAAAGGCGTTAGAGGTCAAACCGGATCTGATACTTATGGATATCGTCCTGAAAGGCGACAAAACCGGTATAGATGCTTCTTGCAAAATAAAAGAGAGAATGGACATCCCGATCATATTTTTAACCGCTTACTCGGACGTTGAACTGATAGATAAAGCCCTGACCGCCAAGCCACATGCATACATCGTCAAACCGTTCCAGGCAAAGCAGCTTCTTGCATCCATCGAGATGGCTCTGTATAAGAGCCAGATGGAGCGGCGGCTCAGGGAGGCTGAGGAATGGATCGCAACAACACTCGATAGCATCGGCGATGCGGTGATCGCAACCGACACAGAAGGCGTTATAAAATTCATGAACCCGGTTGCAGAGACACTGACCGGCTGGAATGAAAGCGATGCGGTCGGGAAACACTTTGAGGACGTTTTTAAGGCGGTGCATGAGGCGACCGGCAGACCGATCGAGAGTCCGGTGGCAAAGGTGCTCAAGGAAGGTTCTGTTACCCTGCTTGCAGATCCTACGATCCTGATAACCAGGGACGGACTGGAACTACCCATCGATGACAGCAGTGCGCCGATCCGGGACCACACGGGAAACATCACCGGCGTAGTTCTGGTTTTCCACGACATCACAGAGCGAAGGCAGACAGAATCGGCTTTGCGGGAAAGCGAGCGGTTTAACTCGAGCATGTTGGCAAATTCCCCGAACCCGGTGCTGGTCACCAACCCTGATTCATCAGTACGGTATGCAAATCCTGCGCTCGAAGAGCTGACCGGCTTTTCTGCTGCCGAACTAATCGGCGTCAAGGCGCCATATCCGTGGTGGACCAAGGAGATGAGGACGAGTATGGGGATGGAAATGGATATGGATATGGATATGGGGGTGGGGATGCAGAGCCACAAAATGCCTGATTGCGCCGTGGCTGTGGCTACGTGGGACAAAACATCGATGGCTGAGGAGTTTTTCTGCAAGAAGAGCGGGGAGCGGTTCTGGGTAGAAATAACATCGACGCCGGTTACGAGTAACGGGGCGACCAGGTATTATCTCTCGAACTGGGTCGATATCACCGAGCGCAAGGCTGCTGAGGCGAAGATCAAGAAACTCAATGAAGAACTGGAGCATCGGGTGGAGCAGAGGTCTCTTGAACTGAAACAGACTCATGACCAGCTGGAGATTACCCGAGGGCAGTTTTACCAGGCGCAGAAGATGGAATCGCTCGGGATACTCGCAGGCGGGATCGCGCATGATTTCAACAACCTTCTGACAGTCATCCTTGGCAACCTCTCACTTGCAAAGATGATGCCCGATAACAGGGCTAAAACGCTCGATATACTGGCAGAGTCAGAAAAAGCGTCCTTGCAGGCGAAACAACTGACTCAGCAATTGCTCACATTCTCAAAAGGAGGGGCGCCTGTCAAAACGCCGGTTCCGATCACAAAGATAATACGGGACTCGGCTGACTTTGCCATGCGGGGATCTAATGTCAGGAGCGAGATCTCGATACCGGAGGACCTCTGGCATGTGGAGGTCGATGAGGGGCAGATCAACCAGGTCATCAGCAACATGGTCATCAATGCCAATCAGGCGATGCCTGACGGCGGGACGGTCCGGGTGCAGTGCGAGAATGTCATCGTCAAGCATGGCACGACTCTGCCACTCGATCCAGGAAGGTATGTGCGGATATCGATTAAGGACCACGGGACCGGGATATCTGAGGAACACACCCACAAGATATTCGATCCGTTCTTCACAACCAAGCCGAAAGGAAGCGGTCTCGGGCTTGCAACCGCATACACCATCGTCAAGAGGCATAGCGGGCACATCGACGTAGAATCCCGGGTCAATAGCGGAACCACGTTCAACATTCATCTGCCCGCCTGCCAGAGCGGCGCTTCAGGAGAGACGATTATGGAAGAAAAACACGAAAAACAGATTCCGGTCGATAATTCCGGCGATATGCAGAGAATTCTGGTGATGGACGACGAGACGGATATCAGAAACCTTGTCGGCGATGTTCTTACCCATTTCGGGCATACCGTGGCGTTTGCAAGCGATGGTGCCGCGGCGATCGAGCTATATCGGAGTGCTATGAACTCGGGACAGCCGTTTGATGTGGTCATCATGGACCTGACCATACCTGGAGGGGTGGGGGGCAAGGAAGCAATCAAAGAACTCCTGGAGATGGATCCGGAGGTCAGGGCGATTGTCTCGAGCGGTTATTCAAACGATCCGATAATGGCTGACTTTAAGAGCTACGGATTCACGGGCGTCGTAGCCAAGCCTTATGAGATCCGGGAACTGGTGGAGACGCTGAACCGGGTGATTGCAGGGGACTGACAGCAGGGGGACGTTATACTCGGGCACACGGCACAAACTGCGATTTTTATAGGCATGGTCAGGTGTCGTATGGAGTCTTTGGACAAATCATGGGTTATACAAAAAAACATTAATCTGTGTTCATCTGTGTAAATCTGTGTCTAATAAGGGTTTTTAGACACAGATTAACACTGATTTTACTTTTTCCGTGTTTTTATTGGTGAAACAAACTAATAGCCGCCTGCAAACAAGAACTCAGATATTCACCAACACGACGGTTTCAGGGCTTTAAAAAAGCTCATTTTGTGGCGGTGTGAAGTATAACACCCGGATGGTGCACCTCGACCAGATGGCGTGGGCTCTGTAATATCCTATCACCCCGCACTCACCAAAAACCTCTTTGCCCCACTTAAACCATGGTTCCCAAAACTCTCTACGCAAGGATCTTTAACGCATCATCGACGCTGATATCGTCATGCACGATTGAGGAGATTGCGCGGGTCATCCGAACAGGATCATCTGCCTGAAACACGTTCCTACCAGCCGCCGCACCAGCAGCACCCGCTTTTATCGCGTCGCGGATCACCTCTAAAAATTCCCGGTCAGTGTTCGTCTTCGGTCCTCCTGCGATCACCACTGGCACAGGACAGCCAGCAACCACCGTCTTAAACGATTCGGGATCGCCGGTGTAGTTGGTCTTGATGATGTCCGCCCCGAGTTCGGCACCAGTCCGGGCTGCAAGTGCGACCACGGTCGGATCATGCTGGTTGGGTATACCGCGACCTCGCGGATACATCATCGCTACAAGCGGCATTCCCCAGTAATCACAGTCGTCCGCGACAGTGCCAAGATATTCAAGCTGGTATGATTCGGTGTCAGAACCGATATTGATGTGTACGCTCACAGCGTCCGCACCAAGCCGGAGCGCCTCCTCGACTGTGCACACACGCACCTTGTTGTTCGGGTCAGGTCCAAGTGACGTGGACGCGCTCATGTGGACGATCAATCCGATGTCGTGCCCATATCCACGGTGCCCGTGCGCAACCATCCCTTTCTGCACAAGAACCGCATCTGCGCCGCCCTCAGCAGCTTTATTTATGGCATCCCCGATATTTGCAAGCCCGTTTATCGGACCTTCCGATACTCCGTGGTCCATCGGGATGATCAGAGTCTTTCCACTCTTCCTATCGATGATCCGTTCGATCCGTATCTTCTTTCCTATTTCAGACATGATTTCACCGTTCTGAATCGTATGTGTGATATTTACCACGGCAGGGCATTAATAAGTATTGCCTGCCCCGGGTGGTGATATATATTATGACGCACAATTAGCATCCATGAAAGGGCTTACGTTGTTTGTAATTGTGTGTGTGTTGCTCATGGCACCGGGCGCAGGTGCCAACACAACGTCGTACCGCTACGACTCCCCCGCGATCACTGTGGCACTATCCCAGCAGATCCCGTATCCGGCGCACCCGGGCGAGGAGTTGACGCTCGTCATCAAGACCACGAACTGTGGGGGCGAGCCAGCGAAGAATATCGTCTGGTATCTGGACGCAAAAGAGCCGTTTGAGTTGAAAGAGACCGGCAAAGCCACGCAGACCCTTCCCGAACTCCGGATTAGCGAGACCACGAACACAGAGTATCATCTGACCGTTGATCCGGATGCAAGGTCTGGTGAGTACATAATTGATCTCAATATCACTTACAGCGGAGAGTTTGACCGTAAGTACCTCACCACGAAGAGCAAGGTGGAACTCACGGTTGTGGTGCAGGGGTCCCCGGATCTCGTGCTCCTGAATGCTGATATACCAAAAGCAGCCACCAAGTCCGAGTTTGATGCGAAATTCTCGATCAAGAATGTTGGAACCGGACCTGCAAAGAATGTGAAAGTCTCTTTTGCGAACCAGACCAGTATTCTTCCGAAAAGATCGATCTGTTACATCGATACGATAGCACCGGGAGAGACCGCGGTCGTCGAATCGGGTTTCTTTGTTGACACCACAACGCTATCCCAGCACCCGCTACCGATCACGATCCGGTACGAGGACGAGGTGCATGAAACGCAGCCAGTCCAGTCGTATTCGGTGCTTGTTCCTGTTGTGAGCGGAAACACGCTCTTTGTCTACCTTGATTCCCAGGATAAACTCACCGCAGGCACGGTCGGTGAGATCACGATAGGCATTGCAAACAGGGGGCTTGCGCGGGCAAAGCATGTCAGCCTCACGATCTCTGACGGGGCACAATTCAAGTTGATCGATACGAGCATCCGGTACATCGGCGACATCGAGAGTGATGACTACGATACTGTGGATTTTGTGATCATTCCGGAGCCTGGCTGCGCCGACGTGACTGTCGAGGTGCACTATGCGGATGACTACGGCGAGGCGTACAGCATGACCGCCAACGTCCCGATCCGGGTCTACACCTCCGATGAAATGCGAGCGATTGCGCCGCAAGGTGGCGGAAATACGGGACTGATTGTTGGAGCCATCATTCTGGTACTCATCTTCGTCTTCAGAAAGCGCATTAAAAGGATCATATCCAGATGAAACTCCTGGATTACTTTCGGTTCTGCATAAGAGGCTTGGTGCAGCGCAAAACCAGGAGTTACCTGACGATCATCGGCATTGTGATCGGGATCATGGCGATCGTGGGCTTGATCTCAATCGGGGTCGGGATGCAGGTCTATATGGACGAGCAGATCGGGAAGATGGGCGTGAACAAGATCATAATAATGCCGGTGCCGCCGGGTGGGGGTTTCGGTCCGGCTGCCGCATCGACATACTTCAGTGACCGGGATGCGAAAGCCGTCGATAAGGTGCGGGGGGTCGATGCGAACTGTTACATGGTCTATCGGACATCGATCATAACCTACAAGAATATCGATGCGGTGGCACCGGTTGTCGGCATGGTGCCGTCGATTGCGAACGAGGCGTATTTCGATGTTCAGGGGTATGAACTCGAATCAGGGAGGGATCTGGAGGATAAGGATACCCATAAGATAACGATTGGTTACTGGATTGCATATAAGGCTTTTAAAGTCGGGGATAAATACAAAGAGGTCAAGATAGGCGATAAGATCGAGATCAAGGATCAGGGATTCAAGGTTATCGGGATCATGGAGGAGATCGGGAACCGGGATGACGATATGACCATTGTTATGAGCCTCGATGATGCGGAGCAGCTTTTTGACGTAAGCGGTGAATACGACTTCTTCTTCGTGAAGGTAAAGGAAGGCGCTGATCCCGAGGATGTTGCAGAGCGCATCCGGGACAAACTTGAGAAATTGCGGGGCGAGGAGGATTTCACGGTCATGACCGCGGCACAACTCTCAGAGACGGTTGGTGGAATACTTTCAGCGGTCTCCGCAGTCCTGGTCGGGATCGGCGCAATCTCGCTTCTCGTCGGAGGTGTCGGGATCATGAACACGATGTACACCTCTGTTACGGAGCGGACGCGTGAGATCGGGATATACAAAGCGCTCGGGGCAGAGAACAACACAATTTTAACGCTTTTCCTCGTCGAATCCGGTCTGATCGGTGTCTTCGGGGGTTTGATCGGGATCGTGCTCGGTTTCGGGATGGCGCTTCTGGTGGAGATGGTCGGGCGAGAGATGGGGGTCGGTCTCTTATATGCGTGGATCTCGTGGGAGCTTGCGTTATTTGCGCTTATCTTCTCGTTTTCTATCGGGGTTCTCGCGGGATTTCTGCCGGCAAGGTCTGCTGCGAAGATGAACCCGGTGGATGCGCTGCGGCATGAGTGAGTTTGGGTGCTGCCAAAGACCCCGGGTTTTCCGGATTATTCGTTGCCTGTTTTCCGGGCGTAGCCGAACTTGGCGCAGATTAGAGCTCTTAGTTCCGAACTCAGACGTAGTTCACGAACCATCCATAAAATTAGTTGCTAAGGTTGGGGTGTGGGGCGTCTCGCGTGAACACTTCCAAGTATCTTTCCTCCGGGCGTTGTTATTGAAAACCACTCGATCCCCCAGCCGTGTTGTACGGCATACGCATCCCGTTTCTTCTTATATCCAAAGTCAAGCAGCCCGAATAACTTGAGTGCTGGCATGATTCGCTCTGCAAAGATACTTATGGCGAGGAGATTTATCGGAGGATATGCCCCCATCTCGTCCATGCCCCCGATTTTCATACTGATCCTCCGCGTCTCCTCAGCGAAATT
>JAIWAP010000030.1:0-15409 GCA_048634345.1 Methanobacteriota archaeon | reverse complement strand
TGTCCTGTTTGGCGCAGGATCGATTCGACGGTTCCTGATACGTAGCCTGACGAGATGATGCATGACTCTGCGCCTCTACCCTCCCCTTCTCCCCCTTCTCCACCCCCTCCTGCCATGCATCGATTGAGATATGAGGTTTCGGACAGGTTCTCCATCAGAGGATACGTATCCCTGTGAAACAACTGGTACATGCCATGCATCGAGTATTCCCAGATCGATCTGTCGAATAAATGTAATTCAGACATGTCTCGAGCAGGATCTTTCATGGATCTGCATACGCATCCCGATTGGAGCAGCGGGTCTGTTACCCTGACGATCACCGGCGTGCGCACCACCTCACTGATGCGGTATGCCTCAAATATGGTATCACAGAGGTTTCCCGGGTTTGGGTCGAGCACCGGAACCTCTGCAAGCAAGCCCCAGTACCGCGAGTCCTGCTCGTTTTGGGATGCGACTGCCGCGGGGTCGTCTCCTGCGATCACAACGACTCCCGCGCCGGTGGTGTGCGTGCTTGCTGTTATGAGCGGGTCTGCGAGAATGTTCATCCCGACATGCTTCACAATCACCATCGACCGGCTGCCGGATGCGGACACTCCGAGCGCGATCTCCATTGCGACTTTCTCGTTGATGCACCATTCTACGTCAGTGCCCGCCTCTGCACCCTGCCCAACGCTTGCTTCGCTCATCAGATGCTCTGCAAGTTCAGTGATCGGGTAGCCGGGCACGCAGGTGATGCGTTTGATCTTACATTCACAGATCGCGGACGCGACTGCATCGATGCACCGGGTTGTTATGGTCATATTAGATCAATCCCTTCTCCAACATGCTTGTATAAGCATTTTTCGACCTCTGACGCAACCTGGAGGACATCCACCCCTAAAACGCCCCTTCCGATCAAGACTGCGAGTAACTCAACCTTGGCGAGTGTTAGAATGTCTCGTTTCATCAATTTCTCCCGCGGTTTGTCTATATCAGGGATGTCGGTGATTTTTCTCATTGTATTGCTCAATTGGAATCTGTCAGGGGGTTTTGGTTTTCCCATGCTTGAATTCATCCAGTTCATTAAAATGTGTCCACGTCCCCTCTCCGCCATGCGCATACACAGAACTACATCACTTACTACATCACTTACTACATCACTTACTACATCACATTCGCTTCCCAACGTGGTCAGTGACTCCGCCCCATCTCCGGACAGTTCCCAAAACGCCCTCTGGCAAGTGTCCCACTGGCTCATCAATGACCTCCTGCCTCCTTCAAAGACGCAAAAAACCCCTCTCCTTTCCGGGTCAAGACGTATTTACCTGTTTTTGGAGCTCCCTCGAATAATATCAGTTCTTTCTTCACAAGATTAGCCAGATGCCTCTGAGCAGTGGCATAAGGAAGCCGAAGCAATCGCTCCACATCAGGACGGCGAATTATCTCACCGTTTTTAATCAACTCTAAAATGTGAATATCTATGTCGCTTACTGTGTCGCCGGTTACCGCGATTTCCACGTCTCGCCGCTCCTGCCATTCAAATGTAATCCTGAAAAACCCGTTCCAGTTAAACTCTGGCTCTGGAAGACCCGCCGCCTTCATTTCATCCCTCATCCTGCCGATTCCGCTCCCGATCCGTTCCACAAGATTCGCACGGTGGAATAACCCCTGGAGAAATGGGTTCCTGGAGATGGATGTCAAGCCAAACTCCTCTGGGAGGATTCCTTTTACGAGACCACCCGGGTTGAGGATGTGAACCCGGTCGTCATAGAACTCAACCATAGTAACAGCACCCTTCTCGAAATAATCCCTGTGAATGACTGAATTGAGTAATGCTTCTCTCAGAGCATCGTAGGGGAGTTCTGGTATCTCGTCTCGCTGCAATTTTCCACCACCGATCTCATATCGAAGCGGAATGTATGTTTTCAGCCATTTCATGGCGTTGTCCACGTTCGTGATGATATCCTCGCTAAAATCCTTGCGGTCGATTATGTGGGTTTTGGTCTTCCCTCTGAATCGAACACAGGTGATAATTGCGTGAAAGTAGAATCGCTCGGGTTCTCTGGCGAACATCATGACGCCCGCGTTCTTCATGAGCAATCGTCCAGCCTGCCGTTGTGCCACACCAAGGTTTGTGAGAATCTGCTCAATGGGGATGTTTGAGGTGATGCCGCATTGCTGCAGGTATCTCTGGAATCTCTCCTCTGAAAAGTCGTCAGGATACTTAAAATCCATGCAGAACTGCTCATCGAACCGTATCTTTCCTTCGTGGTTAAAGTAATCGATGATCTCGTCCCGTCTCAGTTTCTGGCTGTTTGGACCCGTGCGGATGAAGAAACCGTCCTTGCAGGAGTATGGTTTGTCGGTTCCCTCGCGAACCTCTATGATAAGGACATCTGCCAGATCCTCGAGGGTGATGCTTACCGGCGGGTCGCATTTGCGTGCGATGTCCTGAACCTGCGATTTGAGTCTGTTGGTGATGTTGACCCCTTTTATCATGCCAGCATCGGACACGCCGAGAAATATCCGCCCGCCCGATGAATTGGCAAAAGCGACCATCTCTTTTGCAAGCGAATCAGATACCGACTCCTTAAACTTGGTCCGGTAGCCCTCGCCTTCCTCAAGGATTAATTCCATCTCTTCCATCATTTAACCTTCGATTCTGTAATTGTCAGATTGGCGTTTCGCATTTACGGTCAATACGTTTTTCCCGGGTCTCCCGTTCTGTTTCATTGGGCATGTTGGTTCTATCCTATATGAAACTGATTCATTTAATTTTTTCCTGTTCTTTGTGGTAGCCCATGTCTTCCGGAAGTGACCTATTCGGAACCGACTGCGCCAACTGACTGCGCCGATAGGTTAATTATATCCGCATGTCCAGACAAAGGAGATCACTATGACAACGGCATACGATGTACCAGCAAGCGACTTGATAACGTGCGCTGCACAGAAACTTAAGGAAAACACGAAGATCGAGCCCCCTGCGTGGGCAGGTTATGTGAAGACAGGCGTACACAAACAACTGCCACCTGTTAATGCGGACTGGTGGTTTGTGCGATGTGCTGCGGTGCTGCGACAGATTTATGTCGACGGTCCGGTCGGCGTGTCGAGATTAAGGTCCAAGTACGGCGGAAAAAAGCGTAACGGGACGATGCCAGCTTCTTTTCGGAAAGGAAGTGGTTCTATCATCAGAAAAGTACTTCAGCAGCTGGAGGCGGTTGGATACGCTCAAACAGTCAAAGGGGGGCGTGCAGTAACTCCTGACGGGCAGCGTTTCCTTGACAATGTTGCGTATGAGACCACACAGCAGACGTCCGAGACATAGACGGTGAGATGTACATGGATACAGCAGGTGAGGACTTATGAGCGGGGAACTTGATGCGATCAAACAGCGGCGGCTTGAACAGATGCAGCAGCAACAGATGGCGCAACAACAGGGCGCTGCTGCCCAGCAGGCTGCACAACAGCAGCAGGTCGAAGAGGCAAAACAGTCGATACTCAGAAATATCCTGACTCCGGAAGCAAAAGAACGGCTGGCGACTGTGAAGATAGCGCGCCCGCAACTGGTCGAGCAGGTCGAGATGCAACTTATCTCGCTTGCGCAGTCCGGGCAATTGCGGACCAAGATCGATGATGCGAAACTAAAGGCACTGCTCCAGCAACTCCAGTCAAGAAAGCGAGATACGACGATCAAACATATCTGAATATCCGGACATCCTGATATAGGACTGTGGATGTGTAAATGGACGTTTTTGTGCTCTTCAGCGGTGGAAAGGACAGTTCATTATCTGCAATATTGCTTGAGCCGTTTTTTGACGTAACACTGGTCACCTGTAATTTCGGGTTTGTGGAGACCTGGGAACCTGCGGAGGTGGTTGCATCAGAGCTTGGATTTCAGCACCGCGTGGTGCAGATCGATGGCACGATCCTTGAGGCGGCGTATGAGATGGCTATTAACGATGGATATCCCAACCGGGCGATCAACCACCTTCATGCGTGTTCCCTTGAATGCGCGGCGTCCGGACACGCCATCATCGCGGACGGGACGCGGCGGGATGACCGGGTCCCGATGCTGAAACTTCCTGATGTGCAGCGCCTTGAGGATACGCGGAAATGCACATACATACGACCACTGCTCGGATATGGCAGGCGTGCTGTGGACGCGCTGACGGACATCCATCTCGAGATCGAAGAGAACGAAAGCGAGAAGATCGAAAAATCCGATTACGAGGTTGAACTGCGCGCAATCATCGAAGAGATGCACGGTCCGGTGATGGTGCGCACCATCTTCCCGGGGCGGCACCTTCAGTCAAGGGTGATCGGGCGCAAGACTGCTCCCGGGTCTGAGCAGTTACACTATGATGGGGCATTAAACCAGCCCGCCTCCGCCTCAACAATCACGCCCCCGCCCCCACCCGTCCATTTATGTAGCCTCACCGCGATAACCACTATTCATGGAACTGAGAAGCGACCGTATCAAAAAAGGGCTTGCACGGGCTCCCCACCGTGCACTCCTCAGAGCAACAGGAATAACCGATTATGAGATGGATAAGCCGTTCATCGCAGTGGTAAATTCGTGGAATGATATCATTCCCGGACACATCCACCTCGAAAAGGTGAGTGAAGCAGTGAAAGCTGGAATACGGATGGCTGGCGGCGTGCCGTTTGAGTTCTCAACGATCGGAATTTGCGATGGCATCGCAATGAACCACGCAGGCATGAGATACCCGATGCCGTCCCGGGAACTGATCGCTGACTCAATCGAGATCATGGTGAATGCACATGCGTTTGACGGCATGGTTCTGATACCGTCCTGCGACAAGATTGTGCCGGGACACTTAATGGCGGCTGGGCGCCTCGATCTCCCCACGATAGCAGTAACAGGCGGACCGATGCTTCCAGGGTTTACGGGCGACCAGGAGCGGGACCTGATCTCGGTGTTTGAGGCGGTCGGCGAGTCACGCGATGACGACGACATCCGCAAACTCGAGAACGTGGCGTGTCCGGGCGCAGGATCGTGCGCAGGGATGTTCACAGCGAACACGATGGCGTGCATGACCGAGGCACTCGGCATGAGTCTCCCCGGCTGCGCAACCGCTCACGCAATCGACGCAAAGAAGATCCACATCGCAAAGGACTCCGGCAGAAAGATCGTGGAACTAATCGAGAAACAGATCACAGCACGCCAGATCGTGACCGAGAAGTCATTCGGAAACGCGGTCTGCGTGGATATGGCGATCGGGGGCAGCACGAACACCGTTCTCCATCTACCCGCGATCGCACACGATTTTGGTATCACGCTTCCGCTCTCGCGATTTGACGAACTCAGCCGGACTACGCCGCACCTGATCAACCTGCGCCCCGGAGGAGAGCACTTCATGATCGATTTCGACAAGGCAGGAGGAATCTATGCGATAATAGAGCGGCTGCAGAAAAGTTCCGGAATCAATCTCGATTCGCTCACTGTTACTACCGAAACACTTGGCGAGAACCTGTCGGCTCACGTGATCGTGAACCCTGAGACGAACCGGCAGGTCATCGCAACCATGGACGAACCGCTGCATGCAGAAGGTGGAATTGCGATTCTCTACGGAACGCTCGCACCAAATGGCTCTGTTGTCAAGCAGACCGCGGTCAACTCCGCGATGATGAGGCACACAGGACCTGCAAAGGTCTTTGAGAGTGAGGAGGATGCGATGGATGCGATCATGGACCACAGAATCGTATCCGGAGACGTTGTTGTTGTCCGCTACGAGGGTCCGAAGGGGGGACCCGGTATGCGCGAGATGCTCTCGCCAACATCAGCGATCGCAGGCATGGGCTTGATCGATTCGGTCGCACTGGTAACAGACGGGAGATTCTCGGGCGGGACACGCGGACCCTGTATCGGGCACGCGTCGCCAGAGGCTGCGATCGGGGGTGCGATTGCGCTTGTGCGTGACGGTGATACGATCGAGATCGATATCCCGAACCGGGTGCTGAACCTGCTTGTTGATTCTGACGAACTGGACGCACGAAAGAAGGCGTGGAAACCTCCTGAATCAAAGGTGAGCGGTGTTCTTGCGCGATACCAGCGGATGGTTGGTGATGCGAGCGAAGGAAGCGTGATTACGTAGACGCGATGTTTGCGATGGCAGGGGTGGGGGGATCCGGAGTCGTTGCGCTGAAGTTCTCGGATAGGTGAGCACGACTTTGGCAAAAGTGGAATTGTTGCGCAGAAGATGATTTATGATATGCCAGTGACTAAACCATGCAGGAGGTGGAGAAGATGCAAGCCCAGACACTGAAGGATGCGATTCGGGTGTTCGATCCAAGAAAGACGCTGGATGGGGAAGACCTGAGCGAATATCATACCGATAGAATCCCGAACAAAAAAGAAGACCCTGCCATCACCAAACTCAAAACCCAGCTCCTGGGTGCAGATGCGCAGAAGATACTGTTCAGTGGACATAGGGGCTGTGGCAAGTCAACAGAACTGAATAAACTTGCGCTCGATCTGGAAAAGGAGCGCCGGGATTTACTGATCGTTAAATACAATGTGACTGATGTTCTTGATGTCTTTGACCTTGATTACTCAGATGTGCTCTTCAGTCTGGCGTATCAACTGTATCACAGGGCAGAGACCATTGGTGTGGAGATTGATAAAGCGGTTGTAAATAATATCGAGGAGTTTGTTGGCGATGTGACAAAGGATGTTGAAGAGATCAAAGAGAAGAGAGTGGGTCTTGGCGTGATGTTTCAGAAGTTGTTCGTTGGCAGATATCAGCAAGAGACGTTGACGCGGGAAACGGTTCGGAAGCAGCTTAAACCAAGAATCAGCCGATTGATTGAGCTTATCGATTCGATGGTTGTACAGATAAAACTTGCAGGGTACGATGTGTTGATCATCATCGATGGTATCGACAACTCGCCTCTTGACATCGGAAAAAATTTGTACTACGGCTATGGGCAGGTATTATCCAAGCCGGACTGTGCCATCATCTACACCATACCGATAAGCGTTGTCTATTCCAGTGAATTCACTGTGATCAAGCAGAGTTTTGATAAACCGGTCATTCTGCCAAACATCGTCGTTGTAAACCGGGATGGTACTCCGGATGAAGATGGTGTGGGTGTTTTTAGTGATCTATCGGAACGGAGAATGCGCCCGAACCTGATAGACAGGGATGCGCTGCGATATGCAATTAGGATGAGCGCGGGCATCACACGAGAGTTTGTACATCTCATCAAGGATTCGTGTGTCGAGGCGATTGTAAGGGGCGGAGATGAAATCATCTGCGATGATGTCAAGAGAGCTGTCGCCGATAGAAAAAATGATTTTAAGAGGATATTGTCGAAGAAGACGCAATATGTCGCGCTGAAAAAGGTTCGTGATACAAAATCAATCTATATCACTGATGAGGAGATCCGGGCGGAGATTCCCGTGCTTCTTCACAACTTGAGCATTGTGGAATACAACGACGATATCTGGTGGGATGTGCACCCGGTTGTGCTTTCGATTCTGGAGGGCATGGGTGATCATGCCAGATAATGAGCAGGAATTACTGAAACTCGAGACAGAGATCTATCATTCGGATGGCGGAATCTATTTTGCGGAGTGCGACACCGCATCAACGAGAGACGAGATGGCGCGACGGCTGGAGAATAGATTTTTAAATAAAAATGTAAAAGTAATTAAAATAAACGTCGGGATGACCGGCGTTGCGCCGACTAGAGACGAGATAACGCGGTGGCTGGAAGACGTATCTTTGGATAAGGTGGGGGGGATATCTGAACTGGACGTGCAGGCAAACGACCTGACTTATGCCGTGACCCGATACCATGGCGACGATGCTGCTTTTTTTGTATACCTGCCATCTGAAAAGCCCGAACTGGAAGAACTTGCACGGATACTGAATTACATGAGAGAGGAGTTTGCAGAGGTCAAACAGCCGATCATCATCTGGGCTGATAAGGTCTCGATCGGGGTCATCGCGCGGTGTGCCCCGGATTTCTGGGCATGGAGGGCACGGGTTTATGAGTTTAAGGGTGTTTCCGGCGGTTCCGGATATGGGGGTGGAATTGAGGCGTCAGAGATGGTCTGGAGGGAGAAGACTTCAGATGAAGAGATACAGGCTTATGAAAGGGCGTTAGCAGAATTTCAGGAGCGGGGTGATGAAAGTGAGGTTGCAAAGACGTTAGGGCAGCTTGGAATATTGTATTACAGAAGATATGAGTGGGATCGTGCGATCGAGTACTGCAAAAAGAGTATGGAAACTTTTGAGGATCTTGATGATCGCCATGGACTTGCCGCAACATACAACAATCTTGGACTGGTGTACACCCACAACGGCGAGTGGGATCATGCGATAGAGTATTACAAAAAAAACATGGAAATTTCCGAGGCTCTTGGAGATCAGCATGGACTTGCTCAGACCTACAATAATCTTGGAGCAGTGTACACTTACAAAGGCGAGTGGGATCGTGCAATTGAGTACTGTGAAAAAGGCATGGAAATCTCCGAGGCTCTTGGAGATCAGCATGGGATTGCCTTAACCTATGGCAATCTCGGAAACGTGTACACCCGCAGAGGTGAGTGGGATCGTGCAATTGAGTATCACGAAAAAGACATGGAAATTTCTGAGGCTCTTAAAGATCAGCATGGACTTGCTCAGACCTACAATAATCTTGGAACAGTGTACACTTACAAAGGTGAGTGGGATCGTGCAATTGAGTATCACGAAAAGAGTATGGAAATTAAAAAGACTCTTGGAGATCAACATGGACTTGCCCAAACCTGCAACAATCTTGGACTGGTGTACGCTAACACCGGTGAGTGGGATCGTGCAATTGAGTATTACGAAAAGAGTATGGAAATTAAAAAGACTCTTGGAGATCAGCATGGCGCGGGTACAACGCTTGCAAATATCGGAAAACTGTATCTCGATCGATCCGACCCTACAAGCGCGAAAAGAAACCTCGAAGAGGCTATCAAAAAGATCCGCCCGGATGCCCGCCCGTATTACCCGCATACGCTCAACTGGCTTACAGTCTCTCTACGCATGATTGCAGATCAGAAAAAACGCGAGGCGAAGTTTGCATCTGGTACAGACCGTGAAAAACTCGTCTCTGATGCGGCGGAATCGTATCTCAAAGCATCGGAGAGGTACGAAGAGACATACAGGCTACCGCTTGCCCGTGCGCCGCGCTCACTTCTGATGGATGCACACCTCACGCGGGGACTTGCGTTTTCGGTGCAGAATATCACGGAGGAGGATTCGGAGAAGGCGATAGCATTGCTCGACCGCGCAATCGAGGAGATGAAGGCTGCACTTGAGTTTGCAGACGGTGCGGATGCGATCAGACTCGATGGTGCAATTGCAAGCCACAAAACGAAGAGATGTGTGCGAGAGATCGGGCTGCACAGAGAAGATGCGGGAAAACGGGATGAACTGCTCGATCTGGCAATCTCCTATCTCGGTGAGGCGACAGAGAGTTTTGGCAGTCTGAGCGATGCCGGGGCTTGCAGCAGCAAGACCTGCGATGGATGCAGGCATCTCTACACGGCGCTTGGGCTGATCCGTGACTATCACAGAAAAAGAAGCGATCAAAAACTTTCGGATGCGATTTTCGAGATCAGATCGGCAGAAAAGTGCTACCAGAGCATATCAAATGAACTTGGGACTGATGTTGTTGACCATGTAAGCGAAATATTGAGACGTGTCGTAAGCAATCTTGATCGTCCGGAAGGCTCCGATCCAGCGGGTGTGATTGATGTGGCAAACGATGTTTTCGATGCCCTCGATGAGATTTCAGGGGTCGGACTCAGGAACATGATCAAGATACTGGTTTTCGATGAGGCTGGAAACGTGAGTGAGAGGCAAATACCAAAAGCAGGGCAGATCGCGATGGATGGTGGAATTAATATATCAATCGACAACACGAGAGGCAATGTCGATGTCCGCCAAACAGGGCATACTTACGAGACAGGCAAAGAACCGCCACCAGAAAAGCAGAAATCCATCTCGCGGTGGGATTTTATTCTTGGCGCCATCAGTGGCTTCTCAGTCGATGCCATTGCAATAATACTGATACATTATTATTTTGAAGAATCAGTAAAAAGTCATCCGATATTATTAGTCACACTCTTCATTGTAACACTGTTCACGACTATTTTCATACGTCATAAAATATCAGAATAGAAGACCTGATCCGAACAAAAAAATAAAAAGAGGGGAAGAATCTGCAGGTTTGCCCAGAATCGTGTAGGGCTGTGCAAGTCCTTGATACACACATTAATCCCACATATATAAATCAATGATCCAAGAGCGGGGTGAAAGTGAATTTAAGTTTCATCCAACTGTGGGGATATGCAGGCAGATCACCCGATCAGCGACACCAGCGCCGCAAGAACCATCGTCATATAGATCGCCTGGAAGCTGCCCGCGCCGCCGAGACTGATCATCGGGCTTCCCTGCTGTTCGGTGTTGATGCTGCTTAACGCTGCGCAAAGTCCGATCAGGATGCCGCACACACCAGCTGTAAACGTCGCAGCAGCGACATCGCCCGGCGCAAGCAAGATCGAGAGTGCGAGCGGCACGACCCCGATGTAACCCGGGAGAACGAGCCCTATTCCATCCCTGAAGGTTGTCATAATATATATTACAGCGATCGTGATGATACAGATCTCAACCGATGCGAGATTTTGGTGCGTTACGCCGAGATATAACGCAGCCGCAAGCGGTATCAGGAATCCGCCAAGATTTAGCATGATCGTCGTGTTAAAAAAGCGCTTTTTGTCTGAGAAATCTCGTTCCAACTCGACCGAATATATCTCTTCGAGCAGATTCACCGACTCTATCCTGTAACCCGGTTTCCGCATCCTTTTACGCGCGACCGGGATCTCGATACCCGATGTCAGGAGAACGATCGCAAGCAAGCACGCCGGCACCACGCTTTCGCCGGCAAGAATCCGGATGCCGGCTATCAGGAGAACGAGCGCCCAGAAGAGTGTCATTGTTGAACGGTCTGTGCCACGCATGTCGTTTCCTCGATCCAATATTTACACGGGATGTGTTGGATTAAATGCATCATATATCTTATCCTGTGCGAGCCGGATGTTCTTACAGTTTGTCCGGACGATTTTTTTATAAATGACTCAATGCAGCCAGCGTGTCGGAGCAGATATATACTGTGCCGCAAGTGCCACATCCATGATGATGGCATCAGCGGCGCGATTAGATGGGACAGCGCGGATTTGAACCGCGGTCCAAGCGTCCCAAACGCTCGAGGATCGACCAAGCTACCCTACTGTCCCGTTGCAGTAGCATCGATCATTGATTGAGCATCTGTTAAAAAGGTTGCGCAGCCTCCCCGATTCTCCTGATCGCGCCCCGGCGTTTGAGCCACCAATCCGGGCAAACCACAACAGGATTATCTATGATCGATGCATATACTACTCCAGTCCATACGGGCGTGTGGCCTAGCCAGGATATGGCGGCAGCCTCCTAAGCTGCAAGTCAGGGGTTCGAATCCCCTCACGTCCGTTTTCACACTAAAGGGAGTTGTCATGACCAAAATCATCGCATACACAACCGAGACCTGCCCGAAATGCAGAGACGGGGTGGCGGATGTGTCAGCACCCTGGTTGCTCAACATAACTTGCGCGCAGACCCAAGTATCCAGGATGTACACTTCGCACCGCCACAAATTGAGCTTTTTTGCATAAGCGTCAGTTGGATGTGCAACCAGAGCTTAACGCCGCCCTTAGCGTCTCTCTCGTCTTCGCGTTAAATTGATAACGCAAAGGCGCAAGGTCGCAAAGGCGAGAAAGAACAAAAGCCCTCATGTTGGCGATCATGTTGTATGGGCATCGCGGGCATTGGTTGCTGTGCATTCATGGTAGGATCGGGCATACAAAAAGCGCAGTTTATGCCGGTGCCGGGTATATGCCATTGGAACAACATGCATGGTTCAATGGTAATATATCCACCTCATAGCATCTTTCTTCTCGGAATGGAATGGGTGGGGGTTTTTTCGGTCTGCGTGTTCTCGATATTCTTGTGAATTCTCATGGATTCGGAGATACTGGCATAACCATAACATTTAAGTCTTTATGAATATACAATTCCACCATCCGATGACCTTAATTGATAAAACCATACAGGGCGAGTAATTACAATGGCATGGCAGTTAATTGTTTTCAGCATCATCTCTACCCTAATTCTGATCGCATTTTACTTTTCACTCTTCGTATCTGCGGAATGCCGCAAAAAAAAGCGTGGATATACGGCAAGGCAGTTGATCAATGGATATTGGCCCTATATACTGGCAGCTGCCGCCGTATACGGGCTTGTACAGGTGCAGTTTCCAATACGGCAGCATCTGAATCTGCTTGTGAATTATGACTGCACAGCATACATTGAACAGATAGAAGGCGGTCTGGTCGCTGGTTTTCAGAGCATGGCAACGCCCACACTCACCTATCTGATGACGTTTGTGTATATAGTGTTCTTTTCATCGATTGTGATATTTACATTCATTGTACTTGCATACACCGAGCAAACGTCAGAACTTAAGCGATTTTCTCTCGTTTTCATCCTGAATTATCTGATCGCATTCCCTTTTTATCTGCTATTCCCGGTTACGGTCACCGGCTATGCATTGCCCAACGTCCAGCCGCTCATGTACGAACTGCACCCTGCGATATACTCAGCCATCACCATGGTGGACCCGCTTGACAACTGTTTCCCGAGCCTGCATGTCGCACTCGTGTTCAGCACATTCCTAATAATTTACGGGACAAATCTCAGACGGTATAGGGTCTTTCTGACATTCGCATTTCCCACAGTCGTTTTTGCCACGCTATACCTTGGTGTACACTGGGTAACTGATATCATAGCCGGCATGGCGCTATCGGTCTTCACATTGCACATCACAGACCACTATGGCGAGCAGATACTGCGACATGCAAACATCGCAATTGTCGAGATCGAGAGGCTGATCGGTGTCAAAGAGACGATCATCTGTAATATATGCGCATGTAAGATCACGACCATGCCGCATATCAGGTCTGTGAGCTGCCCGCAGTGCGGTACGTGCATCGAGCACAGCGTGCTGTGAGGATCTGTCTTATCGGCAACGTGCGACGCCGGTCGTGCCGCATACGACGTGTAGGATGGTGTACCTGATGATTTTACTGTGACCTGCAACACTGTCCTGCAATCCACGAATTGAGCGCGTGGTTGAGATCCTCGGCATCCACATAGATCTTGCCACATGCAGGGCACTGCGACCCATTCACGGTACGACCGTATCGGTTTAGGGTCGTCGGTATGGTCAGCATGCCACATTCACATCTCACGATCCCGGATCCGGACATACGTATCCTGTTGCTCTGGTGAGTAATAATGTGTGGGTACTGACAAAGTGCAGGACGTAAAGACGCGGGCAATTGGTTACGATCATGATACTGACATTCGAACTGTCTGGCGAGCACGAAACACTGCCAAAAAGCGAGGTGCTCGCATGTATGCGTGCGCTCGGGATCGAGCATCGGGTTGCAAAGAGTGGTGAGCAGTGCCTGATGCTTGATATCAAAGACGATTTCGTGGGGATATCCCGGATACTGGCTGCAAGGCTTGCGATGACGCATCGAATCATCTCATGTATCTTCGAATGCGGCATATCCGAATCAGATATCCTGAAATCTACCCGTGATGCCGAGATAAGAGTCCCATCAGGAGAAACATTCAGTGTGAGGGTGAAACAGATACCGCGCTCGTATCTCTCGTCCACAGACCTTGAAAGACGCATAGGCGAGGCAATTTTCGAGCACAATCCCGGATCGAGGGTGAATTTGAAAGATCCTGATCACAGCTTCAGATTGCTTGTCACCAGGCGGTCATGCATATTCGGAGAGGTGCTCGCATCGGTTGACCGTAAGCAATTTTGGGAAAGAAAACCGCATAAGAAACCATTCTTTTATCCGGGGACCATTTTGCCGGAGGTCTCACGCGCAATCGTGAATCTCTGTGAAATCCGCTCAAACGACCTCGTTCTTGATCCGTTCTGCGGAACCGGTGGCATCCTGGTCGAAGCGGGTATGATCGGTGCGCGGGTGATCGGAATCGATGTGCAGGAATCGATGCTGCACGGAGCAGAGATGAATCTCAGGGATTATGGCTCTGAATATCACGTACTCTGCGGAGATGCCTGTAACCTGCCGATCGCCGATCATTCGGTCGATGCAGTGGTTACTGACCCGCCTTATGGCAGGTCTGCCGTTGTCATGGCAGAATCGGTCGAATCACTCTACGTTGGTGCACTCTCCGAGATGTATCGCGTGTTAAAGCGCGGGGGACATGCGGCTGTGATCTCCGACTTTGAGCTTTCAGGGGCAGGTGACGCCGGGTTTGCCGTGACAGGGCGACATGCCCAGCGGGTCCACCGGAGCCTGACACGGTATGTCGTGGTGCTGCGAAAGTAGCAGTAGCAGCAACTGCCATTACAACAACGAAGAGCCGCGTATCATCCGGCAGGTATCCGGTTTCATCGAGCACGTTCTCTTACGAACATTCAGGAGCAGATAAAGATATAATATGACTACCGATCAGACATGAAACTGAATTCAATCCAGTTCTTTACCAGCACATCGATGATGCTATCGATGATGCTTATTCCGGTTATTGCAGAGGATCTCGGAGCCAATCATATACGAATAGGCGTTATTGTTGGGGTCTATGGTCTGTGCCTGTTTATCTCGTCTTATGTGTTCAGCAAGGCTGCCGACGCGTGGGCGATCAAAAAACTGCTCGCGGCAGGTCTTGCGTTTTCGGCGGTCGCCTACTTCCTGCAGGTATTCGCAAACGACCCGCTTAGTCTCGGGCTGGCGCGGGGTTTTCTCGGGATCTGCGTCGGTATATACCCGGCAGCGATGATCATGCACGTTTACGGGATGAGGCGGAGCATCGGCAAGTTCAGTTCATTTGGCGCACTCGGATGGGCTACGGGGTTCTTTGTAGCCGGACTTATCGGAAACTATGACCTGATATTCATTGCAAGCGCCGTTCTCATGATATTATCAGCCGTCATCGCCATGCGCCTGCCTGATGTCAAAGTTCCGAGAATTAATGTTGCATATCTATCGCTTGCCACAGTGAAGGCAAACTGGGTCATATACCTGACATTCATGCTTCGGCATACCGGAGCCACAGCCGTCTGGGTGATTTTTCCACTGTACCTAATCAGCCTCGGGGCAGACGAGTTTTGGATCGGCACGCTGTACTGCATCAATCCGCTGGTGCAGTTTTTCATAATGCGGCAGCTTGATGGCAGGGATGCAGTATCGCTTGTGAGATACGGGTACCTTGTGTCGGTGGTCGCTTTTTTAAGTTTCATCCCGCCGACGACTTTTTATTATATAATACCGGGCATGGTGCTGGTCGCTGTT
>JAIWAP010000029.1:0-15786 GCA_048634345.1 Methanobacteriota archaeon | reverse complement strand
CCCAGACCGAGTTTCAGAAACGGGTGAACCTTGAACCGGTGCCAGCCCATGCAGCGATAGTCGATCTTGTGACGCTTGGCACGCGGATGGTTCGTTTTGCGTGAAGGCGTTTTATGACTCCTCTTCTTTTCGCTTATCTTCGCTGCGACAAGAGCGATTCATCTCTCTTCCGCGGAGATGCTAAAAATCATCAAGATCAAATACAACAAAGCCCAGTTCCCTCAACCCATCCTTCCCTTCAATCCTCTTTCCGATGATTCCAAAGTACTCCGTTCTCGTTTCATTATTCCAATCGACATGATGCGATTTCTCCGAAAGCTCGCCGAGGATCGTCTCTGCCTGACCAAAGGACAGGTTCTTCCATTTGCATTCGACAAAAAGAACCTCTTTGGTCGCATCATTTAAGGCAACAGCATCTATTTCGACTTCTTTCCTCATTCCGCGGTCCCTGTAATGACCCCACCAGTTACCAATCTTTGTAAAATGCAGAGGCAATCCGCCGCCTCTATTCAGCGCATTCAAGAAATCCTTGCAGACATCCTCAAAGATGAATGAGACATGCAGGTTGAAGTGCCTGTCCAGAATTTCCCTGAACCGCTCATAATCCCCCTCTTCGATATAGCTCCTGTACGGATAGATAAATCTGAACCAGAAGTTCATAAAATTATCTTTTATCCTGTAAACCGCTTTTTTGGACTTGTCTGGTTCTGTGACCGGCACCCTCTTCTCGACGTAGCCCAATCTCATGAGAGTTGCTAAATATCTCGGAAGGGCTGTCGATGGGACTCCGATATGGTTTGCTATCCTGACCTGCTTTGCATTTCCTGAAGAGATCGCCTCCAGTATCGAAAAGTAGGTGGACGGATTGCGGAGTTCTTCACGGATCAGGATATCACCTTCATCATAGAGCAACCGCCCTTTTCTCGCCACATTCTCCAAAATATTGTCTATTGCGCCCTTCGTAAGATCAAGCTCAACCAGATAGAACGGAACGCCGCCAGTGATCGAATAATTCTCTATCGCCTCCTCCATCCCGCTTCCTTTTGCAAAGAACAAAGCCGCATCCCCAAAGCTCATCGGCTCGACTTTCCACTGCCCGGTCCTTCGCCCGTAAAGAGGGCTTTTATAGGCAAGCACTTCGCTTTCCATCATCGCAATACTTGACCCACACAGGATGAGCATTATCTTTGTTTTCGAGAGGTATTCATCCCAGTATTTTTGAAAAATGGATGTCACAGCGGAATTTGCATTAATAAGATATGGAAACTCATCTATTATTAAAAGATATCGTTCATCCTTCGCTTTCTCGTACAGGTACATGAAAAGAGTTCGCCATTCTGAAAATGGGGCGAGTACCAGTGCCGTATCGTTCAGACTAACGCCTATCATTCTTGAAAGAAATCGTATCTGTTCGGTTTCATTTCCCTTGGTGCAGAGATGATAGGTGTGCTTTTTCTCTTTCATAAACTGCAACAGCAGGTACGTTTTTCCCACACGCCGCCGCCCGTACAGGATGATCATCTGGCTTCTGTCGGTCGAATATGCATCTTCCAGGAATGTGATCTCGTCTTCCCTATCGATGAATGGAACATTATGCACCATAACATTATGTTTTGCTGCATAATATTTAAGACTTGCGTCAGCCATCATCCGGAAGAAATCCGACATCTTCAGCTTTCCGAAACTCGTTGCACTGCCACCGCCACCGCCACGCTGCCGCCGGAACACGCAACAGAAGCACGATAGCGGGGTGACACGCGACACAACCACTGACCAGCTACGGTTCTGTCTGTGCGGTGCTTGCTGTTCTGGCTTATTTTGTTGCAACCGGTGATACTGAACAGATAATGGATTGGCGACCCTTATGGGTGGTGTGTGATAGCCCTGCCCGGACACAAAGGTTATCTTTAGCGACCCGCGAAATGATAGAAAGGAGCATCCATGAAGATTCTGATCATCGGCGGTACAGGCGAACTCGGGCAGTGGTTCACACGGTTCTTCAGTCGCCTCGGGCACGAAGTCGCAGTCAGGGGCAGAAGCGGCAGGGCAGACATTGCACAGCGGCTCGGTGTCGCGTATGCGCACGACCAGGATAGAGCGATCCGCGAGAGCGACATCGTTGTGATTTCGGTTCCTATCGATGCGACTGAGGCTACAATCGAAGAGATCGCCCCGAAGATGGTCAGCGGAAGTCTTCTTATGGATATGACCTCGATAAAGAAGAGTCCGCTTGATGCGATGGAGCGTTTTGCCCCGGATGACGTCGAGGTGATCGGCACGCACCCGATGTTTGGTCCGAGCATCCCGGACATCCGCGGGCAGACCGTGATGATCACGCCTTCAAGCAGATGCGGGCGGTGGCTTCCTGCCATCATCGATCTCTTCGAGGGCGAGGGTGCAAACGTCGAGATCGTGGAGGCAGGGATGCATGACCGGGTCATGGCGGTGGTGCAGGGGCTGACCCATTTCGCGTACATCAGCATCGGATCGACATTCCGGAGTCTCGATTTCGAGGTTTCCGAGTCAAGAAAATTCATGAGCCCGGTGTATGAGATCATGCTCGATTTTGTCGGGAGAATACTCGGTCAGAACCCGCATCTGTACGCAATGATCCAGACAAACAACCCGGCGGTCGCAGAGGTGCGTGAGGCGTTCATCGCCGAGTGTGTGCATCTATCAGAGCTCGTCAGCAGTAATTCTGTCGATGAATTCTATGATCTGATGAAAAACGCCGCATCCCACTTTGGAGATACGGAATCTGCGCTAAAACGGTCGGATAAGCTGATCAATGCGAAAATTGCGGAAATCGAGGAGATGATCCGCTCGATCGGGTGCGAGAAAGCGGTGCTGCATCTGCGTTCAGGTGTGACACATGTCGGCATCATCACAAAGGTCACGCCGAGGACAGTCATCATGGCAGAAGGGCGGAGATCAGTTGAATTGAAGATCGAAAACATCAGATTGCTCAACGATTCCGAATTATACGACTGGAAACTTGCAAACCTGCGCAGGTTCGAGCGGGACATTTCGGTCATACTACCTGACCGCGCAGATCCGTCGGTGGTGTGCGGTGTGATAACCGGGATGGGTGGCGATGGCGTGGTCGGTGCGGATGTGATCGACCGGTATGAGCCAAAGCGGAGCGCAACCTTCCGGATCGAGATTCTTGGTGATCACGACCCTGATGCGGTCGAGAGCAGGATCGAGGCGGTTCTCGCAGGGATCGGGTGCGTGCGGCGGGGGTGAAGTTGCTTGCGTGTTCGGGTAAGTTTGGGGAAGTGACTTGGCAAATAGATGGTACCCCGATGTTTGTATATATCACCCCGTCCGCGCAACCCCGTATTGAAGGAGTGGTCTAACAATTCAAAATCTCGACAAAAAGAAGATTATATATGGCTTTATATCTTGAAATGCGCGTTCATTTCACAAAATATCTAATTGAGAGACATCATCTGAAATACGGCACATCCCCCAATATACTGACTTATAGATCGCACCACTACCTCCACCTCTTTTATAACAAAGCCATAAAAACTCTTCATTTGTAAGTCCAGCATCTTTTATCAGTCCTTTTAGTAGTCCAACCTTTATTGGCTTAGTTCCATGCACCGGTACAGATAGGATCTCTTCTGCCCCTGCCTTTACCAGAATATGATGGCTTCCCTCGATACGATCCACGATCCAACCGGCTTTCTTGAATACGCGGATTATCTTCCTGCCCGACCATCGAGGAAGTTTGTCCACGGTATTAGATCACCGCCACTTCTTTGATCAGAGCTCTATCGGGGCTTTTAACATCGTGCATCGCTCTATCGTTTAATGTCTTCAAATATCCGACAATAGCCTCTTTTATATTCCCCAACGCTTCTTCTATCGTGTCTCCCTGTGACCAACACCCTTTGAGAGCCGGGCAATGCACAACATACCCACCATCTTCCGGATCTTCTTCAATCACAACCTGAAATTTCATTTTCTACCTCTCTTCATACCTGAACGAAACCATTGATCCCATCAAGAACTCGATACCGATTCTTCTGGAGGAGCTTCAGATGAGGTATTTCCCTCGTAATAACCGAGTGTTGCTTTAAGTTTCTCAGTGTATTTGTAGATATCGCTCAATTTATCTATCTGCACCTTTTCTTCCGCTTTATTTTCATCGAAGAATCCTACATATTTCTGTTTACTGTCGAAATAGAACCTGCAAATCGGCTTTCTAACATTATTATCCAAAAGAACGTTGCAATAACTTTTCCTATCTTTCAAAGCGATTCTTTCGGGGTCAACAGTTTCATGCAATATTGCACGGACAATGTGAAAACCTTCTATTTCATCTTCTGTTGTGATAATCCCATCATCTTTTTCCTTTTCAGGGTTCTCACCCCCTACAGCAATCTCTTGGGCAGCACCACCAACTTCTTGCTCCAATGCCGATTTCAATCGGTCGCTTATCTTTTCATTGACAAACTGTTTGAAAGCACGATGTGTAATATCCTTGAAATCTTCTTTAACTCGCTTTGTCATTTTACCGGAGTAAACATGTTTTGTGAAGAATATAACAAATTCTTCGGAGGGTGAACTGAGCTCTTCCTCAAGAATTTTTTTTATTTCTTTCGTATATTTTAACTCGCTTGCCGATGATAGTATCTCCCCTATCACAAACGACTCTTTTCTAAAACGTTTCAATTCTTCCAAAAGAGGCTCTCTTATGTCAAGCATATCGATCTCAAGAAACGGCTTTGCATCCATTTTATTCGATTTTTCAAGGTCACTGTAAAATTTGTAGACGATTCCATTAGTAAGAACTCCAACTTGGACTTCAGTAACTGAAAAATATCTATAAAGTTGGGATGCATGTTCCTTTTCCAGATCAGAGTTTGCAGATTTACATTCAAATAATATAATCGGATTTCCATCCTTCATTATAGCATAATCAACTTTTTCCCCTTTCTTTGTACCGACGTCACAAGTGAATTCCGGAACAACTTCAGCAGGATTGAAAACATTGTATCCTAAAATATTAATAAATGGCATAATAAGGGCGTTCTTTGTTGCCTCTTCCGTTTCTACATGCTCCAATTGTGTAGACATCTGGCGGGATAATTCTTTTATCTGGTCTATGAAGTCCATATCGCAGTGTCTCCTGTTATATTCAATTAGTACTACCACATCTCCATTATGTTATAACTGCGAACTTATGCTATAAAAAACATTCCAAATGGTAGTCTGAAGTCACCAAACCACTCACTTAAGTTCGTAGCCGGTATACAGCGATTTTATGCCGTTTGGTTATTGTTACCTCCACTCGAAGGCAGAAGCCACCCCGCGGTGCACGTCAACAATGATGCCGTGAGACTACCGGATCGCGTAAAGTTCATGCGTTGCGGTCAGCCAACATGATACTTAAATGCGGGGGTGAACGCCGGGTATGTTCGGAGGAGTTGGTGCGAATCAGTCGTCCCGGAGAACAGAATGATTACCGAAGGAACTGTGGTGGTGCGGCGAACCTGTGGATTGTACCAATCAATAGAACGTTATGCTGCCCCTGACTGTTCTGCGTCGCATGGACTTTGCGTGCTTGAACCAACGAAAGAGAGAGTGCTTGAAAAGCAGAAGAGATTGCAACATGCCGGCAATCTCACTCCCGCCCTTCCAGCGCCCTCTTCATCACCTCGATCGCGCACAGTTCCCCGCACATCGAACACGCATCACCGCTGCTTAGCCTTGCTTCGTGAATCGATCTCGCACGCTCGCCATCGATTGCGCACTCAAGCAGCATGCGATGACCCGGAAGCACGGCTAACGTTGTGTCTGCGTCAGGAACGCCGAGATACACAGCGGGAACGATGTTCAGGAAGGTGTGCGTGATTAAAAACAACGTACCCTATCAACGATCCAAATGCTTATGTAGCACATAGATAAAGGGGGTGGATGGAGAGTTGATGTCCCATGATGAGAATACGCCGGTACTCGCTCGTGCTTATCGCGTTGTTTTTATCCATGCCATATATAATGGTCGTTCATGCAGAGATAGGGGTTGAGAGATCTGATGCTCCGTGTTCTGGTGGAGTCTATGAAGACTCTGGATACAACTTTTATCGATACAGCATTGGTGAAAGTGACCCATCCACCCACATCGTCATTAATGAGATCGAGCAGAATCCATACGGAATCGATGAGGGATATGAATGGGTCGAGCTCTATAATCCCACAATAAGCGATGTTAATCTTGATGGCTGGAGGCTATCAACAACGCACGGAAAAACCGTAACTGTTACACTGCGCGGAACAATACCGGCAAACGGATATTTCGTTTATATGCATACAGAACAATGGCTGGATAACGTAGGTGAATCTGTCACCCTGCGTGATCTTTCATTGAACGAAGTAGATAGAACGCCATATGTGCCAGACACTAACGGTACTCGGTATTCATGGCAGCGATACCCGAATGGAAAAGACACTGATTCTGATTCAGATTGGGAATTCCGAGCATCAACTGAAGGACGCAGTAACGGCGAACCACCACCAGCAAAAACGATCTACGTCGATGATGATTTCGTTGACGACCCGCCAAACCATAAATGGGACACAATCCAAGAAGGTATAAATGATGCAAATTCTGGCGACACAATCATTGTAAGCGATGGAACATATAATGAGAACGTGGGCGTGTACAAGCGTCTGACGATCCGCTCAGAGAACGGGGCCGATGCGACAATCGTTCAGGTGGCATCGGTTGATCCTGTGTTTTACGTAAGAGCAGATTACGTGAATATAAGTGGGTTCACGGTGGAAGGAGCAACTGAATCGTGGAACGCGGGGATATTCCTTTATGCTCATTACTGCAACATTTCTAACAATAATGCTTCCAACAACTACTACGGCATATACCTGTCTTCTTCGAGCAACAACACGCTCATGAACAACAGTGCAAATTCAAACAATCGCTATGGCATCTGCTTGGGTTCATCAAGTGGCAACACGCTCACAAGTAACACTGCATCGGACAACAACTATGGCATCCGGCTGTCTTCTTCGAGCAACAACATGCTCACCAACAATAACTGCTCGAACAACGACATCGGCATCGACCTGTCTTCTTCGAGCAACAACATGCTCACGAGCAACACTGCATCGGACAACTACTATGGCATCTGGCTGTCTTCTTCGGACGACAACACGCTCATGAACAACACCGCTTCGTATAACGGCCGCGGCATCTACATGGAGCATTCGAGCAACAACAACACCATCACGAACAACACCGCTTCGTATAACAACGGCCGTGGCATCTTCCTGTATGATTCGAGCAACAACACGCTGAAAGACAATAATGCATCGAACAACAGCATCCACGGCATCAGCCTGTATGATTCGAGCAACAATCTCCTTTACCACAATAATCTCATAAATAACAACGGCAATGCCTACGACTCCTCATCGGATCCAGTTTGTACCAACTTCTGGAACTCCAGCAGTGAAGGAAACTACTACAGCGACTATGCTGGCTGCGACAACGACACAGACGGCATCGGCGACACCCCCTACCCAATCCCATCGGACAGCGTTGATTACTTCCCGCTCATGCAGCCGTGGAATGAGGATATGCCACAAAAAGGCGACCTCAACCACGATGGTCAGGTCACAGCAGCAGATGCGATTATCGCGCTGCAGATGGCGGTGAGCGGAGGGCACAGCGATGATGCGGACATGAACAGGGACGGCAGCGTCACCTCGCTCGATGCGCTCATGATTCTTCGACAGTGTCCGGGTATAGAGATCGGTCAAATTTAAATATCATGGCTGATATTGACCACAACACATGAAACGATACGATCCGCATGACGGACTTACGGTATCGCGGTTGTCTTGCACTATTGAACTTGCCGAAGTGCGTGGTAAAATGAATGCAAAATCGCCAGATACATGCTCTGTACTTAAGTGTAGGATTTGGTAACTCCGTGGTGTTATAGATAATGATGAAAAAAATAAAAAAGATTTTTGTGTGGATACAAAACAATTCGCTTTTATCGAGCTGTTTAGGTTCCCTTGCAGGGAGTATACTGCTTGCTATAATAGTGGTTATAAAGGGGGTAATGACACCTATGACGCTTTATAATGCTCTAATCAACTTCAATCTTTTATATATTTTTTTAGCGATGTCCATAGCTATTACAATATATCTTGGCGTTCGCTTAATTAAGCGGCATTGGGAAGAAGTAAACAAAGAACGTTTCGAAGAATTTGAAACCATCACATCATCATTCGAAAGACTATTTGATTCAAGTAAAAACCCACTTGTAGGTTTCTTGGAAGAACTTGATGTTGAAGACTCACATTTATCCAGAGTTCAAACCCCGTTAAAGAAATACATTGGTCGAAGTTTTAGATACTACAAGAAGCATCTCGGCAAATTTAATGGCTCAATAGAAGATTTTGAGCTACTTGTAGACGAGTTTGAAAACATATTCTACGCTTATGAAGACATGTTCATTGCTCCGCTCGAGGGGAGAAGAGACGAGATCGCTAAAAATGCCAAACTCAAGAAGAAATTTAATAGGTTTGTAGGCGACTACGAGTACTTAAGGCGGCAATACGTGGAGTATGGCGAGAAGGTAAATAGATTGTTCGATGCCAGGATTGTGAGGACAGATTTTGATCATGTGTTACCATTGTAGGAAGCGGAAATGAGTCAAAGACATCACCACGGATGTCCCGTTCTTCAGAACGGGGTGGGGATTAAGACTTTGCAATCTCACTCCCGCCCTTCCAGCGCCCTCTTCATCACCTCGATCGCGCACAGTTCCCCGCACATCGAACACGCATCACCGCTGCTTAGCCTTGCTTCGTGAATCGATCTCGCACGCTCGCCATCGATTGCGCACTCAAACTGCGCATCCCAGTCAAGGTGCTTTCGTGCAAGCGCCATCGCACGATCCCGCGCAAACGCACGACTGCGCACGCCCGGTTTCACGAGATCGACGGCGTGGGCGGCGATCTTCGTGACGATCGTCCCCTCCCTGATGTCCTCGCTGGTCGGGAGCGCAAGATGTTCGGCTGGCGTGACCATGCAGAGGAAATCCGCACCATACATGCCGGCGATTGCGCCGCCGATCGCACCGGTGATGTGGTCGTAACCCGGCGCAAGATCTGTGACAAGCGGACCTAACAGGTAGAGCGGGGCAAAGTCGCAGATCTGTTTCATGGTGCGCACCCCGTGCTCGATATTATCCATCGGGACATGCCCCGGACCCTCGACCATGCACTGGACGCCGGCTGCTCTTGCACGCTTGACAAGCCTGCCAAGTGCGATCACCTCAGCAAACATCGCAGAGTCATTGGCATCCGCGATGCAGCCCGGACGCATCCCATCGCCAAGGCTGAGCGTGACATCGTACTCGCGGGCGATCTCGAGCAGGTAATCGTATTCAGCGTAAAACGGGTTCTCAGAGTCGTGGATCTGCATCCATGCGATGGTGAGCGCTCCGCCGCGGCTCACAACATTCATTATGCGACCGCTCTCGATGAGGCAGTCGACCACATACCGGTTTACGCCCGCATGGATCGTTATAAAATCCACGCCGCGCTCTGCATGGCTCCTGACCGCATTAAAAAGATCGTCAGAGGTTACATCTGGAAGCGGCGTGCTGCTACAGACCGCACGATAGATCGGGACCGTGCCAACAGGTGCACTGACCGCATCAAGAACACCGTCCAGCACAGCGTCAGGATCGCCGCCTGTCGAGAGATCCATCACAGCATCAGCGCCGTATCTAACCGCAACACGCGCCTTTTCGACCTCATCGGCGACATCGGCGAAATCAGCAGACGTCCCGACGTTGGCATTGATCCTTGTGCACATACACTCGCCTATGCCGACGGGTGCTGCTCTTGAGCAGATATTGCGTGGGATCACGACGCGTCCTGCCGCAACCAGGCGCCGCAGTTTTTCGGCATCGATTCCTTCAGCCTCTGCCACGCATCTGATCTCTTCGGTGATTTCAAGGCTGCGAGCACGGTCAAGTAGCGTCATTTGATCACATCCCGCCTCATCATTCATACCACATCCTGCCCACGCCCAGCCCCGCCGCATCTCGCATCGTCACAGCACATCACATCCCACCAGTCACACATCCACCCGGATATGGACACCCTGTTCTTCAGCGATTCTAACAAGATGGAGGATCTCTTCTGCCGGAAGCGGGATATCAAAGTCAGCAGTGGCGTAACTGTCCTTTCCCATCGTTTTAGCCGTCTCAATCAGTCCGGAGACCATTCTTGGCTCATCGTACAGGAGATATCCCGGATCCGACGAAACAAACCGCAGATTGGGGTACTCCTCCGAAAGTATGTACAGGAGACACGCACGGTACTCCCTGTTGATGTACATGTCGAACTCTGATGATACGATCCCGTTTTTGTCGATCTCCTTTAAAACGTCTGATGAGTATCGCTTGAGGTCGTCCTCGATTGATTGTGCTTTCTTCCGGCACAGATAGTCCTTGATGCCGATCCGCTCAAGCGTGACATCGATATTCTGCGCAGGAAGCACTGCGGTACCCTCATGCTCCCGGTACTCCGCAGCACCCACTACCAGCATGTACCTGCCATCGCCCGGATTTTCGATCGTGACGCTCCCGTCATCTCCTGTTACGTATCTCAGGGTCACGCCGATACCGCTTTCGCGCATCAACGTTATGATCGCGCCTTCGATCCCGTTTCCTTCGGCATCAGTGACTGTGATCGGCAGCGGGTTCTCGATCACCTTTGCACCCTCCGCGAGACTAAGCATCCGGTCGCTGGCGCTGTATGTCGCATCAGGATGATAGTAATCGTACAGGCGCAGGAAGTCATCAGGTTGCGCAACCTTCAGGTCGTCTTCCGAAGCCGTAGCCGTATCGCGAGCCATCAGTATCTTCCGTATCTGGCGCTCGACCGTCCGGTGATAGCTGCTCAACATCTTGTATGCTCTGCGATCAATCTCGAGTGCTGGCGCCAGTTCACCTGCCATGGCTGCAAACGAGTCGGCAGCGTGCCTGACACCATCACTATCCCTTGCATCTTCTCTGTTCAGTGTAAATTCCTTCTCTGCAAGCCCGCTTTCATTCCAGAAATAATCGGGAGGCATGAACTCCTTTATGCTATCCTCTGTGCTCGATATATCTTCATGCATCCGGTCAATGATCGACTGGCACAATTCCACGAACAAATCCCCGATCTCTTTGAGTCTCACAAGTTTTTCAGGACTTGATGCGTCAAGCACCTCTTCGTTAAGCTCTGTAAATTGTTCATGCTCGGTGACACCGATCGCGATATCGAGCGCCTCGAGCAGCGAGTCCCGATATGCCTGGCATTCCCCTCTTGTTGCGGTCTTCAGCGCAGTGATGCCCTTCTCAAGCGTTGACACCGCTCCCCCGTAATCCTGCGCACCTATCTGTTCTTCGACCTTTGCGCCATGCATATCATGCACATCAGGCGACAGATCGTCAGCGTGGGTTGCAAGCTTAGCAGCATCATCCGCGCACTCTCGAAGCGCATTTTCCGTAATAATCTTCAGGCGATCCAGATAATCAACAATCTCTTCGAGATCTTTATTCGGTCGCGTAAGAGCGTCTATTTCAGAGAGATGCAGGGTAAGATCGTATCCTGCAGCATTGAGCGTCTCGAGTTTCGTGCGTGCGTCATCGGTGCGCCTGACCGCATCGTCATGCAGCCGATCAACGAAATCGAGCCTTGTTTGATCAAGATTCTGACCGATGCCACGGATCGTAAAGAGGGTCACGCCTTTGATGATTTCCGGGTCACAGTCGACCGTCTGGCTGTCAGGATCGATGCTCCCACCGCTGCTTTCTATCGCACCGCGGGCAGCCTCCATCTCGACTGCGCTCTGCTGGATGGCGATTGCATGAACGCTCTCAATCTCATGCATCCGGCTGCGCAGATGGAGAAAATCCCTGCCGATGTCATGGAGTTCACGGATCTTCACGCGGGCAGCCGGGTCCTCGAGCCGCCGCTGTTTCACTGATTTGATATACCACGATGACGCAACGATGATGGCGGCTGGTACCCCGATGATCGCAAACGCAAGCGCGATGTCGGAATCAGCGTACAAAAATAATGCGACCGCTATTATACCTATTAAAAGCACGGACAGGGCTGCGATGGCGATATTCCGTACATCTCGATTCATCATTCTGATTCTTATCGGCAGGACTTAAAACCCTATCGCAGAATGGTCAAAGAATAAATACCGTCACGGATACAGACGTACTTGATGGAACTTAGAAGAACCGGATGGGACATCGACCGGGTGCTAACGGTCATCCTGCTTATCACAATCATTGTCTCGATCTGCATGGTTGTTTATGTCATCGTAACGCCCAAACAGGGAGAGAAGTTCACAGAATTCTATATTCTTGGCATAGACGGGATGGCAGACGAGTATCCCATAGAGCTTACGGTTGGAGAGACCGGAAAGTTGATCATCGGCGTCGTAAATCACGAATACGCTGATGTTTCGTATCGGCTGGAAGTGGAACTCGGTGGGGCGGTCATACACACGGAACAGATCGATCTGGCACATGATGAAGCATGGGAGGAGCCGTTCACGTTCAAAGCAACCGTGGATGGGGGCAATCAGAAGTTAGAACCGCTGCTGTACAGAGAAGGGGTGGATGAGGTATACCGGTCGCTTCACCTGTGGGTGGATGTCGCGCTGCCGGGGGACCCTCGGTAAGATAGTCTTAAATAAGATTGTGGTGACGGTGTTTTGATGACGCCTCCTCTCGGAATTGGCTGGGAAATATGGATCAGCGTTGCTGCGTTAGCAATCGCTATCATCGCACCCTTGGTTATGTTCGTCCGGTGGACCGGGAGACTGGACGAATGGAAAGGTGGGATTGATGGTTGGAAGAGTGATGTTGATGCAGTGTTGAAGGACTCAAACGAAGATAGATGGCAACTTCGTTCGGATGTTAAAATACTGAAAGAATCTGTTGATGTGATTAAAACCAATGTTGAAGCTATTAAAGATGAATTGGTAAAGTCGATAAAGAATGGGATGGTCGGCTACCACAGCCCATTTGTTGCATCACCAAAGGCGATAGAGGTTCTTGAACATATCAATCTGTTGACCGAGATCGATGCAAATTGTTCATATATTGTTGAGAAGGTCGAAGAGCGATCAAAGTTACCCATTTATAGTGATATCAAAGATCCGGAAAGAAAGTTCATCGAACTGGCACCTGGTGTGATCCACGAATTGATTAAAGCAGGTAAAATCGAGGAGAAGAAGATCGATATTGCGATGGATAGGTTAGAAGAGGCATTTAAATCCGGTACTGTGGGTTATTATGCCGTTCTTCTGGTAATAACTGCTTATATCCTGGAAAAAGTAAGAGACAAAGGATATCTTGCAGAAGTTTCGATGGTTTATAGCCAGATTGATGCGATGAGTTCTGAAAGTCCGGATGATCTGCTGGATATGTTTGGTGGGGATTTGGACCTGGCAATAGAAAGTTACGAAACAGCAGTCAGGACGATAGGGAGGATTGGTACGGATGAGTTGGCAGAGAAACGGTTAAAATTAGCATTTTTGTATGCTGAGGCTGGAAGAAACGATGAAGCACTCAAACAATTGGAAGAAGCGATAAAAATCGAACCGGGTTATGCAGGTGCTCGTAACAACCTCGGAGTTTTGATGTATGATTTAAAACGATTCGACGAAGCAGAAAAAGAGTATCGAGAAGCGATAAAAATCAAACCGGATTACGCCGGTGCTCACAACAATCTTGGAAATTTGTTGCGTGATCTAAATCGATTCGACGAAGCAGAAAAAGAGTTGCGGGAAGCGATAAAAATCGAACCAGATGCAGAGGCTCACAGCAACCTCGGAGTTTTGTTGCGCGATCTAAAACGATTCGACGAAGCAGAAAAAGAGTGGCGAGAAGCGATAAAAATCAAACCGGATTTTGCAGAGGCTCACAAAAACCTCGGAGTTTTGTTGCGTGATTTAAATCGATTCGACGAAGCAGAAAAAGAGTGGCGAGAAGCGATAAAAGCCAAACCAGATTTTGCCATAGCTCATGCCAATCTTGGCATTCTGCTCTCAACATTAGATCGTCAGGAAGAGGCGATACAGGAATTTAACATGGCGTTGAGCTTGAAAGAGCAACTTCCTGACAAAGGCGAGAGCATTGAACAGACCTTAAAATCATTCAAACCATCCCAATCATGACCCAAGCAAAAAAAATCCCATGTGAGATTATATCGATCAGAGAAGGCAAGACATGGAACAATGTCATCGTGCGGCAGAAATCAACAGGCAAGCAGATGTTCTTTGGCAAGGCAAAGAAAGATCTTGACATTGCCGTCGGCGATGCCGCGTATATGGAAGTTGAGGCTATGGCATCCGAGCTTCCTGAAACTCCGCTGCGTGTGACCCTCTACGATGAAAACGATACCAAGATCGACTGGGTGATCATACAGCCTGCCATGTTCGATGTCGGCAGATGATGCAGATGATCATTCTCGCTTGCCGGCAACTCCGGCAATCACGTCACCGCGTGTGACGATGCCAACCAGTACACCATCATCGATCGCTGGCAGCCGATTGATCCGGTGATTCACCATCAGCGTGCTGGCAGCCTCGATCGAATCGTCTGGCGAGATTGTATGCACACGTTTTGTCATAATCGTGCGCACAGGTTTTCCGCCCACGTCTTCGAGCGCCTTCTTTGCATCCTCCCATCCGATCAGTTCGCGTAAAGGTATCTCGATGATCTCAAGCGGGCTTGGGAGCCACAGGTTTCGGTCGTGCGCCGGAATTTCGAGCAGTTTCAACACGTCTGACTCGGTAACGATTCCCACCAGCCGGTCGCCATCCATCACCGGCATGCCGCTGATGTTGTGCTGCTTTAGCGTTGCAGCAGCAGTTCGGATGGTGTCGTCGATCTGGCAGGTGATGACCCGGTCATGCATAACATCTCTGACGTTCATAGGGTTGGGTGTCTTGTTCATCAGGTGTATTTCTTTCGGTGGTGCGATCAAGCATGTAATAACATGTAATCATTTTTATATCGGGCACCCCTGATCGAACCCTCGTCCGCAGTCTCAGGATCGGTCATAACCGTTGCGGGATTCGAGTTCACGAGAACTACGGAGACTCCCTCTTCGCGGAGGGATCTGCACGCCTGACTGCCTGAGAAATCGAATTCTGCTGCCTGTCCGATCAGGATCGGACCTGATCATAAGAGGGGGATTTTTTTGTGGTTTGGGTCTATGAGCCTTACCAGTTACAATTTCAAATCCAATTGCACTTCCATCTTCTGCTTTGGAGAGGGTGATGTCCCCCCACCATCGATTTCTGTGCAATACGCCTCTTTTTTATCACTGAATCGCACATAAAGCATATTCCCAGTTTCGTCATATATTATTTTTATTGGTTTCATATATCAATTCAACTTTTTTAATTTTATTTTTTTGTATCCAGTTTGCATTCTATCATTCCAAGTTGAATTTTAATCTCACTCAACTCCTTTTGAACCTCTTCTCGTAACTACTCAGGTACCTAAACCACTATCGGGGGATTTCACTATGCAGGGACTACCCGGGACATGGGGCATACTGTAACCAAACAGGGAGTTTAACCGTAGACTAATGAGGAAGCGGTTACCCGCCCCTCCTCATCTAAGAACGGTACGTGAGAGTTTCCCCTCATACCGCTCAAGCATCTCATAACCCTTTCAGTATCGGGCAGCGGTTCCGCAATTTAAAGTAGTCTTGGTC
>JAIWAP010000028.1:0-16130 GCA_048634345.1 Methanobacteriota archaeon | reverse complement strand
CACCCGGAACAAAACCGTCTGAAATCGCCTTATTCCAGTATTCATCCCCTTCAAGCTGTCCTATGATTACGGGAAAGCCGTTGTCTTTAAGATTTAAAGACTGCGCCGGCCCTTGAACTCCGTAGCCTAAAACTACAATTGTTTCATCTTTAAGTACCTTGGTTCCACGGACTCGGCTTGCCGTCGTCCTCCTTGTACTTCGGGTTGAGGTCGCACAGGCACCCGATGGTATGCCCGACACGGAGCCCGCCGCCGGGCGTTGACCACGCCCACGTGCCCGTCCGGTGCATGTGCGCCGAGACCACACTGCGCCCCTCGTCCTCGCCTTCCCAGCGCGTGGCGTACAGGTTGGACCGGCTCCCGTGCTTGAGCACGTGCCTGCGCGTCAGGCAGTGTTTCTTGTAGTGGAACCGGATGCCGAGCTCTATCGGGCGGTCGTGGCAGTCGAACCGGAACTGATGCTCGAACCGCGCCGCCCGCAGGTCGCGCAGGTGCGCCGCGTTGTTCCAGAGATAGTACTTGAGCCGGTGTTCATGGTTGCCCAGCATGTAGCGGATGTCTGCTGCGGGGTGCCGCCGCCTGAGCCGCTGAAGGTAGGCGACCGCTTCATCGAGTTCGTCCTGAACGGTGTGCCCGTACCGCGCGGAGTCCCTGAACCGCGAGATTGGCGCGAAGTCGAGCCAGTCTCCGAGGAGCCAGATCACATCGGGCTTTGCCGCCTTGACGATCTTGTGCGCTACGGAGAGCGCCCGGTTGCTCTGGAAAGGTATATGGGCGTCTGCGAGAACAACGTGTGTCTCTAGCATCACCTCTCCCCTAGTTGCGGTCCCTCTCGGCCTTCCGGTACTTGTTCCACCCGACCCAGCCACCTGCGCGGGTGCCGAGGTACTTGCCCGTGCGCTTCCACCACGGGCAGCCAAGCACCTTATTCATTTCGAGGTATATCTGGTCGCACCTGCGGCGCGTGCGAAGCGGGAGGTACACGCGCTCGAGGCGCGTCTCTATCCCGTCGGCCGGGTTCTGGTACAGCCAGTCGTGCCCGAGCCCGCACACGGCGTACTCGTCCACCGGATGCCCGAACAGCGACCACACCGCACGCGGGATGCTCTGGAAATCGGTCTTGAACCCGGCGGGCACCATGATGACCTCACCGCTCCCGAGATGCCCGACGTGGTACTCGAAGGCGTCCAGTGTCGTCCAGAACTTCGGGTCGTCCGCGTCCTGCTCGATGCGGAGCGGCTTCGTGAACTGGCTCATCCCGTCCGTCCCTTCCCGCCGCCTCTGCCGCCGCCCCGGCCTCCGCCGGTGCCGCCCTTCGTGCAGCCGCCGGTGTTCCTGCCGCCGCCTCTGCCGGTGCCGCCGCCTCTGCCGTCTTTCGGGCGGGGTATACCTCTCGGATTCGTCTTCGTGCTCATATACACCTCCAGACTTCTGACCATAGCCCGATGGCCCCGCTCACACCGCGCGCGAGGTCGCTGAAATATCTCGGGTGCGCGATGCGCCGCTGGTCGTCGGGGTTGCTGAGGAACAGTGGCTCGATTATCACCGTGGGGATACCCGTGCCGAGCATCAGGTTGAGCACCTTGAGGCCCGTCCGTTTGACCGTGCCGCAGTCCTCCGGGTGCCGGAGCTGCACACCGGTCTCGGCCGCTATCTTCGCGGCGCACGCCAGTGCCAGTTCCGCCGAGCCCACGGTGTCCTCGGGATGGAACAGCACCTCGCAGCCGTGCGCCTGCTCGTCCTCGTGCGCGTTGAAGTGGCACGCGATGGCGAGGTCGGGCCTGCACTTGAGTGCCAGCCGCACACGTTCCGCGAGGTAGTCGTCACCCTCGCCCGTGATAACGAGCGGCTGGTGGTGCCCGAGCAGCAGGAACGCGCCGATAGCGCACGCGGCTTTCTGCGCGTTGTCGAACTCGTCCTCGTTGTAGGCCGTGAGCGGATCGTCCTGTGCGCCTGTGCCCGGTCCCCGGTGGCCTACGAACAGTACTATCCTGAGCGGCTTAGTAGCCATGTCACAAACCCCGTCATGGCACCGGACCCGACGATAACGAACACGATGGTCGCGAGCCGCCACGTGCGGTCCCGGTAGGTGTGGAGCACGCCGTTCGACTTCATCCGGCACGCCCGTTCCCGTATAGCCTCGCACTGGTCGTGCGTGACCATGCTCTCCTTGATGTCCTCGACGTTGTCCTTGGTGACAGCCACGTCCGTGAGGAGCTGCGCTTCCTGCTCAGGTGTCATGTTCTCCCCTCCCCTATTTCCAGCCCGCCGCGTAGCCCGCCAGTATCTGCGGGGCCGCCACGTAGCCCTTGATGAGCACGTAGTCCTTCTCCGTGCCGCCGCCCGCGTACGCGCCGAGCGTCACCTTGGCCCCGGTGTCGGGGTCGAACGGGCCTTCCCATGACTTGCCGCCGTCACGGCTGAGGTACCATTCGTCGCCCGCAACGCAGCTATCGAACGTCAGGCGCAGCCACGACGGGGCCTGCACGGTGTCCCATGATGCGTAGGAAAGCGCGTCCCAACGCTGGCCGACCCCTACCGCGTGCGTCGCATCGGTCGGGTTGTACCAGTTCGCCGGCACCGCCTGCTCTATCCAGCCGTCCCAGTCGTCGGCTGCAGTGTTCCACCGCCGCGCCTTGAACACGTACATGTCCGCCCACGGCTGCGGCTCGACCCTGAAGTTGAAGCGCCTGCGCCACGGCTCCCCGGCGGCGAAGATTATCAAACTACCCACAACACTGTCCGAGTAGGTCTTCACGCCGTCGATGTACCTGCCCGCCCGCCAGCGCAGCTTGTTCTCGGTCCCGTAGTCGTCGGTGAGTTCGATGAAGTGGTAGTTGTCGTTGTCGGTGTAGCCGAAGACGAGGTACGCGGAATCGTCGGCCTCGTTCCGCGCACGCCGCCACCGGCATATCCAGTCGATATGCGCCGTGGGGTGGATGCGCTTCTTGTGCAGTGCGACCGCGTAGTAGTTCACGGGGTTGCCCTGATTGTAGACGTACGGCCGCGCGTGCATGCCTTCCTCGGGGCCGTGCTGGCCTTCCGTGATGACCGAGCGCCAGTGGACGTCGTACGTGCCCAACACGTGCGGCGGCAGCGGGGACGGGGACCAGAAGTGGCCGGTGCCCGCGTCTTCCTGCCCTTCGATGATGCGCGGATAGTCCACGTTGCGGAGCAGCGCCCAGTCGTCGTAGTGCATGCCGACGGCGATCTGCTGCGATACGAACTGGCCGATAGCGGTCTCGTCGTCGGCGTCGATGAGGCCGGTGATACCGTTGTCCACGGCCTCCGTGATAATACCCGTGGTCTCGTTGTGGTCGAAGTTGATGTGCCGGAGCGACTGGAGGCTGACCCGCACACTGTTCCGCATGCCGTGGTTCAGCACGAAGAACACGTACGCGGTGTCCAGCCAGTCGTCGTTCATCGCGTTCAGTTCGACCTGGTTGCTGAACTCCTTGAGGTCGTAGACCGCTATCTCGCGCAACGTGTCGCGCATACCGAACGCGTCCACAATGTCCTGCTTGAGCGCGTCGCCCAGCTCGAACTTGGCACCGTAGCCGCCGGTGTTGTCCATCGTGTACGTAACGGCGCGCAGCGGCCACTGGCCGAGCGCGTTGCCGTCCTCGTCCTTGACGGCGACGTTGCCGTTGAGCTGCGACCATGTGCGGATAACGTCGCCTTCGCTCACCTGGGGCTTTCCGTTCTTGAACTTGCCGAGCCGTGGTCCAAGGATGATCACACCAGCAAGCGCCGCATATCCGCCGATCGAGTGAACAACGCCGCTGCCTGCGAAGTCATGGAAGCTTGCGCCGCAGATCTGCACAACCCAGCTTCCGTCTCCGGTCAGAAGTGCAAAGTCAGCGCCGGACCAGACCCAGTGTCCGTAGACCGGGTAGATGATCGCAACAAGCAGCCCTGTGAATACCAGATACGCCTTGAAGTTGGTCCGCTCTGCCATAGCACCAGATACGATGGTTGCGCCGGTCGCTGCAAAGACCATCTGGAAGAACCATGCGTTCCAGGTCGAGTTGTCAGCGCCGCTTAAGCAGAACTGGCTGAACCCGAAGATTCCTCCGACACTCTCGCCGTACATGATCGCCCAGCCGACAAGCCAGTAGATCAGAACGCCGAGGCAGATTGTCATCAGGTTCTTCATCAGGATGTTTGCCGTGTTCTTTGCCCGGGTGAACCCGGCTTCAACGAGCGAGAAACCGGCATGCATCAGGAAGACGAGCCCGCCGCAGAGCAAGAGCCAGACAAAGGTCAGGGCTGTTCCGAGGCCGTCAACCGATTCTGTCAATGATTCGATACTCTCTTCTTGTGCCGCTATCGGGGGCGTTAGCGACAGTAGTGCCAGCATCACGAGGATACTGGTCAATAAGTATATTCTATTCTTTTCCATAGATTCATCTCTCCTGTGTTCGCCGTCTCGTATTTTAGGAAGACGGCAGGTTACTGTTGATGTTATAGTATATAAAGTTTACTGTACGATAACTTATCGACTCTACTCGACAAAAATCCGACTTTATGTCGAGTATAATAGAAACATAATTCGGGAGATTGCCGGAGATCAGGAATATCTCATACTATAGGGATAAACAGAAGCACGAGGTGGATATTATTCTGGAAATAAACGGCAGAACTGTGCCGATCGAGGTTAAATACCAGAATCACATCTACGACCATGATTTGAAAATTCTGCTGTATTTTATGGATCTTCACGATCTGGTTTTTGGGGTGGTGATCACAAAGAATCTGTTTGAGCAGAGAGGGGATATTTTATGCATCCCTGCGTGGATGTTTTTGTTAATTTTTAGCAATCATGCGGCAGATTGACTGATGCGTACATCTTTGTGGTTGACATCTTCGCAGCGAAGACGCCAGACCGCCCAAGAACCCGGGCTATCTCGATTTAATGTCTTCCGCAAACCATGACTCGAGTTCGTCACCGTGGATGAGTTCTTCCAGATCCCCCTCCATGTTGGACGGCTCGACCAGAATTAACCAGCCATCTCCGTACGGGTCTTCTACAAACAGTTCAAGCTCATCTTCGATATCCTCATTGACCTCGATGACCGTGCCAGTCACAGGCATGGTGAGCCCGCCGACCCATTTTGCAGATTCCATCGATCCGAACGCATCGCCTGCCTCAAACTCATCATCCTCCATCGGAAGATCGATGAACTCAATCGTTCCGACTGCTGTGCCGCCGAATGCGTCCATTCCGACCCTGACGTTCCCGTCATCCTCAACTCTCGCCCAGAGATGGTCTTTCGTGTAATACAGTTCTTCTGGTACTTCATATCCTTCGATTTCCATTATCTTACCTCCTGGACATCTCTCTTAGTGTACACCTATTTAAGTGCCAACCGCATCGCAGCACTGCGGCCAAGTCTTCACCATATCTGGTTGGAACCGATTTTATTAAAGGCTTACCGAAAGCTCTGTCATTGTGGTTTCCTGAATTTACTGCGAGGGGCTGGTCGCATACGCCGATCAAACAGGAAAACCATGATATTCATCACTCCTTTCTCGTCTTCCCCTTCTTCGCAGCCTTTGCCGCCACCTGCTCAGAAAACACGTTCAGCAGGTTCATCAGCTTCTCGTACTGCGCTGTCTCGATATGCGAATACCGAATCGGCAACTTAAACGCCTTTGTCTCCTTCTTGAGCCGACTATAAAGCCCCTTCGACCGCGACGTCAACGCCTCATCAGTCGTTCCCTCAATCAGCATCACGCCACCAGCGCCTGACTCAAAAGCATGACCCACGATATCCGCGTCCAGCAGATGAATCGATGGCACCTGAATGAACCTGATCAAAGGCGAATACTGCGTCCTGTTGACACCAGCAAGATCAGCCGCGGCATACGCAGCAGGATCGATATACACGATCACACCCATGCCTGCTGTAAGAATCCCTTCTGCCTGCGCCTTCAACTGCTCCCGCGTATAGTTCGCAATCTCAACAGCCCTCTGCGGGCAGACTGCCGCACAGATCCCGCACGCATTACATGAGAGCGGATCAAGAACAGGCTTCCCGCCGTCTCCGTCCGTAATCGCAAGCGCCCCGTACGGACACTCCTCCACACATACGCCGCAGCCATCACATGCATCCGAGATCACGGGTTTTTCAGGCGATACTGATATTGTGCCCTTCCCGAGGAACTGGTGGATCTTGTGTGCCGCGCCGATTGCCTCAGTCACTGAATCGTGAATATCCTTGGGTCCCACAGCGCACCCTGCCACAAAGACGCCCGGATTCAATGTATTCACCGGATCGATCTTGACGTGTTTCTCCTCGATGAACCCGTCGCTTCCGACGGGAACTCCCAGTTGGTCGGCGAGTTCTCGCGACCCCTTCGAAGGGATAAGTGATGGACAGAGCACAACCATGTCAAACTCGGATTCCCCGATCTCGCCTAAGAACGTGTCCTCATACCTGACCTGCAATGTATCGCCGAGCGGATTCACCTCAGCCACACGCCCGCGGACAAAGTTAACACCAATTTCCTGCGTATGCTGGTAAAACTCCTCCATCCTTCTCCCTGCCGATCGCATATCGATGTAGAAGATTGTAACGTCCGCATCAGGTTTCATCTTGAGGACGAGCTGCGCCTGTTTCTGCGAATAGATGCAGCAGACCTTTGAGCAATGCTTATTTCCCCGATTGAAGTCGCGGGACCCGACACAGAGAACATACGCAACCCGCTCTGGAAATGTTCCGTCCGACTTCTGAAGCCTCATGCCGGTCTTGCTCTTGGCAGAGACCATCTCCTCGAAATCGGTCGCGGTTATGATGTCCGGATGATCTCCGTAATGGTATTCCTCAATTATCGATGGGTCGATCGACTCAAATCCTGTCGCAATCGTTATCGCGCCGCAATCCACCTGTATCTCTTCCTCGGTATCGTCAAGCCGGATCGCACCCGCAGAACAAGCCTTTTCACATGCGCCGCATTCGATGCAGAGCTCCCTGTCGATTATGTATGCCTGCGGGATCGCCTGCGCAAACGGCAGGTAGATCGCATCCGTCGGGCACTTTGCGGCGCACCTGCCGCAGGACGTGCACGCGATCGTGTCAACGTACCGCGGCGCACGGCGCAGTGTCACGCTGTAATCGCCCACGTTTCCATCGACCGATGCAACCTCTGTCTGGGTGTAGAGCGTGATATGGGGGTGGTTGAAGACCGCAACCATCTTCGGGGTGAGGATGCACTGCGAGCAGTCGAGCGTCGGAAACGTCTTTGAGAGACCGATCATCTGCCCGCCGATGTAGGGGGCTCTCTCGATTAGAACAACCTCGCGTTCGTCTGCCATCTCAAGCGCAGCCGTGATCCCGGCAATTCCGCCACCAACAACAAGCACACGGTCTTTGACATCCTTTATGATCGGGTTTAAGGACTCGAGGTTCTGCATCCGGGATACTGCGCCCGTTAGAAGACCCCTCGCTTTCCTTGTAGCCTCCTCCTGATCTTCATGCACCCATGAACACTGCTCACGGATGTTTGTGATCTCAAGAAGCATCGGGTTGATGCCTGCTTTCTCTGCCATCGCACGAAACGTCTCGAGATGAAGTTTCGGAGAACATGACCCGATCACCACGCGATCGATCAACCCTTTCTTGATGTCGCTCTCGATCTGGCTCTGTCCCGCACTGCTACAGAGATAATCCTGAACATGCGTGCGCGAACGCCGTCCATTCCTGATACTTCGTCTGCGATTGCCCCGACATCAATGACATCGCCGATGTTGCCGCCGCATCTACAGAGATATACGCCAATTTTTTCGCTGCTCATCTCTTTCACCGATCCCCTTTCAGTTTCAGAAGAAAATCCTCGTTTGTCACAAGATTCAGGTCGATTCCGAGTTCCTCTGGCAAGTACCCGAATGCAAGCCCCAGAAGCTGGGAATAGTGCAAAACCGGAATATTGTATTCTGTGCCGCGCTTCTCCTCAATCTCGACCTGCCCGCCGTCAAACTGCAGGTGGCAGAACGGACACGCATTCACGATACAGTCAACGTCCGCATCCCTGATCCGCGAGAGCTTGTGCTCCAGCATCTCAAGCGACTTATCAAGAAGCGCAGACCGAACGCCACCTCCTGCTCCGCAGCACGCCATCTTGTCGGGATAATTGACGCTCTCAGCGCCCGTTGCCTCGACCAGTTCGTCAAAGAAACGAGGGTCTTCCGTACTCCCGAGTTTTCTTTCTTTTGACGGCTTTACGAGGTGGCATCCATAATGCAGAGCGACTCTGAGGTCTAACGGACGAGTTACCATCTCCTTTATCTGTTCAGGTCCTGGCTCGTCGTATAGCAGTTCAATGATGTGTCTGACATCCACGGTTCCCTTGAATGTCTTACCGATCTTCTCGAGATGGGCGTTTGTGCTTTTCTTGAGCGCAGGGTCATCTTTTAGTTCGTTGTTAGCGTCCACGAGAGATCCGTAGCATCCATTGCAGATCGTTAAGAGATCGCGCTCCATCTCTTCTGAGAGCACGATGTTTCGGCTGGCAAGTACAAGCCATGTCGCTTTATCAAACGACCGGAAGACGCCAGGCGCAGGACAGCATGATGCTCCCGGAAGATCGGCGTAATCGATCTTTAGTCGCTCAAGGCAGAGTTTTGTGGCTTTCTCGATTCCGGGATACCGGTTCGGGGTGATGCAGCCTAAATAGAGTGATAACTTGTTCATGATGCTCTCCTCTCACTCTTGAGCGCCAGCCACGATTTTGTCAAATCCACACGACTCAAGAAGCGTCTGCACATCGGCAAGTGCTTCCGGATATTTGTGAACCGTTTCAGGAAGAGCCTCCATCCCGAGCCTCTCTCGCTTCTCCTTAACCAGGTCATTGATCGGCACGGCGTGCCCGTGCTCAAGCACCAGCTGGCTGACCCTTCGATGTTCCGGAAGCATGATCCCCTCGTGCACCGCGATCGTCCGGATTGCGAGAATCGCGTCAGTGATCTTGATCTCACGCGGACAACGCTCCTGACAGGTGTAGCAGGTAGTGCACATCCAGAGGTCGGGGTCGTGCAGCACGTCTGTATTCACGCGTGCCATCCGAACGATCTTTCGCGTGATCATGCCTGTGTAGCGTCCTGACGGGCAGCTTCCGCTGCATGTGCCGCACTGGAGGCATGTAAGTATCTCAATGCCAGCGTCTTTTAATGCGTCTGATATATTTGATTTGCTTGATTTGGTCATTTTACTCGCCTGGACTCACGTTTGCAATCGTTTGATTTCATCCTCGATTTCAGAAATTACTTCGGTATTCTGTATTTTTTTCTTATTTCCTTCCTTGATTGAAATAACGTAAAAGACTTTACCGCCAAATTGTTCTGTAAATTTCTCGTGTGTTGCCGCCTGTATTGTCCGTTCTTTAAAGATTTGAGGAATGTGCGATACGTTCCCGGCAGGTTTAATCTGAAGTCCGATATATTTATCATTGATTTTGATAAAGAAGTCAACGTTAAAAAGGCGATCCCATTCATCTGGCGCGGGTTCTAACTTTACGCCCAATATCTCCTGCAATTGTCCGTAAACGGTTTTTATCTCAGTCATATATCCGTCGAAGGTTCTACCTATGACCATATTGCACATATATTCAATGCAATCCTCTTCGGTGATCTCTTCAACTTCTGCGGAGATCACTTCCGTAATTTTGATGTATAGTTTTCTTCCTAGTTCCTCGATATGCTCTCTCGTCCTGACGTTAGTGAAATAATACGCCTCCCAATCGCCTATACCTTTTGGAGCACATTTTCTGATTTCTTCCGAGACCGCACCAACGTTACGTTTAAAATTCAATTGAAAGCGATTCATGGCGCTGTTCAATATCCATTCTTTTGCCATTATTATACGCCTCCACCATAAGTTAAGAATTTAGATTTATATTTGTAATCTCTCGTAACATCCACATCAACCAGATCATTTTTGATAAGATGGGCATTGACAAATGTCTTGTTCTTCAAATATAGATAACAGAGCAAGTTATTTTCATCATCGTGTTTCGTACTGTCGAATTTTATCGATACCTTCTGCCCTCGTGTTCTCTCTTTCAAAAATTGGACCGCATCACCATTCTCTTCACCTCTTTCTCGTACCCCTAGCAACCTGATTTTCAATCCGTTATTCAAAATCAAAATCTCCGGAGAGATTATCTCTTTCACAGTATAATATGTTTCTCGTTTAAGATTGGAATCGTCTATCTTTGAACCGAATCTCAACGTTTTAGGATCGACCTTCTTATCAAATTTTACAGGATCTTTGAAAATATACGGCAGATTATCGATCTCCTTTTCGATGTCCGGTTTGAGCCCCCCCTGCTCGATTATTTCAAAATCCACATCCTGGAAAATGGTTCCCTGGTTCATACCGACCTTCTCTTTTATCACTGGCAGAAAATCCTCGTTTATCTCGTATCCAGTGGAGTTCCTCCCGAGATTTCTGGCTGCAAGGGTTGTTGTTCCGCTACCAAGAAACGGGTCAAGAACAGTATCTCCGACGAAACTGAACATCTTGATGAGGCGTGATGGTAACTCTTCCGGGAACATTGCGAGATGTTTATCCTGTTTTTCCCCGGAAAAATTCCAGTGTCCGGTAAAATACTGATTCCACTCTTCTTTAGTCATTTTCGATTGCTCTTTAATCTCTTTGGAGACCTTTGGCGAAGTTCCATACTTCTTAAAGATCAGGATGAATTCATAATCTATTTTTAGTATCCCGTTTCTGGGAAATGGGAATGACCCCATCACCGTAGCTCCGCCGGTGGTGTTAGTTGTTGTTACCTTCTGCCAGATGATGGCACCCATGTAGTCAAACCCCACGCTCTCACAGAACTTGATTATCTCCGTTCGTATTGGTATGACCTTATACCTCCCATAATATACAGAGCGAGCAAACTGGTCACCGATATTGACGCACAAGCGGCAACCTTTATGCAAAATTCTGTGGCATTCATCCCACACTATATTGAGATTATTGATGTATTCCTCGTAAGAGTCATTGTAACCTATCTGCGCCTCGTTCCCATAGTCCTTCAACTGCCAGTACGGAGGAGATGTTATGATGAGGTGGACCGATTCAGCAGGAACCTCTTTCATCTGCCTTGAATCACCGATTATTATTCTGTGATGTGTTGCCATAGTACGTTTTTAACGGAGCTAAATTACTTAAATCCACTGTTTTGTCTGGAGAGTGGCATGGATCAGTGACATTCCCCGGATTCGTTCGCAGCCCCGAGAATTGCGTCGACAAAGTCATCTGCGCTGGCACCGACCATCACAATCTCGTTCTCATCAAAATATGCGTGAACGATCCGTTCTATATCATCTCGCTCTGTCTTCGCCCCGACAAGCAGCCCCTCCAGGGGATCAAAATCGATATCATTGATCTGCATAAAATCACCGGTGATCCCGGCGTCCATTATCGTTCCTTCATTTATGTACAGTGAAACCCTGATAATTCCCTTCTCCGCAGGATAGACACACGAGGCATTTGAGACGCTGCAGTGACCCGGTCGCAGGATAAACTTCTTTGATGAGAAGAGATCCATCTTTTTCTCCCATATCGCAGTCTCCCCAACGTTCAATCCCTCCTTTACCAGTTTTACGCCAAGTGCCTCTTCAAACCCCTTGATAAGATACTCCCTAAGTTCTGCAGGAGGTATCCTCCACCCCAGTTCCTCGATAACTGTTGTTATCCTCTTCTGAACCGACGTTACCCCTTTCTTCTTCAGTTTGGGCGCAGGAATCTTTGCGATCTTCAGGAAAGTTTCCATGTCAAAATCCCAGATAACACTGCCATATATCAAGAGCGAGTTCTGCCTGCTCATAGCGGTCATCCCGCAGACCTTCTTATCCCCGATATTTATATCATTCACAGGCGCGAAATTCGCATCGAGCCCGAGTTTTTTCAGACCAAGAACGACGCCTCGCGACAAGATCTCAAAATTCTCATTCATATCATCCGAAACCCGTGAATCTCTCCGGTCTATGCAGATACCCCACGATGTTGCGCCCGGAACCATTAAACCTGCTCCGCCGCCGGTTTCCCTTCTTTCAAGTGTTATTCCGAGCCTCTCGCACTCTGCAATGTCACACTCCTCCTCGCAGCACTGATTCTTGCCCAGAGAAAGAACGTGACCGGGACATTCCTCCAGAAACATGGTATTGGGACTTAACCCCGCAACCATCCCGTCCAAGAGTGTTGAATGTACGGAATTGCACCGCACCACTTCCTTTTCCTTTACCTCAAGATACCGCCATTCTTCCGTCATTTTATCTTCCTCCTTTGATGGGTTTTGACCACTGATACGCATGCAGATCCCCATACGGTCTGCTTGACACCAGAAACAATTTTACAACAGGCTCACTCATAAGTATATACTGTGTTAGGCAAAGTTTGTTTTCTTTCATTTCTCTGGTTCCCACCACATAACAATCGCTTTGTTTCTTACTTCCCAGGTCTCGCCCTCTTCACTCATCAAAAACTCTCTTATCCTGCCTGTAACCGTTCCATCGACCTCTATGAATTTCCCTAAGAAACTCGCTACATATCTAACACCTTCTTCCAGCCCAAGATCAAAAGAATACTCGAAATTACGAACCTCAAGGAGTCTCGACCACTCCCTTAAAATTACATAAGCAAAATAGTCTGCATCTGGTTCAAATTGTCCCGTGTACTTTTCCTTACAAATCTCCTCAAAAATTCTCTTAACAAGTTCATCTCTCCCGCAGGGCTGGATTATGGCACAACATCTCCTTGAAAGCTCTTCCATTTTTTCCAGATGTTTTTCAAGGTCTTCAACCATCCAGAGAAAATGTGAACAAACGACTAAGTCAAAGCTATTTTCAATTTTAACTTTTTCCCAATGCCCATTTATCAATTCGACATTTTTAATCCCTTTCTCAGTCAGATTTTCCCTCAAAATTTCCAAATTTAACTTTGAGGCATCAACACAAGTGATTTTTTTAACTTTTTCAGAAAGTGGGATCGTCAACGTTCCGGGACCGGGGCCTATCTCAAGAACTTCAAAGTCGTCTGTTAAAACATTTCCCAGTATCTTTACTATTCTTCTTCCAAATTCGTAATCGTTCCACTTGCAACGAGTCGAAAAATCTCTTGCAGATTTTATCTGAAAATCTTCATCATACGTTACCTCAGGCTTTCTAGCTCTCTCGCTTCTCATACTCTTCTGCGCATCTCGCCAGTTTATTCGATATTTAAGCTCTCTGCTTCTCATTCAAAGACACATCCTCCAAGATTTAAATTCCGCCCAACGTTTCGGCTGTACGTTTTAGAATGTGACAACTTTATCACTCTCCCTCACTATCTCATACAGATCTTTCATCGTTGACGATGGGCACACCTCCGAACCTTCGGATTGCCTGATTTTGAGACAGCTACCACAGGCAAAAATCTCTCCTCCATCATCAACCAACGTCTGCATCTGCTCTGTCACCTTAAATTTATCCGTATCCAGAGATTCGCACTCTACACCTTTACCGAGCAAGAATACCTTTACTTCGTCGCCCTCTTTCAATGCAAAGTTTGCAAACCGAAATGCGTTCCATACGGTTTCCGAGTCGTTTAAATAGACTATGATTCCTGCTTTCATGTTTGTACCTCCTTCTGTGCGGTGATTACAATAAAACCTCCTTCTCCATGACCTTCTTTGACAGGTTCAATAGCAGTCATTCGTTTGGGGTTTTTGAAGATTGTCTGACAGGTTTTGATCTCTTCGAACTCCAATCTTTTAAGCCAATCCAAAACTTGTCTGATAGAATAAAAGCTGGCATGCCTGTAAAATTTACTCTCTTTCTTCTTTGATCCATACAGTCTGCCAAGAAAACTCTCTCTGTCGATCATACCTATAATAATACATCCTCCTGGTTTAAGAACTCTTTTTGCTTCCATGAGCGCTTGTATATGGTCTTGCACAAAGCATATCGTTACAACTATCAGTACAAAGTCAAAAGAAGAGTCATCAAAAGGAAGTTTTTCCGCCTTTGCTTCATAAACCTCTATCCCACGTCTCCGTGCCATATCTGCCATTGCTTTTGCAGGCTCCACTCCAACTTTGATGCCAAGAGGAACTGCAAATCTTCCTGTACCCACTCCAACCTCCAAACCTTCACTATTTTCTGGAATGAACTTCTTTAAAGCCCGAACTTCGGACTCATAAGCAAATCTATTCACATCAAACCATTCATCATATTCTTGAGCATACTTTTCAAAGATTTCAATGCTATTCATAATTCCTCATCTTTATTAAGCACAGTCGGAATGGCGTATAACTTCGGTATATGGATGAACCATCCATCGCCGTGAGTCTCCTCCAGCCCCCTCTAATACGCATACAAATCCCCGTACGGTCTGCTCGACACCGGTTGCAGCTTAATAAACGGCTCACTCATGATCTCATCCGGATCAAGCCCGAAGTGCTCACAATACTCCTTGAGATGCTTCGTAAGAACCTTTATATCCTTCGCATCCAGTGGAAGCACACTCACCTCCTTTCCAAGCGTATACTCATCCACCTCGCCCCTGATATAGATCACGCCACCGTGCATCCCGGTCCCGAGGTAACCCCCCGCAATCGGAGTTCCTTCACTCCGGTTCAGTCCGAGCAGTACCAGAATCCCCCCTGCCATGTACTCGCCGCAGAAATCGCCGGCAACGCCGCCTGCAATTATTATTGGAATCTGTTTCTTGTACTCTTTCGCATGAATGCCGGCTCTGTATCCAACATTCCCCTGAACATACAGTTTCCCGCCACGCATGCCATATCCAATGACGTCACCTGCACTTCCGTGCACGATCACCTCACCTGCGTTCATCGTGTTTGCGACACCGTCCTGGGCGTTGGCGTTGACGATGATCGTGGGACCGTTCATGAACATGGCAAGATCGTTTCCGGGAACTCCGTTCACTGTGATCTTGATCTTCTTATCGATCCCGCTGCCAATGTAGCGCTGTCCGTTTGCATTATCAAGAATAAACTCAGTCTCGCCCGCATCCGCTGCATTGCGGATGATCTTGTTCTGTTTTCGGTAGTACAATCCCTTGCAATCGATTCTCATCACCATCTTCGTCACCTCAATCTCCCTACTGCCCGACTCCTGCCGGTTTTACTCCGAGCAATTCCAGTGTCATAGAATCGAGTCCAACGCCACGCAGTCGCTCGCGGCTGCCTCGCAGCGATTCGATCGAGTTCACGCCGAGCGAGCCAAGTATCTCCTTAAGTTCAAGGCTCCACGCCGTAAGAAGATTCGAGAGCCTCTCGGAACCGACCTGCGGGTCGAGCCTGCGCACGAGTTCAGGTCTCTGGGTGGCGATGCCCCATGCACAGTTTCCTGTGTAGCATTTCTGGCAGATCCGGCAGCCCAGCGCCACAAGAGCAGCAGTTCCGATGACTACCGCATCAGCACCAAGAGCGATCGCCTTTGCCATATCACCGCTGTTCCGGATTCCTCCGGCGCAGATGATCGAAGCGTTGTTCCGGATGCCCTCGCTCCTCAGGCGTTCGTCGACCGCGGCGAGTGCCAGTTCGATCGGTATTCCAACGTTGTCCCGTATAACCATCGGTGCAGCCCCGGTTCCGCCGCGGAACCCGTCGATTGTGACAACATCAGCTCCTGCACGCACAATCCCGCTTGCAATCGCTGCCACGTTGTGGACTGCTGATATCTTGACAGATACCGGTTTTTCGTAGTCGGTAGTTTCCTTGATCGCATATATGAGTTGCGAGAGGTCTTCGATTGAGTAGATATCGTGATGCGGCGCAGGCGAGATTGCATCAGACCCGACAGGAATCATCCTCGTCTTTGATATATCCTCGTCCACCTTCTCGCCCGGGAGGTGTCCGCCGATACCCGGCTTTGCGCCCTGCCCGATCTTGATCTCGACCATCGCGGAGGTGTTTAAGTATTCGCTGTGCACACCGAACCTGCCTGATGCGACCTGAACGATGACGTTTCCTGAGTATGGGTACAGTTCCTTGTGAAGTCCGCCTTCGCCGGTGTTCATGAGCGTGCCGGATCTCGCTGCAGCCATCGCAAGCGACCTGTGCACGCTCAGGCTCACCGCACCATACGACATCGCCCCAAAGACGATCGGCACATCCAG
>JAIWAP010000027.1:0-16293 GCA_048634345.1 Methanobacteriota archaeon | reverse complement strand
ATTGCGCATGTTAAGTCCCGACTACGTGATTCCGGCGCACGGCAACATCGTTATGCACGGTTCGTACATCGAGATGGCTGAGGATGCCGGATATGTGCTTGGGGACACGATTCATCTGCTCAGAAACGGGGAGGAACTGATTCTTGGTTGATATGGAATATGCTTCAGGTATCAGCACGAGATAACTCTTAATCTGTGTCATCAGTGTAAATCTGTGTCCGATATGATTTTTAGACACGGATTTACACTGATTTTGTCTGCAATTTACCCGGGGCGTATACTTGTTATGAATATTACGAAGAGATTAGCATGAAGAGATCACTTGAAAGCGAACTTGCGAAACGCAGCGACCGGGTTTATGCGTATATCCGGTCCGATCGATATCAGAAGCGTTTCTTTCCGGAGGATGTCCATGATTCTGTCTACCTGTACCTGAGCGGGCGGCAGGGAAAGGCGCTGCGCCCCGCGGTGATGCTGTTCTCGTGCGGCGCGGTCGGCGGTGACGAAGAGATCGCGATTCCAGCCGCCGCAGCAATCGAGATATTCCACACCTGGACGCTGGTGCATGATGACATCATTGATCAGGATGAGCGGCGGCGTGGCGGATATGCTGTGCATGAGGAGTTTCGCAGGAGAGCGGTTGATCGTGGCTACGGGGACGGGGATGCCGTGCGTTACGGCACAGCGATTGCGATACTGGCAGGAGACGTCCAGCAGGGGTGGGCGGTCTCGATGATCGCGGAGCTGGCAGAGCGCGGGGTCGATCCCAGTGTCGTGCTGCACCTGATCAGGTTGGTGGAGACTGATGTCACGCTGACGCTGCTTGCGGGACAGGCTCTTGATGTACAATATTCAAAAGCTCCAATCGAATCGCTCGATGAAGACCTGATCATCGAGATGATGAGGAGAAAAACCGGAGCGTTGTACGAGTTTGCCGGAAAAGCAGGCGCAATGGTTGGACTTAACACAAAGGACGAGGAGAACGAACTCGTTCACTCGATATCCCGGTTCACCGGCAGATGCGGCACCGCATTCCAGTTGCAGGACGACATTCTTGGCGTGACCGGGAACGCAGAAAAACTCGGGAAACCGGTTGGTTCTGACATCAGGGAAGGAAAGCGGACGCTCATCATGTATCACGCGCTCACGAACGCTGATGAGGCGCAGAAGCAGTATCTATACGGAGTACTTGGAAACAAAAGCGCATCAGACGAAGAGATCTGCGAAGCAGTCGATATTATTCGTGAACTCGGAAGTATCGAGTACACAGAAGCGCTTGCTAACAGGTATGTTACAGAAGCAAGGGGATACATAAGAAACGTACCGGAATCGGGATATAAGGATCTTCTGTTGATGTGGGCAAGCTATATGATCAGACGTGATTTTTAAAGCTACTCACCCCGTATATTCGCCTCCAACCACCTCTCGTATCCGATCCGCGGTCTTTGGTCCAACCAACTCAACACCCTTGAGTTCTTCCCGGCTTGCTTGCATCACCGCCTCCACCGAGCCGAAATGTTTGAGCAAGTTCCTGGCGACGACCGGACCGATATTCGAGATTGCGGAGACGATATACTCCTGTTGCTCGGGAAGCATCATCGCAGACCGTTTTCCGTGCATCGCAACCTCCCGCCCGTGATCTTGCTGTTCCCTCTTCGCAATCGCAGCGATCATCGCAGCTGTATCTTCTTCATCCCGGCTCATGATGACCGGCACGCTGAAATCGATCGCTATCGATGCGATTGCACCGCGCACGGCATTTGGATGGATCTGCCTGAGATCATAGATGTCGCTGCCCTCGATGATCAGGACCGGTCTCTCAGAAGTCCGTGCAAGGTCTGCGATCTGCCGGAAGAGGTCGCGCCGCCCGCTGATCAGCGAATCAAGGAAATCAGCCGTGGTCTTCCGCTCGATGCAGACCCGATCGCTGGGCACGTAATCTCCGACCTCGAGTGTCTGCATAATCACGTTGATTCCGGCATTCTCAAGAATCCTTGACACGCCTGACCGAATCTCCCTGTGATCGACATACACGGCAGGAGTTTCCCCTGAAAATTCAACCAGCGTCTTCTGTTCGATCTTCTCTTCTGGCATCTTCTCTTCTGACTGGTCTGCAAACTGTGGGACCGACTTTGACCCGCGCATGGCAGAGATCGTTGTCAGCATCTTCGACTCTTTCCGTGCACTGATCCAGTAAGAAGCCTCGTCCCTCGATCCTTTTGCAATCAGAACAACGATTCTCCCTGCACGCTTGCGCCCGGTCCTCCCTTTCCGCTGGATTGTCCGTATCTCTGATGGAACCGGCTCGTAGAACAGAACAAGATCTGTTGACGGGATATCAAGCCCTTCCTCGGCAACCGATGTCGCTACGAGCGTGTTGTACTCGCCTGACCTGAATTGGGCGATGATCTCCACCTGTTGCTTCTGGGTCAAGCCCTTATCATTGAGTTTGTTTGCCTGCCCGACAAACCTGACCGCAGAGACGCCGTCTGTGCCCTCAAGCGCGTTTACCACCATCTCTGCGCTGTCGCGGAAGTTTGTGAAGACAATCGCCCTGGAATCCGGGTTGTCGCGCAGTTGGTCTGCGACGATCCGCCGCACAGCGTCCAGTTTCGGATGATCCTCGATGCACGATGCAAGCATCTTCATCGCCGCACGCATGTTCGGATCCCTGGCAAGACGTTTTGCTGCCTTGCTCCCGCTTCCGGATCGTGCTTCAGTGTTCAGGCGATCGAAGTATCTCTCGAGTGCGCCCACCCCTTGCGTTTCCGCAAGTTCGATGGCGTGTTTGACCTTAAAGATCTCTGCAAGGAGCGAAATTCCGGAGAATGCGTTCACATTACTCTTTTCGACGACCTGTGCATGCAGCTTGCTCTGCAGATCGAGCAGTTCGCGCTTGGACGCACTCGCTACAACGATAAAATCGAGTTCTGCAAGTTTTGAGAACCGATCCGAAAGTACGCGCTCCATCTGTCGCTTTAACTCCCTGATCCGGGCAGGAACCTCGACGCGCACCCACTCAATCTCCTTGGCGTACAGATAGGGAATCACATCAGGATCAACCTCGCCCTTCACCTCGACACGCTCGATATGGAGATTCTCGCAGACCTCTGCAATCGTTTCGGAATTGCTTCCCGGGCTTGCTGTGATCCCGAGAACCAGCGGCGATTCCGCATCCTTGAAATACCGTTCTGCGATGTAGACATAAGCGTATCTGCCGGCTGCACGGTGCGCTTCATCGAATGTTATGTGGACCACGTCGGAAAGATCGATGCGCCTTGCGCGGAGATCGTTTTCGATGACCTGGGGCGTAGAGACGATGACCTGCGAGTTTTTCCAGATCTCTGCCCGCTTTTCCGGAGGGATACTCCCTGTAAACGTTGCAACCGTGCAACCCGGAAGCACATGCCCGAAAAAATCGGAATGCTGCTCAACAAGTGGTTTTGTTGGCGAGAGGATTAGCGCCTTGCCCCCGTGGTCGGTGAAACGCGCCGCGATCACCATCAGCGCAACGATCGTCTTCCCAAGTCCGGTTGGCAGCACACACAGACACGACTCCTTCAGCGCTGATGATGCAAGCGCAAGCTGGTACAATCGCTGCTCGATTGTGTCTTTTCGGATCAGCGGGTGGGATATGTACCGTTTCATCACAGTATTATTGCGAGCTTCCGGTTTATCTTATGTCGCCATACCCGTGTGCGAAACCAGTGTGCAAATATTCGGGAGATTCGGGAGATTCGGGCGGCTTAAATTAACACCCCAAAATGATGCAAAGACTTATCTAATATCACATCATTTATATCCATGGAGTGGTTTGATGGATCCACAGTATATATTTATCGCATTTGCCGGAATTTCGCTCGTTGCTGGAGTTGCTGCCATGTTCCTCTGGGTCATGGTCTACCGTAACGTGCAGAAAGGGTCTGTTGCATGGTTATTGCTCGCGCTCACCGCCATTTTCCTGATCACCGCCTCGATCTTCCCCATGATTACGATCCAGTATTCAGGAGACCGGGATGCGACCAACGCGATGCTCATGTTCATGGCATTCTGGAGCGTTGTTTATACAAGCGCGTTTGCAGGCGCCGGTTTTTTGATATACAGGGCGTTTCGGACCATTCCAAAGGAGTACGTCGGCGAGTTTCTCATGGAAGGGATGGTGTGGTCTGTTCCTGAGGCTGACGAGGTGAGCAACCTCTTTGGCAAGTCGGTGCTGATCGAGTACACCCCTGAGAGCAGATACGAGGATGCGGTGATCGAGATTACGCTCCGGATATTTGGCGAATGCCGAAATGCGGTGCTGGTCTCAAACGAGCCACGGATATCGGAGTATAAAAGCAGGTTGCACGATCTGGTCGATATGGGCGCGATGAAATTCGTGGAGATCTCAGCAACAGCCGAAGAGATCAGCGAGAGCGATGGTATAGTCACCATACCATTAAACCGGATTGATCAATTTGCCAACCTCTTTGATCAGCTTCCGGAGGGGCTATGGGTCATATTTGAACCGATAAGCCACATTATTTCAGAACATGGCGTTGACAAAGCATACGATGCCATTTCAAAGTCTGTTGAGATATTTTCGCATAAACAGTTCAATGTCGTCGGGCTGATCAACAAGGACGCACACGAAAAAGACGTGATAAGTAAATTCGAGGGATTGTTCATCAATCAGGCACTCCTCACCACAGACAAGATCCGGGTGCGGAAAGGCAAGAAGGAAGAATATATCCGGATGATGGCTGGGGAGCAGTTCTTTATTCATGCGGACGAGGACGAAGAGACTGACGAAGAGTGATAATGGTCTCCGTGCATGATTGCGCCGACGCCCCGGCAGAACCATTGCCAACACCGTAATGTGACTGTTTTTCCCTGGTACCGAGCCCATCCACTAAATCATAATCCGCGCTCAAACAAACCACAATTATATTTAAGTCCATACACCGTAATTTAATACTTATGTTTGAGGCGGATGGACGGAGTTTCACAACTCCAGAGGCATACACACCTCCGGAACATATAAACATTGCCGAAAACAAGCCGATATTCGCAGTGAATGAGGTTCTCTCGCCGAGAGAATGGTTGCCTCTAACAGGCAACACATTGCCATTCAGCCTGATTTCAGGGAATATCATCGCTCTGACCAAAGAGAAACTATCCGTCGAAGAAGCGGTGGATTTAATCAGCAAAAGAGCATAGGAGTCCGTAATTCAGGAGATATTAAGAGAGGAACGAAGATTGGGTTTAGAGGTGCAGGAAAAGACGCACTCACCATATCACTCACTTTAAGCCTTAAACCACATAATCCACACACGATAAATTGCATACTCATTCCTCTGAAGAATCTTTTTTCACTTCCCGATTTAATTCATTTTGCTTGTCTTTGATTTTTCCAAGAGCCTCTGCAGCATTCCTGCGCACAAAGGCATCCTCGTGCTCATCCTTCAATGCTTCTTTCAGTGGATCAACTGCGTTCTCATCGCCTATCCTTCCAAGAGCCTCTGCAGCATTTCTGCGCACAAAGGCATCCTCGTGCGCATCCTTCAATGCTTCTATCAGTCTATCAACTGCTTCTTTAGCACCTATCCTTCCAAGAGCCTCTGCAGCATTCCTGCGCACAAATTTATTCCCGTTTGCTAATGCCCATATCAATCCATCAACTGCTTCTTTACGACCTGTCTTCCCAAGAGCCTCTGCAGCATACTCACTAACAATTTCATCCTTCAATGCTTCTATCAGTCCATCAACTGCTTCTTTAGCACCTATCCTTCCAAGAGCCTCTGCAGCATACTCACTCACAACTTCATCCTTCAATGCTTCTATCAGTCCATCAACTGCTTCTTTAGCACCTATCCTTCCAAGAGCCTCTGCAGCATTCCTGCGCACACCGGCATCCTCATACTCCTCCTTCAATGCTTCTTTCAGTGGATCAACTGCGTTCTCATCGCCTATCCTCCCAAGAGCCTCTGCAGCATTCCTGCGCACAAAGGCATCCTCGACTCTCAACTTCGCTATAACCACGTTCAAAATTTGCCGTTTCTCTGAACTCAACATCTTATTATTGATCCGTTTCGCAGCACTATACATTTTCAAATAAACATCATGCGTTTCCTGATAATCCTCATCTAACAACTCGTCCAGTACAGTTTTATTCTCAGTCCCCAATACCTCTATCAACGCACCAACCGCTTTTTCGCCACCTATCTTTCCAAGAGCATCTTCAGCAGCCATGCGTACACGAGCATTCGTATCCGCATCTTTCGATGTTTTTATCAGTGGTTCTATTGCTCTCTTATCACCTATCTCCCCAAGAGCCGATGCAGCATTTTCACTTACAACATCATCTACATCACGCAGTGCCTCTATTAGTGGTTCAACTGCGTTCGCACCACCGATCTTCCCAAGAGCCGGTGCAGCCTTCATGCGTTCAAAATTATCTCCTTTTTCCAATTTCAATATAACGATCTTCAAAAGTCGTTGTTTCTCTGTAGTTGACATGTTATTGATACTATCCGCAGCAGCACCCCTTTTCACAGGATCCTCGCTCAACAACTCATTTAGTACCGGCTCATCAGATTTTGTAGCTTCCGGAAGTGGTGTTTCGGTCTCTGATAGAGTCTCTGATAGATAGATATATGGTCCAATATCCGTTCTACCAAAAAGAGGCTCATCTCGTAATAAACTCTTCAAACGTTCATCTTTGTTATGTTCTTCCAGGGCTTTAAAAGTCGTTGATTCGTTTTCCAATTCTTTGGGAACGCTATCGCATATCTTTAGCTCATCGTTCTCCTGTTTAACTTCCATGACGTGGGTTGTGATATTACCGATTTTTAAAGCCGCCTTTTCCTTCTTCTCATCCATCGTTATCTCGGCTGAGTTTCCATCCTTTGAGATGCGGATGGTTTTATCGCCAATGTATATGTTCAGCTTGCCGATCTCCCGTTTAACTTTTAGGTTGTAGGTTATGCCATCGCTGGTTTTTAAAGTCGCTATTTCCTTCCAATCATCCATCGTTATCTCGGCTGAGTTTTCATCCTTTGAGATGCGGATGATTTTACCGTCCTCGGATTTGCTGATTTCTGCACTTTCCGCCCATGCAATATCATGATAATTCATGAGGTATCGTAGGAGTCTCTCTGCACCGTCTCCGGGGATATCATCCCAGCTAAACATAAACTCGTCAATCTTGATGATTTCTGCACTTTCCGCCCATGCAATATCATGATAATTCGTGAGGTACCTTAGGAGTCTCTCTGCACCGTCTCCGGGGATATCATCCCAGCTAAAGTACAAATCTCCCCCCGCAAGTCTTTCTAATTTATAAAAAAGCTGTTGATCCATGTGCGCTTTAACATCATCATAAAACTCTGGAAAAAGATATTCGACGGTATAAAGTTTAGCAAGTAGATCCGCCTTAAGTTTCCACCCTGTTCTTTCTGCAATTGCCCGTCTCATTCTAAGGGTATTTAAGAACATCTTCACTTTTCGAGTATTACATCCAGTGCCTTTTGCAACAATATCCACATATCCCAATTCTTCTCTCTCAATACCAAGATTTTTAATGAATCCTTCCATGACATCTTCTCTGATTGGTGGAATAGTAAAAGGAACCTGAATTATCTTATTTATGTAATCTTTTCCAAGGATTGGCTTTTCCTGCTCATTGGTCTTGTATCTAGCCTCAATTGCTTTTTCAATCACATCTTTTGCTACGCCGACCACAAATACGCACTTTGGAACGTCCAAAAAAAGCTTCATCACCTCAAGAATCTCGACGGTCTTCTCAGGCAGGCATCTATCCAGATCATCGATGAACACGATCAACCTGCCATTCTGGTATATGTTCAGCTTGCCGTCCTCCTTTTTAACTTTCAGGTTGTGCGTTCTGGCATCGTTGATTTTTAAAGTCGCTTTTTCCTTCTTCTCATCCATCGTTATCTCGGCTGAGTTTTCATCCTTTGAGATGCGGATGGTTTTATCGCCAATGTATATGTTCAGCTTGCCGTTCTCCCGTTTAACTTTTAGGTCGTAGGTTCCGTCATCGCTGGTTTTTAATACAACTTTTTCCTCCGTCTCATCGATCATAATTTCAGCTGAGTTTTCACCCTTTGAGATGCGGATGATTTTACCGTCATCGGATTTGGTGATCTCTGCACTTTCCGCCCATGCAATATCATGATAATTCATTAGGTACTTTAGGAGTCTCTCTCCATCGTCTCCGGGAATATCATCCCAGTTAAACATAAACTCATCAATCTTGCTGATTTCTGCACTTTCCGCCCATGCAATATCATGATAATTCATGAGGTATCTTGAGAGCCGCTCGTCATCATTTCCCGGGACATTATTCCAGCTAAACAAATACCTATCCTGCAAACACTCATCTATCACGCTTTTAAAATCATCTCTAAGAGTGCTTTTTATCTCAATATCATCTTTAAAACGATTCGAAAATTTTTTCACCTCTTTCAAGGTTGCGCCTGTGGTTTTTCTTAGCGCGGCATCGGCGAGTAATTCGCCAATGTTCTCACTCAACTTTTTAATTTTCTTTTGAAATTTCTTCTCTTTTTTCAACTCAACTGTTATCTGCTGTAACAACGCCAATCCGATCGATTCATCTCTTCCGTATGCCCATGCGTTAAACCAGATCGTCTTAACGCTGTTCTTTTTGCCACCTTCATCCAACCACTTCTCAAGCATCCTCATCAGTTTGCTATCTTTATTCAAAAACCGCTCAAACACCCCCAGCATGTTTGCTTTTCCACGCCTCCAGCCTCTATGAATGATAGTTAAAAGTCTCTTTAAAGGGTTCTTGGCATCAACGATGTTGCTTTCGTCATATCTATTCAACTTCTTCTCAAGCATCCTCATCAAACTTGTTTTCCCACTACCCCATTTTCCATGAATACCGATAGTTAAGGGGCTTTCGGCATCAAAATTCTCTATCACATCCAAAAGAATATTTGCATAAGGATCGAAGCCTAACTCATCTTCTGTTGTTGGCGAATCCCCGAACAATTTTATTTCGTGTATTTTCCCATCTTCGAGTATCGTCTCATCCATACAAAGATGGGACGTACTATTTATGTTTATATGTTGCGTTTGATTGCTGCGAAAAAGTCGATCCAGCCGTGTTCCTGCAGAACCATCGCCTCAAATTCTGCCTCGGACTCTGTTTCTCCTTTGACGCCGAGATCTTTTATCTCTTCCCAATGTCTGTCAAGATATTCGAAGAGAGCAGTCTCTGCAAATGTTTTTGGCACCGGCGGTGCAGACCGTGAGATCTCCTGCATCAGTTCGTGTTCCCTGATATACGCCTCCTATGTGATTCCTGACCGTTCAATCGCCTGCAACGCCTGCCCGTTGATTGCGCGCTTCTCATCGAAGCTGAGGGGTCGGCAGCCGTGCGCAGTCACATGCTCGATATACATCTTGTTCTGGAGCAGTTCGTGCTCGAACAGGAGATGGAGCATCCGCTCGTCAGCCTGCTCGATGAACGCCTGATTGATCCCGATGATCGGAAACCAGTAGATCCTGAAGAAGAAACGTCTGTTCATAGCAATGGTATAATCGAGGATATTCTGGCGCTGCATAAAGATCGATGGTGCAAAAGCGACCATATCCGTCGATAGCAGCAGAATGCCCTGCATCCGGTCGTTTTCGACCAGTCTCTCCAGCCGGGCGCGCAGATCATCAGGGATGGCGGTATACATCGATAGAGTGTTCCCTTCGATACTGCTCACATCGATCAAGCACCGCCTCTATCACCAACCGTTCGGCGTTCCTCATCGGCAGTGCGATGTCAGAGATGCCACCAGAGTGATCCATTGCCTGTAATGCTGCTCGAACTATTCTCTCTCGGCTCTTGCCCTCTCGGCTATCTCGATCGCCTCTGTTGCCCCGGTCGTTTCCGCGCTCTTTGTATCCTGATCCATCGGTATCGGGTATGCGCATGGTGGGTAATGAAGATGACGAGAGAATATATGAGCACAAAATTGTATCGTTGATACCATAAGTCATTAATACCGTAAGGCACCAATATTCTCTATAATGGGGTTTGGTATATCCATCGCTACAGCAATCATCGCTATTGGTCTAATCCTGACTGCAACTGTGTATTACGAACGTGTCAGCGATAGCTGCGAGCTGCTGCAGGACGCCAGAGACAAGCAACATGAGCGTATGATCTCTCTACTGGAAACAGGGATCGAGATCTACAACACGTCCTCATGCAGCTATGAGGACCGGGGGAAAATCACTGACAATGATGGCGCAAACGATATCTTCTACATAAAAAATACCGGAACGGTGTCCATCAACAAATCAAAGCTTATCGTGCTCGTGAATGGAGAAATAGCCAGTCACGCATGGTCCGGATGGTTGTACCCCGGAAGTAAATTCTCGACAACGACGTTTACGCTGGACAGCGGCAATGTTGTGAAAGTAGTGACCGCGAATGCAAGGTCTGCCTGCGCGGAGGTGGTGTGAGTGGCTGGAGAATCCGCATCGCAGGCGATCTTCTTCATCGCATCGGTGATCATCGCATCGGTGATCGTGATCGCGCTCTACGGCGTCACCGGCTCGGTATCAGGTGCACTGGTGGTCAGAAACAGCCATCTCGCCGACCAGATGAGGGGTGATATCGAGATCATCAATGATCCGGGTGCGAGCACTCAGCCAGGGTTGTATGTATTAAACACGGGAAAGACCGACTTTGACAATTCAACCGATTCTATCGCAGTTCTGGTCAATGGAGTTTATCAAACGATCCTCACATCAAATATCGAGAACGACGACGGTGATCTACAGTGGGAACCGTCTGAGGTGGTGAATCTCACATTCTCAGGCATCGATCTCTCTGGAAAGTCTATAAAAGTGGTTGTTGCGAACGGAGTGCTGGATACTGAGCAATTATGAGATTAAAACAAGATTGCAGTGCGGACACCGGGATTAGCACGCTGATTTTGTTCATTGCGATTGTTCTGATGGCTGCACTCGTGGTTGTGCCGTTGGTGAATACATCAGGCAGGTTCACACAGAAGGCTGTGCATACCGGCGAGGAGACAAGAGAACATGTCAGCACCGGCATCAGAATCATCTCGGTGGGCGGGCAGACGACCGACAACACAACAACCGACCACGGCATCACCCATTTGAGCATAACTATCGAGCCGATCGTTGGAAGCGAGATTGTGACCATTGATACCGCGATTATCAGCGTCAGGGCTGCTGGCAAGCCTCCTGCGATCCTCAGATACAACCAAACGTCTGATTCTTATGCCGACGGTTTTTTTAACGCCAGCCGGTGGCTGCGCATCAACGAAGGCACCGAAGCCGACCGGACGAACGATCCGTACATTGAGTATGGCGATATGGTCGAGATTGGCATTGATACGACCGCCTCCGCAACTGATTTCAGCCCAAACGTCAATATCGTGATCGAATTTTTGCTTGAGACCGGATTTGATACGCGAATCGAGTTCAGAACGCCCCTGACGTATCCTGTTTCGGATGAGTATCTGGAGTTGTATTAGTTCGAGGAGCAGTATCCGGTGATATAATGCTTTTTTGATTTACGAACAAACTTTTCACCAAACTTTTCACAAAAGTTTGATCAAAAACTGCCCTCCGGGTCAGATGCCGGTTTTCACTCGCAAACTTTTCACCAAACTTTTCACAAAAGTTTGATCAAAAACTGCTGACCCCTCCCGGAGGGCAGTTTTTACTCGATTTTTTGTGAAAAAATCGTTTTTGATTCACGAAAAAGTATATCGCCAGCCCCACCCGAAGGGCAGTTTTTACTCGATTTTTTGTGAAAAAATCGGAGATCACCCCAGCGCCCCGATAATCTTATGTTTGGCTGGACTCTATGGACACTTTGGTGATCTCAATGATCAGCGTAAATAAATATGGATATAGGGCATTTGCAGAGATGCTCGACAATGCGGATGAACTGAATATTGGAGTATCTGAGTTGAGCAACGGGGCGACCGTTGTGGATGCTGGCATAAATGCGCCGGGAGGGTATGGCGCCGGAATGTATTTATCAAGGCTATGCCTTGCGGATCTGGCTGACCTGAAGTACATACCATATCAGCTGGGTGATCACACCGTACCCGGCATCCAGGTGGCGATCGATGATCCGGTCATCGCATGTATGGCATCTCAGTATGCGGGCTGGAGAATTATCGAGGGGAAGTACTTTGCAATGGGCTCAGGTCCAGCGCGGGCACTTTCGTTGGATCCAAAGGAGCTTTATGAGGAGATCGGGTACAAGGACTCATCAGACAAGGCAATCCTCGTGCTTGAAACCGACAAGCTTCCGACAGAAGAGGTTGTAGACAAGATTGCAGCGAAGTGCGGCGTCGATACAAAGGAAGTGTACATTGCAGCTGCGCCGACCTCATCGATAGCCGGATCTGTGCAGATCTCCGCAAGGATCGTTGAGACTGGCATACACAAGATGCACGATCTTGGCTTTGACATCACCTCGATCAAAAACGGATTCGGGATCATCCCGATCTCGCCGATCGTGGGAGATGACACCAAGTGCATGGGCTCGACCAACGACTGCATCATCTACTGCGGCAAGACCTATTACACCATCGATTACCCTGATATCGATGAACTGACCGACTACATAAAGAAGGTGCCATCAGAAACCTCCCGAGACTACGGGAAGCCATTCTATGACACGTTCAAGGCGGCTGGCTTTGATTTCTTCAAGGTCGATGGTGCGATGTTTGCGCCCGCAGAGATCATCGTGAACGAACTCAACAGCAAGAAGACGATTGCAAGCGGTACAGCCAATCCGCATGTGCTGTTGCAGTCCTTTGGTTTGCAGAGGGTGTAAATACCCTTTTTGTAATTAAAGAGTATGAGAATAGTGGGCGGGGCTTAGGTGCCCTGCCCGTTCACATATTTTGCTCTTTTTTTGCTCGGTTTCAAGTTTGGTTTTTCCATGAAACCTGCTTAATGGCTTTTTCCCAACCGAGCGTGGGTGCCACATTACGCAAGTGTTCGAGTCATAGCCCGTTTGGTGACGTGGCAGAATGTACCTGAAACACACTATGAAATATCCACGAATATATCTCGTGTTGGGCTAATAACTCTTAATCTGCATCTAATATAGGTTTAGACACTGACTGCGAAGCAGCGGCGCAGCCATCAACGCTGATTACACAGATCGAGGGTTATCTGTTTGCCACACGTTACTCAAGCATATTCTACCGCAGTTCACGCATCCATCGCCTCTTGCAGCGTAAATCGACCCAGATAGAGCGCACTTCCAATGACCACACCCGCAGCCCCGGCGTCCCTGATTGCGGCGATATCAGACGTTGTGGTGATGCCGCCGGATGCGATCACTGGTATTCCTACCGACCGCACCAGTTCTGCGGTGGAATTTACCGCAATTCCGCCAAGCAACCCCTCCTTGTCAATATCTGTAAAGAGTATGCTACCTGCACCGAGTTCTTCGAATTTCCTTCCGATATCAACCGATCTGACCCCGGAGCCACGTGTCCATCCCTCGATTATGACTTCCCCGCCCGCAGAATCGAGAGCGACCATGATGTGCTCGCCTCCGAACCGGTCAGATAGTTCCCGGACGAATTCGGGGTTCTGGAGCGCTGCGGTGCTGACAATCACGCGATCCACGCCGACTCCGAGGAGGCTCTCGACGTCGTCCATCGACCGGACGCCGCCGCCCACCTGAATCTCGGAATCACACTCCTCGCAGATCTTCTCTACAATTCCAGCGTTCTGCCGCTTTCCGCGGATCGCGCCGTCGAGATCGATCAGATGGAGGGTCTTTGCGCCCTGATCCACCCAATCACGTGCAATCAAAGCAGGGTCCGGGAGTGAGACGAGTTCGTCCTCGGGATTTCCCTGCACCAGTTGCACGCATCTGCCGCCCTTCAGATCAACGGCTGGAATGACTTCGAACATGGTCGTTCTTTAGCGGTGCGGGGCGGCATAAACGTTTGCAGCGTTCCGGGACATTCGGGCGTTGCTAACACATCCGGAAACGGTCGATTCAGTGTCTAACTGCAGGTCTGGCGCGCATGAAGACGCGACTTGATCTGGCGGATGTGAGATGTGGGCACAGTCCCGATGCTTGTGGCACATGGCGCCAGAGGGGCTTTTGTACCCGGATTGCGTGGGCGGCGTGGTGCCACATTGGGGCCCCGGTATATGCGTACAATTTCGTCAAAGCCGATCACAGAAAGCCGCATGGCAAACATTTAAGATAATCTCAGGGTCAGATAAAACTATGAATTATCTTATATGTGCGTTTGGCATCGTGTGGATCGGGCTTGGTCTCTACACGATTCATCTGCTGCGCACAAGATCCCGATTATCGCGCCTAATCACAGAAGGAACCCGCGGGGTGCGCCGTGGATAAGACGCGGCACCTGATCTATGCATCAGTCATCATCGTTGCTGTCGTGGTGGTCGGGTTGTGGGACATTGGTGACATAGGGACCACGCTCACGGTCAGCGAACTCACAGATGAGCACATCGGAAAGGCTGTGCGAGTCAACGGCACCGTCAAGACCGAAACGCTCCGTGCGGTGGATAACGGCTCAACGGTGCTGTTCACCATGACAGACGGTCATGCTGACCTGAATGTCAGTTACAGCGAGCCACAGCCAGTGAACCTGATAGAAGGGAATCACGTTGCCGTTACCGGGACGATGTTGCCTGATCGCAGCATATCAGCAAAGCAAATGGTGACCAGTTGCCCGTCAAAGTACGCCGCTGAAAACACAACGCTTAAATCCGCTCAATAACTAACACCAAAGCGAGGCTCATCATGATCACCGACTGGTACGAATATCGGTTAATCAATGGCGCAATCGTCAATCTGGTAAACAATCTCGATGAGTCGAACATGAAACGTGTTGTCCGTCATGTGTTCGATTCGGGGGGCAAAAGAATCCGCCCGATCATTCTTGTTCTCTGTTCCGAACTATTCGGAGGCGACGCGGATGAATGCGTCGATGCAGCGCTTGCGATTGAACTGATTCACTCAGCCTCGCTGATACACGACGATATCCTTGACATGGGAATCACGCGCCGCGGCGTTCCGAGCGTGCATGCGCAGTTCGGGCAGGCAGCAGCAATTCTCTGTGGAGACTTCTTAATCTCAAAGTCCATCGAACTGATCTCGAAGTACGACCGGGCAGTGATCCAGGATTTCGGGCGGGCGGGCATGTCAATGGCTGAAGGAGAGGCTGCCGATATAGGCAGCCGGGAAAACAGTTTTTCTGAGGAGAATTATCTCGGATGCATCGACAAGAAGACCGCATCGCTCTTCGCGGCATCAGCCTGCATGGGAAGCCGAATTGGAGGAGCCTCGCCGCGTTTGGTCAGTCAGTGCGTCGAGTTCGGAATGCATCTTGGCATGGCATACCAGATCGTCGATGACATCCTTGAATACAAGGAACTCCAGCACGAAAAGAAGTCTATGAACACATCGATCACGCTTCCACACATCCTGAGTGCAATATCGTCGACGGACGATGCGGTAAATCGATCGATTAAGGAAATGCAGCACCATGTCGATGAATCACGGCGGATCATCGGTTCATTCGCTGAATCGGATGTATCAGATATACCAGATGTCCGGGGCAAGTTACTCAAGATCGTGGATTACATGACCCTTGATCTGATCGAGGATGTGGGCACGCCGACTGTTCCGAAGTGAGGGGACTTGCGATAGACCTGTTTCGAGAGCAGTCCTGCTCACAAGAATCGTGCACTCCACCGCTCCGTACAGTGCCCCCGATTCAGCAGATTTACAGTTCTTACAGGTTCTCTGGTAGCTTGCGTATACACAGGCTAAACTAAATGTAGTTGGTATCTTATTATGTTAATATAAGGATTCATAAATTATTATAAATCCACAAACGAGGTGCTAACCCTGTTTAATTCCATCCGCAAACAGCTTTCCCACCAGATAAGCGCACCAAGGACGCGCTTTGCCCAAATCGATGGATTACCCTTTGGCGATGTCCTTTCGGCTGAAACCATGGGTCATCAGTTCCTGTTTGTGTGCGGATCAGGTTATACTTCGCACCGCCACAAACTGAGCTTTTTTGCAAAAAGTGTCAGTGGGATGTGTTGACACACGCGAAAGACGTGACGATAGAGATGACCCCCTTCGCGTTATTCACACACTGCGATATGACACCTGCTGAGATAATAAAGGTGTATAAGAGCAGAGATCTGGTGGAAAAGGGATTCCAGGAATTGAATACGGATTTCAGTGTCTGCCCGATACGTCAC
>JAIWAP010000026.1:0-16639 GCA_048634345.1 Methanobacteriota archaeon | reverse complement strand
TCGGGCTCGGGTGCAACGAACTTTCGCTTCCGGAGAGACCGTCCGAGATTGTTCTGCGGCAGGTTTGCGCTGCGATCGGGCAGAGCAAGGTTATGGAGGTGTATCATCGGGCTTTCGAGCACTACGGCGGGATCGTTGCCCAGATCCTCCTCACTTATGGCGATTTTAAAGATGAGTCAAAGCACAAAAACCTTAGAAACGGGATACGCGAACTCCTGCGGTTGGGCGTCACGCCGATCATCAATGAGAACGATGTCGTTGCGACAGACGAGATCGCTGGGGCGTTTGGCGATAACGACAGTCTCTCCGCGATGGTCTCGGTTGACGTAGGCGCAGGTCTTCTGATCCTCCTGACCGATGTCGATGGCTTGTACGATGGCGATCCGAGAGATAACGATGGTGCAAGGTTGATCGGGACGGTTACCGAGATAACACCGGAGATCGAGGAAATGGCAGGCAGAACCGGATCCGGACTCGCTGTTGGCGGGATGAAGACAAAGATCGATGCTGCGAGGGTCTGTATGGACGCTGGTTGCGATCTCGTGATCGCAAATGGGCGGGCGGATGATGCGATCAGGAGGATTGTTGAGGGCGAGGAACTGGGGACGCTCTTTCGTGGGAGGCGCGATTAGCTATGATAACAGTTGATGATGCGACAGAGGTTCTGAATCGCTTCTCTCTTGACCGGATAACCTCTGTTAAACTAAAAGATTCGTTCGGACGTGTTTTAGCAGAGGACATCGTTTCAGGGATCGATGTCCCGTCCTTTGATCGATCAGATATGGACGGATACGCGATCAGGGACCGAGATCTCGATGGCGGGAGGTTTAAGCTGGTTGGAGAGATGCACGCTGGAGGCGACCTGGAGGTTGCCATCGGCGAGGGTGAGTGCTCTTATGTTGCAACCGGTGCAAATATCCCGGAGGGGCAAATCTCGTTGATGTGAAGGTCTCTTCCAACCAGTGTCACCTCGACACCCTGCCCGGATTTTGCAATCATGCCGCCAATCGCGGAACTGATGGCACCAGCGCCCATTATTGCAACCGATTTTTTCACAAAAAATCGAGTAAAAACTGCCCTCCGGGTGGGGACTGGCGATATACGTCTTAATCGGGTGAGAAATGCCCTCCGGGGTGGAAGCCAGTTTTTGATCAAACTTTTGTGAAAAGTTTGGTGAACAGTTTGCGAGTAAGAAATGCCCTTCCGGGTGGGGGTTAGCGATATACATTTTCGTAAATAAAAAAAATAAAAACCGCCGGGCGGCGGGTGTTTACTCAACTGTTATCGTTTCGCCCAGCGTGACGTTTCCGTCGTCTGTTATCTGCCACTTGCAGTATTCGCCGAAGACATCGCCGACACTGTCAAAGGTGATCTCTCCTGATGCGCCCTGATAATTGATCTCTGTTCCATTCCTGATCAGTGCAAGCGCTGTTCCGATGTCAGAGACCTCCTCTCCTGGTGCGTTTGCCACGACTGGTATCGTATCTCTGATCGTGGTTCCGTCTGCGCTCCCTGCTTTCTCGATCGCAAGAGCGATTATCGCAGCCGCATCGTAGGTGTTCGAGCTGAATGTGGCAGGTTCTCTCCCGAATTCTGCTTCATAAGTCGTTGCAAAGACGTCATACGCAGGACCTGCAGCTCGCGGGTCTGGTGTCGTCCCTGTGAAACCTGCCACGATGTATTTGCCTTCGGTATCCTTCCCGACCTTCTCAGCCAGTTCATCTGTGCGCATACCCTCTGAAAGCAGCCAGTTGCTCGTGTCCATGGCGCCTTTCTCGTACGCTGCTTTGAGGATTATGCTTCCGGTGTCAGGGTAGCCAACAAGAACGATAACGTCCGGATCGCTCGCAGATACCTTGTCAACCTCTGAATCAAACGTTGCTGCGGTCGATTCGTATTTAACACGGTCGGCGATCGTTCCACCGAGTTTTTCGAACTCTTCCTTGAAGACTTTCTCGAATCCTACGCCGTAATCGTTGTTGATGACGATCGTGCTTGCGGTGACATATCCACTATCATTCGCAAGCTTCGCCATCGCCTTGCCCTGCAACGCGTCTGATGGGACGGTTCTCCAGTAGAATCCGTCATCCTCGTACGTCGTGAAGTCAGGTCCGGTGTTGGACGGGGATATCTGGACGATCTTGTTGTTGATCGCTATGTTGATTATTGCCAGACTCACGCCACTTCCGGCAGCGCCGATTACTGCAGGAACCTTATCGATGGTTGCCAGATGGTTCATCGCATCGTTTGCGATGGTCGTTGATGTCCCGGAGTCCATCGTGACGAGAGTGACATCGCTACCGAGAACGCCTCCATTCTCGTTCACCTGCTTTATCGCAAGCCGCGCTCCATCCTCCATCGGTCCGCCATAAGCGGCAAGGTCTCCGGTGAGCGGCAGCAGCGTGCCGATCTTAACCGCCTGTTCTGTCGTTGCAGCCTCATGCACGGATTCTGCGTCCTCCGCGCCTTCCTGATCCGACGGAGTCACACAACCTGATGCCAGAACGAGAGCAAGAACCGCAAGGATTGTCAGGTACTTTATTCCCTTCAAAATCATTACCTCCTCTTTGTTTTGTATGTGTTTGGCGCCCCGTATCTGGTAGCCAGAAAGGGCGCGTCTTTCGGCAAAGCCGGTGTCAGACAAGCCGGTTCATGCATACCCGCCCGCCTGCGGTGTTACCAGCCAGAATTAATTGATTAATGTTATATAAATGTTCTGTGGGCGTTTAATATCTTCGCCACCCAGGGGTAGTGGGAACAAGGGTGAAAATCTTTCGAAACTAAAAAAATATTCACAACATATTTGTATGATCAGAAACCCAAATACCACACTGGTGGACATCATGAGATGCAACTGCACCACAATCCATGGCAAGCGACGTACGCAAATAAATATCATTACGATTGGCTCTTTAGCAGCGCTGGTACTGCTCACTGGTACATCAGCAGCAGTCGGAATTGTCACCCTTGAAACGACCCAACTCGTGAACACCGCGGCATGGGAATGCGCCCCGGTCTGGAATACGGATGGAACCATGTTATTCTATGCCACGAACGAGTCCGGTAACTTTGATATCCAGAGGATAGATGCGGACGGCACAAACAAAACCCGGATTACAAATGATTCGGCAGATGAGTTTCCATCGTTCATCTGGGATGACCAAATCGTATACGTTTCCAGAGCGGTGGGCAGTGACATCCGGATCATGGATATGGACGGTATAAACAAAACCGACTTGACCGGCGGCGAATATGATATTGACCCTGCGCTGGTCTATGTTCCACGACCGCAGGTTTCTGACATGCAGCCATCCGGCACCATCGACAACAACATGCCCGCAATCAGTGCCATTTTCTCGTGCTCTTATGGCAACATATCTACAGTGAACCTCTCGGTGGACGGAACCGATGTAACCCCGGACGCAGACGTTACGAATTCCAGTGTGAATTATCTCCCGGTTGAACCGCTGGGCTGCGGAGACCACGATTTCATAGTAGAGGTGAAGAGCGATCGGTACACGGTTGGTTATGGGCGGGGGAATTTCAAAATCGCTTATATCACCAATCCACAACCACCGCACTTCATATACGACAACAGACCGACCATCAGTGCAAATATCTCGGTTGGCTATGGCAGCATCGTAATGGTGACGATTCATGTCGATTCTGTGAATGTGACATCGGATGCAACGATTACAGAGTCGCAGATCAGTTATACGCCGACTGAACCGCTTGCGGATGGCGAACATAACGCCACGGTCTCTGTGAAGAGTACCTGCGGGATCATTGACTCCATGACATGGGTGTTTTATGTGAACCGGTGCGGCGGTGGTGGTGGGGGCGGCAGCGGCACATATCCGCCAGGTTGGTTTGGACCTCCACAGCCAAAGATCGCATTCACGTCCAATCGATCAGGAGACTTTGACATCTGGATTATGAATACAGACGGAACCGGACTTATACGATTGACAGATTCTCCTTCAAACGAGACTCATCCCACAGCCGTTTGCTCAAAAGTTGTGTACGTATCTGACAAATCCGGCAACTACGATCTCTGGTCGATGGATCTTGATGGCTCAAGCAAAGAGCAACTGACATCATCGGAAGCTGATGAATACATGCCGGCAGAAAGCCCGTTCGGAGGGATCGTCTATGCCCGCAGGTCCGGTAGTGGCGATGATTATGATCTCTGGGTGATGAATGCCGATGGAACCGGGAAGACGCAACTAACGAATAACCCTGCAAATGAAGTATCCCCGGTCTTCTCGCCATCACCGTATCAGTTGAAGGTCGCGTACGCTCTGGAAAGCGATGATTCAGACATCTGGACCACGAATTTCGAGGAGACCGGAGACCGAGTCAGGATATGGCGCCTCGAAGATGGCTATGTCTTCGTGTGCAGGGGAATTGATCTACTAAGTGGCAACAAAGCATGGCTGGAACTGGGTAGATATAACACAATGGTTGATCATGTCGTTGTGGCGACCGACGAGAGTTTTTCGATACCTGATCCGGATGACCCGATTATAACCGGTACATTGCAGAACGTAAGCCTGCTCGAGGGTTCTGCCTTTGAGGTGGAACTGGTGAACGTTACCCAATATTCTACAGACGGTGAAGTTCTATTCAGCAACATGACAAAGATACTGATAAACGCACCAATCTATCTGGATACGAAACGCGGCGATCTTAACGGTGACGGTCAGATCACTTCAACTGATGCGGTAATTGCACTTGATCTGGCGGTTCGCGGGGCGTGGCGGAGCGATGCGGACGTAAGCAGCGACGGATGTGTCACCGCACTCGATGCGCTTATGATACTGCAAGCCGCTGCCAGAGAGATTGTGTTGTAATCGGATGCGTATAAATGTCAATACCGGAACACTCGCCGAACTTGCGTATCTTTGAAATGACCGTGCAGAGATCATGCCCGTAAAGTACTTAAGCGAGCAAAAAAATAACGATTTCAATCCGGGAGGTAGGAAACCATGGAATTTGATGGAAATAATCAACAGGGTCGGATGAAGACAGCACTGAATCTGTGCGTGTGTGCGTGCATGTTGTTACTATCAGTGGCACCTGTGTGTGCTGGTGCGAGCACGGCTGTTGCGCCCACGGCACATACGGATATCGTCGAAAGTTGGCAGAACCCGGATCGACTGGCGGCACATTTTTCAGGCGGTGCCTCGCGCGATATCGGCAAGAATGTTTACACTCAGAATGATTTTATATATAATATTAAACCATCAGAAGCAGAAGTCTCCTCGTCGTCATCATCGTCCGGCGCTTTCATACAGTCCGAACCAGCAGGCGATCTCAATGGAGATGGCATGGATGATGTGCTGGTCGGTTTTGGAAGTTACAACGCATCCATGAATTTACTTCTCGATAAGGTAGATGCGGTAAGTGGTGGCGATGGCGCCGTGCTCTGGAGCAGGACACACAATGAAAACAGATGGATATACGCTATCAGAGCAGGAAATCTCAATGGAGATGGTATGGATGACGTGCTGCTGCTAACGAGTAGCTATGATTCCGGTGCCGATACTTATCCACTGGATAGCATCTCTGCATTGAATGGAGTGAACGGTGCAGTGCTCTGGAGTAAAACAAATATTGATGAAGATCAATGGGAAGTGTGGACCGAATTCGATTTCAATGGCGACGGCATAGATGATATAATGGTGTGTTATTCAAGTTACAAATCATCCATAGACGCTGATTGTATCGATAAGATTTATATATTAAAGGGTGGCGATGGCTCTCTATTGTGGCAGAAAAATCCATGCAATTGGGTATATGCCTACCCGGCAGGCGATCTCAATGGGGACGGTGCAGAAGATCTGCTGGTGTATACCCAACAAAATTTCACTACCTATTGGACTGCTGAAATATTTGCAGTGCAGGGCAGCAATGGCGGCACACTCTGGAGTAAAACAGCAAGCACCGAAGATAATACATGGATATATGCTGCCGATCCGGCAGGCGATCTCAACGATGATGGTAAAAGCGATGTAGTGATGCAGCACGAAAGATATAATCCATCTGTTGATGACTACACCACTACCATATACGCATTACACGGAAAGAGTGGATCTGCAATCTGGAGTGATGAGAGCACTGCTCCGGACAGCTGGATGGACGTCTACCCGGCAGGTGATCTCGATGGAGACGGTAAGGACGATGTACTGCTGTACCCGTGGGAGTATAATCCCTCTACCAACCGATGGTATGTTGATATCGTATACGCAAGAAGAGGCTACGACAATCATCCGCTCTGGACTAAAACAGGCACTAACATGGGTTTCAGGTCAGCAGGCGATCTCAATGGAGACGATGCGGATGATCTGTTGTTTTACGAATGCATTTACGATACATCTAATAATATATATCTTCAAACCGATGTATCCGCAGTAAAAGGTCGGGACGGCTCCACACTCTGGACAAAGACAAGAAGTGGCGGAAACTATATAAATGCGCTTCCGGCAGGCGACCTAAATGGAGATGGTGCAGAGGATGTGGTGGTATATAATATAAATTACGGCAGTTACGATCCCGATCTTGATGAAATCTATGTCGATATCATATCAGCGGTGAAAGGCAGTAATGGTTCTGTTTTATGGAGTAAGTCATCTCTGGAAAACAGATGGATTGATACATGGTATGTGGGGTACACAGGAGATTTTGATGGTGATGGCACAGACGATGTTTTAGTTTGCACATACATCTATAATTCACACAGTGATCGATACATCCTGACCGTCATGTCCGCAGTAAGAGGCAACGATGGTAAGGTCTTGTGGAGCAAATCCGCAATACGTGGCGACCTCAACTGTGACGGCACACTCTCACCCGCAGACGCCGTGATCGCACTTGATCTGGCGGTTCGCGGGGACCTGCGGAGCGATGCGGACGTAAGCGACGATGGATGTGTCACCACACTCGATGCGCTTATGATCTTGCAGGCTGCGGCTGGGAGTATCAAAATATAGTCCGTATCTGCGCCCGGACAGGGCATGGCAGATAGGGCAGCCAATTAAAAGATACCGCGCCAACCGCCCCTACCAGCACAATCCTCGCAGCAACACCTTTACAATTCCCGGACACAAAATGACACACACTCATGTATCTGGCACACCCAAGCATCCTCTTGCTGACGATCCCTGCACTCATGGCAACAGCGTACCTGATCCGCAATGGGCACCGGAAAGGGATACTTGTAACCCGCGCCGCCGTATTCATCCTGCTGATCATATCGCTTGCATCACCGTACGATCTGGTATCACAGACCATCTTCGATGAAACGCCGAGCATCACCATTATCGATGACCACACCGACAGCATGGCGCTCTTTGACAACGATACAGGAATACGGGTGTATGAACGGCTCAAAAGCCGCACCCCGACAGAGATCCGCCAGATCACAGGGGGCAGGACTGCGATAGGGGATGCGGTCACCGAGTTTGCCCGTGGAAACGACAATATCCTGCTCGTGAGCGATGGAAACAACAATCACGGGCTCGATCTGGCTGACACCATCGCTTTTGCGCAGGCGGTCAATACCACGGTCTGCGCCATCCGGCTGGACCCGGAGCAAAGTGACATCAGCGTCGAAATATCGGGCGGAAAGGACGTGATCGTGGAGAGCGAGCAGTCGTTTACCATCACAGTGCGGCAGGAAGCTCGCGGCGGGTCGGAATCAGAATACACACTCTCGGTGTGGATTGACGGGACTAACGTTGATGAGCGGGTGATTCATCAGGCTGAACGGAAAAAGAGCATATCGATCTCGCATACCTTCACAGAACTTGGCTCCCACACCATAAAAGCTGAAATCATACCAGAAGGCGAGGACGCAAGGAAAGTCAACAACGTATTCTACAAATCAGTCTATGTGGTCCCGAAACCAACGATTCTATCGGTGTGTGACCGCAGTTCTCCACTATCCCAGACGATTTCAGAACTGTATGACGCAACAACCGTCAGTTCGGCAACATCACTTGATCCTGCCCAGCAACTTGCCGTGGTGCTCGATAATATCCATGCAAACGACCTTGACAGGGGTGAGATCGAGCGGCTGGGCGCATATCTCAGGAACGGCGGCGGACTCGTGGTTGTCGGGGGCGACCGGGCGTATGATACGGGCGGCTATTACAACTCACCGCTTGGGTTTGAGACGCTGCTTCCTGTGCGATCGAAGGAAAGCGCCGGGGAGGGGTCAAACGTTGGTGTAGTGATCGTGATCGATATTTCAGGGAGCGTTGGTACGGCTTATGGTGCTGATACGGCACTTAGTATGGAAAAGGCACTTGCAATCAACGTATTGCGAGGGATTAACATAAACGATCATATTGGTGTCATTGCATTTAATCAAAAGGCACACATTGTGTCTCCACTGACAAGAGGTCTGTACAAGAGTACGATCGAGGAAAAAATCACAAGATTGAATCATGGTGGAACCACCTATATGGACGCCGCACAAAATGCCGCTTCTGCAATGCTTGATGGGTATGCGGGTGCAAAGAGCGTGATCATCATCTCTGATGGGAAAACAAGCAACATGGACGCGTGTCTTGGTCTTGCCAGAAGCATGGTTGGTGCTGGCATCACCACTTACGCGGTCGGCGTTGGCGAGACAACAGACGAGAAGTTTATGCGGTCACTGGCATCAGCAGGCGGAGGAATTTACTACAGACCGGCAGAATCCGAGCGGCTGAACGTTATCTTTGGAGAGAAGCCAGAAGAGCCGGATGATACGACAAAAGGCGATTTTTCGATCGTTGTTCTGAATCCGAATCATTTCATCGGCAAGAATCTCGAACTCTCAGGCTCGCTCACCGGCTACAACAAGGTCACCCCAAAGACCGGTGCGCAGACGCTTGTCACGACAGGTGCAGGAAAGCCGATTGTGACCGCGTGGCGGTTTGGCATGGGGCATGTGGTCGCTCTAAGCACCGATGACGGCACGGGATGGTCTGGCACGCTTTATAGCGGCGAGAACGCGCTCCTGATATCGAGAATGATCAACTGGGCGGTCGGAGATCCGAGAAGAAACGACGAGGTCGTGATATCTGCCGACGATATCTATCTTGGCGACGATGCGATCATCAATATTAGATCAGACACTGTTCCAAGCATAACTCTCGATGGAAAGAAACTTGAACTCTCGCAGGTCGATGAAGACCGATATCAGGCATCGATCACCGCGGATTCACAAGGATTCATGGATATTTCAGGATACGTGATCGCCGTAAACTATCCTGAGGAATTTCGGGACGTCGGGTTCTCCGAAGATCTGAAGAGCACGATAGAGATGTTTGGCGGGGGTGGCGGGGTTTATGCCGAGGATGAGATTGAGCATCTGATTGCGCACCTGAAAGAACGTTCCACGCGCACGGTGGAGGAGCCAGAGGAGAAGCGACTGCCATTTCTGCTTGCGGCGATGGTGATCTTTCTCGGGGAGGTGGCGGTACGAAGGCTGCGGGAGATCAAGAGGATGCGGAAGGGGTGATCGGTCGCAGGCAGCAGCAAAATAGCGAGAACCGGATCATTGATATGAGCCTGCAACCAACACCAATATCGTGTTTGACACGATCATTATCGCCTTCTGGCTGATGCTTCCCGCATACCTGCCAAACCCGTGCGCAGCGTTCTTCGGGCGCGGTCCCCCCATCGATTTCGGCAGGAACTTCGCCGATGGAAGGCGAATACTCGGCGACGGGAAGACCTATATCGGTTTCTTTGCCGGAAGTGCAGCAGGTATCGCAATCGGGTTGATCCAGATGTGGACTGTGCCGCATTATTCGTTTTTTCCATTGTTCACCCTGAAAGCCATCTTCTGCCTCTCGATCGGATCGTTGCTTGGAGATCTCGGAATGAGCTTTGTAAAACGGAGAATCGGGCTTGAGCGCGGGGCGCCGTTCCCGATCGCAGACCAGCTCGACTTTGTGGCGGGCGCATGGTTACTGACATTCCTCATTGAGCGAGAATGGTTCGTCTCGAATTTTACTATCTGGATTGTGATAACCATACTCATTATTACTCCGATTATGCACAGAATCACCAACATAATCGGATATAAACTCGGAACAAAGGATGTGCCGTGGTGAAAGACAAATATCAGGGAGTTATCACCCTCGGATGCCCGGATGCATCGGTGATCGAGGATGCGCTTGCTCCGGACAATCTGCGGAATATGACGATGCATAACACAGGTGCGTCGCTGGTCGTTGAGATGTCGGCGCCGAGGCTCGGAACGCTGATAAGCACGGTTGACGACCTGCTGATGAATGCGAAGATTGCGTGTGAGCTGGCTGCCACAGTGCAGGCGCCTGTAGCCGCTGATAGAATGACTACCACAACTTCCGCCGATTGCAATCAATCGAAAGGAGTGAATGACAATAACAACAATAACATCAATTGAGACTCCCCTCGGAATCGACACATACCTCACAAAAACAAGCGGAATCGGCGGCACGATCCGCATGGATGCCGAGGACTTCCAGGTCACCGAGATCTGGGACCATGACCCGCGAGAAAGCGCAGGCGGGCAGTATCTCATCGTAAAGCTCACAAAAAAGAACTGGGACACCAATCACCTGATCCGGAACCTGTCACGGCGTTTCAGGGTCAGCAGAACCCGGTTCGGATGGGCTGGCACCAAGGACAAACGAGCGGTCACCATCCAGAGAATTGGTATCTGGGACCCGGACCACACCATAGAGGCGGAAATTCCCAATGTCCATATACCGGATGTCGAACTTGAGATCCTCGGGCGGTCAAACAAAAAAATAAGTCTTGGTGACCTTCAGGGCAACAAATTCAGGATTGTCATACGCGATATCGATGAAAGATGTGGCGACAGGGACGAAGTGATGAAACGCCTCGAGGATATATCCCGCGAACTTAAGATCGCGGGAGGCATGCCGAATTTCTATGGCACGCAGCGGTTCGGGACGATCCGACCGATCACGCACGAGGTCGGCAGACTGATCGTTTCAGGCGATTTTGAGGGTGCTGCCATGGCATATATCGCAAAGCCGTTTCCGGGTGAGCGATCATCCGAAATTCGCAGGCGTCTCTGGGATGCGTGGAGTGCGGGGGATGATTATGATTTTAAAGCCGCATTGAACAGTTTTCCGGATAGTCTGCGTTACGAACTTGCGATGCTGAACCATCTGGTCAAATATCCTGGCGATTATACCGGTGCGTTCCGAACGCTTCCAAAAAATCTCACAAAGATGTTTGTACACGCACATCAGTCGTTTATATTCAATAAAATCCTGAGTTATCGCATAAAAGAAGGTATCCCATTGAATAAGGCGATGGAAGGCGATGTTGTATGCTTCAGAGGAAAAAATGGCTTGCCAGATGCTTCAAAGACCGAGATTGTGACACCGGCAACCATCGACGGCATCAACAACCTTGTCAGCAGGAGGCGTGCATGGGTAACTCATTCGCTGATCGGGCACGCATCAAAACTCACAAGCGAGATCGAACAGACCGTAATCTCCGACCTCGGGATCGATATCCATGAATTGACCAGCAGTTTTGAGATCACCGGGATGCCAGAGCTTGCTTCGAGGGGTGGACACCGGGCAATCGTGATCGATGCGGATCCGGTTTTCGATGTGGTTGATGGCATGGTGGGCGGCGAGGTAGGTGGCGGGTTGTGTGTGGTTTCTGAGTTTTTCCTGCCGAAAGGTTGCTATGCCACAGTTCTCCTGCGAGAGTACATGAAATCCGAATTGGGGTGAGGCTTAGGAAGATGATGGCGGAGGATTATCACATCCACTCATAATGCGCCATCACCTCTGGCTTAAAATCATATAACAGGCTGTTCTCAACATATCCAAAGAAAAGACAGCCCTCACACTCCTTTGCCACTCTTTCCCGTGTTGCTTCTGACGATTTCCAGACATTCGCAATCCCATCGCCCACATCGCCCAGATGAACTCTCTTCACCCGGCAATTTTCGATCCTGCCATCCGCAGTGACATGGAGAACAATATCACTGGCATGACATCTGAAAGTCGGTTTCAACTCCTTTACCATCCGAAGATACGTCAGGGAATTGATGATCGGGAATTTATCTCGCTTAAGTTTGATGATTTGATCGACCGCCTCTTTATAGGCTGCCATATCCCGGATCCCGAGTTCGTCCCACACATCATCTTCAATCCCGCTGAATTCATGGATCGGTTCAAACGAGATAAATACACCCAGATCACGTGCCAGGTAGACCAGTTCTGTGAGTTCGTCCTGATTCTTCCTGCTGATGACGCAATTCATGAGAATGCTGTGACCTTCATGTTTTGCTTCCTTTATCCCGTCCAGCACATCATCAAAATCGATACCTCTTATCTCTTTGAACGTCTTTATGCCATCAACAGAGATCGACAGGTAATCAAGGTCGGACAGATCATGAATTCTCTTTTTCAGGAGTTTTCCGTTGGTTATGAGCGATGTCATCATCCCGATGTCGTGAGCGTGCCTTAAAATCTCGGGTAGGTCTTTTCGCAGGAGTGGTTCAGCCGTCCATGCATTATAGACCATTATTCCAAACGATCTGGCTTCATCAAGGAGATCGAACACCTCTTCGGTATCCATCTCGTCCCCTTCCTCCTTCCAGTACTCACAGAACTTGCATTGCAGATTACATCTTGCATTGATCCCGTGCGACAGGACAAAGGGTCTTTTCCTGACCCTGAGCTGCCACAGGGCTTTTGATGCCAGCACCGGCGAGAAAGTCATAACAATCACCATGAAACTGCAAAAAATGCGGGGGAGGGGATTCGAACCCATGAACTCCTTCGAGAACAGATCTTGAGTCTGTCGCCGTTGACCGCTTGGCTACCCCCGCTTCTGTGATCGGGTGAGAACAACCATCCTTTTGCGCAAACCTCATTTAAAGATGTCGATTGCACGCGAGCGTTAGGGCGATCACGAGCGCGAGGTCGGCTGGGACGCATTTAGCCAGGTTCTCTGGTATCGCGATTCTCATGTGACCCCGCCCCAATGAGGCTCACGGCTTCCAGACGCTGAGCCACTCGATTCGCTCAAAGTCCCGGTCGTTGGTTGCGATGTGTGTGATTCCGTGCTTTTTCATCACAGACACATGCATGGCATCAGTAGCCATCAAGTTGTAGATCCTCGAAATCTCTACAAAATCCGGAAATAGTGAAAACTTATCCCCCAGAATAATTATATTAGAACTCTCTATAATATCCATCTCTCCCCATACCACCTTAAGATTTGAAATTACTTCCGGATTTCTTTTTATATAAGTAACCGCCTCTTTTGCAGCCTTTTTAAACTTCTTTACAACCTCTGCAATCATCAATTTATGAAACACTTCGTTTAATACAAAATCAGAAACACACCCCGTCATTTCTCCTTCATCCACTCTGATGAAAAACTCCCTACACTCGTCTCCGAATACCGGATGTTTGAATGCCGAATAAAGAAATATATTCGTATCGATATATACTCTCGTTCCCGATGGCAAATCGCCGAACTTCAATCCCATATTTCCATCTCTATGATTTCATCCGCGATCTCTGTTCCAAGCTCTACTTTTCCATGAAAATCGCTCATCGAAGCTTTTTTGAGATCGATCACAACAATTTCCCCCTCTCTCAAATCCAGCTTCGTGAGTGGCTTCAAAACCGCATCCTTGTATATCGCTTTCATTCGCATAACCATCACCAGAATTAAATTGGTCTTCGGGCTTAAAAATCTTCGCTCGAAACCCCAATCCGGGCCACAAACCGCTCCACCTCTGAAACCCACGCCCGCTGCACATACGCAACCAGAGCAAGCAAGATCGTGAACAGAGACCGCCCGATAAGCACATGCACCAGCCGGACCCCCAACGGCGTGTAATTGAGCAGAAGACCGATCAGTGGCACAACCGCGATACTCGAGCCCTGAAACTGAGCGCGATCGTTCGGGTCCCGTCCAGATCATCCCTTCTCGGAAACAATGCAGCGATCACCATCTATCCCCGCGCAGGAGTTGGCGGTGAATAGACCTTCACAGTCACATACTGCCGCCCCATGACAATCAACCCGCAAGAATTCGGTAGTGTACCAATCCGAGATAGTTAATGGAAATAAAAGAGTCCGTGTCATAATATCCGCCACAATGGTGATTATACGTACATGCTCAAGGTCGTGCGGTGTTTTAAAAGAGGTCTAACGGTACAAACAACCTGTAATCTGTGTCCATCTGTGAAATCTGTGGCAAATAAAACTTTTAGCCACAGATTAACGCAGATTACACGGATTTCATCAATCTACTCATCCCCAAGTTCCCCCCATACTGCATGTTATGATAAACTATCGTAGATTATGACACTACTAATAATTCCGTCGATCTTCTTTCTGGTTTCATGATCGGCAATATCGCCTTCCACACAGATTCGATCCTTTTTGATTATTATGCGATTGCTCAGTTCCAATGATCTCGCGGATACTCTTCACCTTATCGAGTATGCTTTTGTCATCGACCCTCGCACAAACTCCTCTCAACCGTATATACCCCATATCCCTAACCGCCACATAGTTTACCACAAGTCTTTCCGGAACCGGAAAAACGCGCCTCAGATCTCATAGGGTTCATCACCGCTTCAGTCGCGATTGTCATCATCGGCGCTTCACCGTGGTCCTGATCAGACTCAGAACCACTTTCCTGCCGTACCAACCGCATGAACGATCAGGTCAGCACACGCCTTCATATCATCAAGCGAGAGCACCTCAACCGGCGAGTGGATGTAGCGCGTCGCCATCGAGAGAACGCCTGACGGGATTCCCTCGCGGGTCAGGCTGATCGCTGTCGCATCGGTTGTGCCGCCGTCCGAGACGTCAAGCTGGTATGGGATCTTGTTCTCATCAGCAGTCTCGCGCAGCCACTTGAGCACCGATGGGTGCGTGATCACGCCTCTTCCACCTGCGTCCATCACTGTTATGACCGCACCCTTCCCAACCGCCATCGCGGAGTCTGTTTTGGTGATGCCGGGATGGTCGCCTGCAACGCAGACGTCAAGCGCAATCGCGACGTCCGGATTCAGCCCGAATGCGGAGGTTCTTGCTCCTTTAAGCCCGACCTCTTCCTGAACCGTGAAGACCGCATGGACGGTCGATTCGATATCAATCTTGCTGATCCGCTTCATCGCCTCCACGAGGAGTGCAACACCGGCGCGGTTATCGAGGGCTTTTCCGGTGATCCTGTCGTTTGCAAGCAGAGCGAAGTTGCGGTCGATCGAGATCGCTGTTCCGACCTCGATTCCCATATCTGCTGCCGCGTCTGCTGACGATGCGCCGACATCGACGAACATGTCTTTTGAGTCCACCGGCTTCTTTTTATCCGCCTCTTTCATGACGTGCGGGGGTTTTGACCCGATCACGCCGACACATGGCTTTTCCGAGTGAACAATCACCCTCTGGTTGAGTAGGGTCGGATCAAACCACCCGCCGACCTTCACGAACCTGAGAAAGCCTTCGTCGTCGATGTGCTTTACTACAAGCCCGATCTCGTCGAGATGCGCGGCGAGCATGATTGTTGGGCTTGCATCTTCTTTCGCACCTTTCTTTGTGAATATCAGGTTGCCAGGCGTATCTACCCGGAGATCTCCGTATGGGGCAAGTTCCTGGCGGGCAATCGCACGAACGCTGCCCTCGTATCCGGAGATTCCGTGTGCGTCTGATAATCTCTGCAATAAGTCTCGCATGTCTGGGATTATCCGAACAGTGCTCCAAGACCTGCCATTCCTGCCTCTTCTTCCTCTTCCTTCTTCTCTTCTTCTGCCTCTTCAGCTGGCGCTGCCTCTGCTGCCGGTGCAGCCTCTGCCGCGGCTGGAGCCGCTGTCGCCGCAACAGGTGCTACTGCCGCCTGTGAGATCGCGCTCTCGATGTCAACGCCGTCAAGCGCTGCAACAAGTGCTTTTACCCTTGTTTCATCCACGTCGACACCTGCTGCATCGAGTATGCTGGTAATTCCCTGTTCGGTTACATCCTTCTCTGTGTTGTGCAGTATCAATGCTGCATATATATATTCCATATTTAATTCACCTCTAATGATTGATTATTCGTTTATCGTTCTTCGCCATATCATCCGAAGAGAAGACCAAGCCCTTCTGCCGCTTCCTCTTCTTTTTCTTCAGCTGATTCTTCTTCTGCCGCTTCCTGCAAGTCTTCTCCGGCTGCATCTTCCGCTTTCTCTTCTGTTTTCTCCGATGTCGCCTGTTGCGGGAGTAAAGCCTGCAAAGCATCGCCCAGCGCAGCAGGGTCATCGATGTTACATGCGAGCGATGTCGCCTTCGACTGCGCCACCTGAAGCAGCGTATCAACGAGAGCAGGCTCAGGTATGGCAGAATTTATACCAAGGTTCCTTGCACCGGCTGATGCCTGCGAAAGCAGCGTTAGAATCGTCGCATTCGACAAATACGTGATGCCGATGGCAAGATTGAATGCACCTGTGGCGGCTGACGCGAAGTTGTCTGCGTACTCAGCCTCATCGATATCCAGAACGCCCGCCTCAAGTACCGCACCTGCATCGTAAACGGCACGGAGATCGAGACCGACGACCATCGGATAGATCTCAAGACGCGTGAGCATCTCAGAGAGCGCCCTTGACACCG
>JAIWAP010000025.1:0-16937 GCA_048634345.1 Methanobacteriota archaeon | reverse complement strand
GATCCGCTCCTTATCTATCTTCTTCACGTTGAATGGAGGATTCGCCATTACGAAGTCGAACTTGTCGCGGCTCGTGTGCAGGTCTTCGTAGTATGTGTTGCCCTGCCTGATATCACCGTCCAGACCGTGAACCGCGAGGTTCATCTTGCAGAGGCGGACGGTCTCTGCGACACGTTCCTGACCGTATATGCTCAACTCGGCGCTTGGGTTCGCCCTGCGCTTCGCAACGTGTCTGGCGCTCTGGACAAACATGCCGCCCGATCCGCAAGCGGGATCGAAGATTCTGCCATGATATGGTTCGATGATCTCAACGATAAGTTTGACGATCGAGGTCGGCGTGAAGAACTCGCCGCCCTTCTGCCCCTCGCTCATGGCAAACTTGCCCAGAAAGTACTCATAGATCTTTCCGAACGCGTCACCTTCGATGTCCATCGGGATCGATGCCATGAGCTTTAAGAGTTCGATTAACGTTGCGTTCTCCATGCGGTTGTATGTCTTTGGCAGAACATCCTTCAGATCAGGGTTCTCGCGCTCGATTGCCCGCATAGCGTTATTGATCGCCATGCCGATGTTCTCGCCCTCGGGAAGCAGGAGAAGGTTCTGAAAACGTGCCTCAGAGGGCAGGTAGAGCACACCTCGTGCCTGATAATCCAGCTTGCCGATCTGCCTGCGACCTGTTTCCTTTCCTGCAAGCTCCTTCTCGGCATGACCGAATTTGTGGTCGGCGTAACGGAGAAAGATCATCCCAAGCACCGGAACTGAGTATTCAGATGCTTTCAGCTTCGAATTGGCTCGCATCTCATCGGCAGCGTCCCACAGCCGTTTTTCGATTTCGTTGTTGTTAGGCGGCATAGATCGGCTCTCTTATAATCTCATTCTACAATCCACAGGATTTAGGTGCATTTTTGCACAGCATCGCACTTATTTATCTTCCGCACAACACAAAAACCTAATCTCGCATTCTCTACCAAACCCGCACCCGCAAAAGTATCATTTTCCCGCTGCGACTTATGAAGCGGCTCCTGCTGCTGTGAGGAAACCTGAGAAGATATCGGTTGAGCGGCTCAGGGAGATTGTTGAAGTAGAGTGAGGTTAGGTGCTGTGCCTGGTAAAACAACCGGATTATTCGATTATGCCGTTGTGGGCAAGTAGTTATACCCCCGCACCGCCACAACTTCAGGATTCTGCTGTTTTCTGTAGATTATACTCACAGAACCAGTTTGCTCCGGATCGCGTCATCAGGAAGCCCGACTTCCTTGCCACGCACAATCATCCGGATATTGTTCACCTCGTTCTTCTTGCACAGGATATAGTCCATAATCGGCACGATCGAGAGCGGGTAGTAATGCGAGGTCTTTGTGGCGTATTCGAGCCCGTATTTGTCCAGTCCGATCTCCACGCTGATCAGGGATTCCATATCTTCAGTCACGATACTGGAGATGGGCTCCCAGTACGGATAATCCTTAAGCGACGTGACAAATTCACCAAACGGGAGTCCTGCCAGTTTTTTTAACGCGATCATGTTCAATTTCAACCCGCCCGGGACCAACATACTGACGATCCGTTCTCTGCTGACCCCTGCCTTCGCAGACCGAAACAGCGTTTTCAGATTTAGTATGTCGATTTCTGTCCGGATCATTTCTGAAAATAACCTGTGGCTCTTTGATTTTGGACTACGCACCGCATCGATCCCGGACAGTTTCTCATAATAAAATATATCCAGTACATTCTCAAAGTAGTCCAGCCGATCTTCAGAATAGTCACCGAGCGGATAATTTTGCTCCAGAACCCCGATAATTCCCGGAGTGTCCTTCTGTACAAGCGCAATCAGGTCATGGTACCCAAACTGCCCAACAGAGACTACCGATTCAAGTATCTCTTCATCAGACGCCCCATATTGCTTCCCCCGGAGAATAGTTTTGATATTCCAGATATCCCACCGCATAAAATAACTGGAGATCATGCTGTGCGCTTCCCCTGCTGATATGTTGAGCAGTTTTCGATACGTTAACGCAAGATTCTGATTCAAAGCGTGCTCTGTCAGATTGATGCCGTCATATTTCTGCGCAAGTTCATCAACGTCTGCTTTATATTCTGAATCTTCGATGAATCTGGTGATCTCCGCAACCTCCATATTCATCAACCTCGGATAGTCTTCTTTTGGCAGTAATTTGCTCTTCATTGCACGTACTCTTGCGCACAAGTACGCGTAACTCTTGCTTCCCTGTTTGCGTTTCCACGGTATTCGCAACATTAATTCACCTGCGTGTTCCTGATGTTTGGTTCGATATATATCTTTCGATCTCTCGAAAGGTTAATATGGCAATGATGTAGAGATATTGGGTATGGCTTCATACGCTCCGATAGTGTAGCTCGGCCAATCATGCGGGGCTCTCAATCCCGTGACTCGGGTTCAAATCCCGATCGGAGCATGGTGAAAACATTTAATACCCGCCACCAGTGAAGATATACAAACCAATCAGGAGGATAAACATGGCAAAAGAAAAGCCACATATGAATCTAGCGGTCATCGGACATATCGATCACGGAAAATCGACGCTTGTCGGACGGCTGCTATACGAGACCGGTACCGTGCCGGAGCATATCATCGAGAAGTACAAAACAGAAGCGGAAGAGAAGGGTAAAGGCTCATTTGCATTCGCGTGGGTTATGGATTCCTTGAAAGAAGAGCGAGAGCGGGGCATCACCATTGATATCGCACACAAACGATTTGATACCGATAAATACTATTACACTATCGTGGACTGCCCCGGACATCGGGACTTTGTCAAGAACATGATCACCGGCGCTTCACAGGCAGACGCCGCGATACTTACCGTCGATGCAAAGGACGGGGTCATGGAGCAGACCAAGGAGCACGTATTCCTGTCACGAACGCTCGGAATCAATCAGATGCTCCTTGCGATCAACAAGATGGATTCTGTCAATTACAGTGAGGAGCGGTTCAATGAGGTCAAGGAGGACGTCAGCACCCTGCTCAAGATGGTCGGGTTCAACCCGGGCGACATGAATTTCATACCGACGTCCGCACTCTTCGGTGCAAACATATCCGAAAAGAGCAAGGACACATCGTGGTACAAGGGACCGACCATTCTCGAGGCTCTTGATCAATTCACTGAGCCTGACAAACCAACAACCCTGCCGATGCGCATTCCTATTCAGGATGCGTACACGATCTCAGGTATCGGCACCGTGCCGGTCGGGCGTATCGAGACCGGAATTATGAAACCGGGCGACAAAGTCGTATTCATGCCAAGCGGCGCCAGTGGCGAGGTAAAATCGATCGAGATGCACCACGAAGAGATCCCTGAAGCTGTGCCTGGCGACAATATCGGATTTAATGTACGGGGCGTCGGCAAGAAGGATGTGCGTCGAGGCGATGTGTGCGGACCTGCCAACAACCCGCCAACGGTCGCTGATGAGTTCACAGCCCAGATCGTGGTACTCCAGCACCCGTCAGCGATATCTGTCGGATACACGCCGGTATTCCACTGCCACACCGCTCAGACCGCATGTATGTTCATATCGCTTGACAAGAAGCTTGATCCACGCTCAGGAAACGTTCTCGAGGAGAACCCTGCATTCATCAAGGCAGGCGATGCGGCGATCGTCACGATCAAGCCAACAAGACCGATGGTCATTGAGGAAATCAAGAAGATCCCACAGCTTGGCAGATTTGCCATACGCGATATGGGGCAGACCATCGCTGCTGGCATGTGCATCAGCGTTAAGGAGAGGTAATTCTCCTACTCTTTTTTTATCGGTGCTAAAATGGTTCAGAAAGCTCGAATACGATTAACTGGTACGAACCCGGAAGAGCTGGACTCCGTCTGTAAACAGGTCAGAGGGATTGCAGAACGAACCGGCATCAGCATCGCCGGTCCGATCCCACTGCCAACCCGGCGACTGGTGGTCCCGATCCGGAAAAGTCCTGACGGTGAAGGGACTGAGACCTGGGATCACTGGGAGATGCGGGTACACAAGCGGCTGATTGACCTCGCCGCTGATGAACGCGCGCTCAGGCAATTGATGCGCATCAACGTTCCGAACAACGTCAACATAGAGATTGTGCTTGAGAATTGATCAGTTGGTTTGATTCACTGCGTTTTTTGTCAGATGGTCGCATCCATTTCAGCGACCATCGCTTTCACTGCAATTAAGTACGGCGCCTGCCGGAACATGATTGTCTTTTTTAACAGTTATATAATAGCGTTGTAGCGATTTAATTGCTGGCAACATCGTGCATGATATCTTACAAAAGTTGACCCTGACTGTCAGGCAGTCAGAGCTCCGGCAGGACCGCATCGATGCCCCCCTCAGCAAGCCGCTTCAGTCCTGCCGAGAGCCTGCCGGTGTGCGCAAGTTCGAATGAAGAACTTTCTGTCTCTGATAGCATCCCCTGAATCAGGCGAAGATCTCCGGGATCGTCCTCGATCAGCAGGACATCGATTGGTTTATCCGTTTCGTTCAAATTTGTATGCCCCCTTTGCTGGTATTGTGAAGTAGAACGTCGAACCTTTGCCCTGCTCTGATTCAACCCACATCCTGCCACCGTGCCGCTCCACAATCTTCTTGCAGACCGCAAGACCGATTCCGGTTCCCGAATACTTATCCCTGCCGTGCAGACGCTGGAATATCACAAATATCCGCTCGAAGTATTTAGGCTCAATCCCGATTCCGTTGTCAGCGACCAAGAATTCCCACTCGTCACCTTTTTGTTCTGCCGACATACGAATATGCGGAGGATTATCACCACGGAACTTGATGGCGTTCCCGATTAAGTTCTGAAATAGCCGGATCAGTTGTGAGGCGTCTGCATCCAAGGTCGGCAGAGCATCATGGGTAACCACCGCACTGTTATCCTCAATAGATAATTTCAGATTGGCGAGTACATCCTCAAGGATATCTTCACAGTCGGTCGGTGTAAGCGGCTTGCCACGTGTACCCACACGAGAATAGCTCAGCAGATCCTGGATCAGCGTTTGCATGCGGTTTGCGCCATCCACAGCAAAATCAATGAATTCATCCGCATCATGATCGAGCTTACCTTCATAGCGCCGCTTCAATAGCTCCGTATAGCTCGACACCATACGCAGAGGCTCCTGTAGGTCGTGGGATACGACATAAGCAAACTGCTCCAGGTCTGTATTGGAACGTTTCAGGTCTGTCAGGGCTTGCTCTAACATAATCCCCACTTTTTTACGCTCGGTGATGTCTTTCATAATACCAAGCATCCGGGTTGCATTCCCGTTTTCATCGGCAAGGAAAAGGCCATTATCTTCCATATACAGATATGTCCCCTCCTTACGCTTGAAACGATATTCTACTTGATAACCGGAACATTTCTCTATGGCTTCTTCGAGTAACGCCAGTGCAGCCTTGCGATCATCAGGATGTATTAACCTTTCCCAACCTGATATATCCGCTTTTTGGAATTCATCAGGGGTGCAACCGGTGATCGTCTGAACATCCCCGGACCAACTGATCTGACCTGTTGGAATGTCGTAAGCATACATCATTTGACCTGCCTGTTCTGCTAATACACGATATTGTTCTTTTATTACTATCAGTGCCTCTTCCGCAACTTTACGCTCGTTGATTTCCACCTGCAATGCAACGTTTGCTTTCGAGAGTTCGATGGTTCGTGCCTCTACCAGCTCTTCAAGGTGATTGCGGTGTTTCTGTAATTCCACCTGCGCATTCGCAATCTGCTCACTTAAGATAGCAACTATAAAGGCGATAACTACGAGCATAAGGGAACGAAGAAAATCATTGACAGTCATCACATCGGGCTGAATAAAAAAGTCGCTTAAAAACAGCAGTACAGCTAAAAATATAGCCACAGATGTACCTTTTCTTTTCCACCAAAAAGCTGCTAAAATAATAGGAATATAAAAGAAGTGCGTAAAAATAGCGTCGGTTTTAAGCACCGCATGGAAATAATATGTGAGAATGCAAGCGGCAATTAAAAGGATAGCCATTGCCTGGATTTTATATCTATCTTTTTGTTCATCCATTCTTTATACTCCTTCTTCTTCATTGCTTTGCTGGTATTGTGAAGTAGAACGTCGAGCCCGTCCCCGGCTCCGATTCCACCCACATCCTGCCGCCGTGCCGCTCCACAATCTTCCGGGAGATCGCAAGACCGATCCCGGTTCCCGAATACTCCCCCCTGCCGTGCAGACGCTGGAATATCACAAAGATGCGCTCGAAGAACTCGGGATCGATTCCTATGCCGTTGTCCGCAACCGAGAAGAGCCATTCGCCAGCCTTTCGCTCTGCCGAGACATGAACACGCGGGGTTTCCTCGCCCTGGAACTTGATCGCGTTTCCGATCAGGTTCTGGAAGATCTGGGCAAGTTGCGAAGCATCAGCCGCAACAGTCGGCAGCGGATCGTGAGTCACCACCGCACCGCTCTCATTGATAGCGACCTCCATATTGGAGAGCACCTGCTCAAGTACGTCCTCGCAGTTTGTCGGTTCAAACGGCTTCCCGCGTGTTCCGACACGCGAATAGACCAGTAAATCCTGGATCAACACCTGCATCCGCCTTGCCCCGTCTACGGCAAACCCGATGAAATCGTCGGCATCAGAATCGAGTTTGCCAGCGTATCGCCGCGACAAAAGCTGCATGTAGCTTGATACCATGCGCAGCGGCTCCTGCAGGTCATGGGACGCTACATACGCGAACTGCTCGAGTTCGGCGTTGGAGCGCCTGAGATCGGTTACGGTTCGTTTCAGCGCCTCCTCCGCAGTTTCACGCCGGGTGATCTGCTCTTCCAGTTCCTCCACCTTATCAAGAACCTTGTTCTTCTCCTCGTCCAGTTGCCGCTTTCGTTCCCCGAGTTCCCCTGCCATATCGTTGAACGCCGATGCAAGTATCCCGAGCTCGTCATTTGATCGGATATCCAGCCGGCGCTGCAGGTTTCCTTTGCCGATCTCAGATGACATGTCAGTCAACGCCTCAAGCCGGTTTATCACGATCCTTCGTGAGAGAAAACGGACGATCAGGAACGCAACAAGCAGACCGGAGGCGTTTAAGAACAAAACAAACAATGTATATCGCCGGATCCTGTCATTTGACTTCTCAAACGAGAGTTCGAGATGAATGAGCCCGACTATGGTATCTTTAACGATAACCGGATACAACGAGATTAATACCGGCGCCCCGTCATGCCTATTGTAGGTGTAGGTCACAGTGAAACCCTGATACGCTTTCTCGATCAGTTCAGAATCGACCTCGTATTCCGGAGTGCCTGTTGCATAGATGATACTCCCGTCCAGCCCTATAAGCTCAGCCGATATGACCTTCTCGTCGAACATTTTTTCCAATTTTTCATTTTGCTGCACGATTTCAAAACTAAGATCACCGCTTTCAAGTAAATTGACGTAAGATTCGATCCTGTTCAGTACAAGGTCCCTTTCGTTCTGCGCCTTGTCCTGGATGGTCAATGCGCTTATAACCATCAGTATCATGAGAAAAGGAATTATGGTAAGCAGGATTATCTTCTCATCCAGACCAAAACGATGCTTCTTTTCTCTTTTCATTCGAGGCGCTCCATAATCTCTTCATAAGCCTGCTCTGCGGTCATCTCGCCATCCAGCAGCCGTATGATCTTCTCATTCAGATCATCTTGTAGAAGTCGGTTCTCTTCTCCGAAGATGTAGCCCGCGTTCGCGCTGTAATGGACATTGCCGCCGTACCTGTCCGTGATTGTTGCCTGAAACTGCTCAAACACATCATCTGCCTGATCAGAGGTGCTGAGATGACCGACCAGTCCGGTCGGGGTTTTTGCGTAGCGCACCCACTTCTCAGCGACCAGCGGCGTGCTCCAGAACATGAGAAGCCGGATTGCTTCTTCCCTGTTCGGAGCATCCTTCATAACAGCCCATGTCGGGATGTAACCTCCGAGATGGTAATCAGTCTCCTGAAATACGGGCAGTTCGGCAGGAACCATCTTTCTCGTCTGTTCCTCATCCATACTCATCCAGTGGTTGTACATCCAGACGCCGTTTACATAGAAGAGGCACTCATCGTCCAACACAAGGTGCCGGGTCTGGTACCATGTATTATCCTTATGGGAATCGATCAACGGATCGTACTTCCCCAGCTCTTCAAAAGCCTGGAACGTCTTTAAGAGAGCTGCGTTTTTCTCTGCCGAGCCTGTTTCTTCTTTGGCTTCGTTAAAATCGCCGAGTTCTGATTTAAGGAGGTTCTGGAATAACAGTTCAGTAGTTATATAATTTTTGCTTTCATAGAATACGGCGATATTGGTATTGTGTTCCCGGTTGTACTCTGTGGCTGCCTCAACATAGCCTAAAAGATCGTCAAACGTCATGCCGTATTGCTTCACTTCGATGCCCATCGTTCCTGCAACATCTTTATTATAGTAGATCGAATAATAATAACCCTCGATATACGGACCTACTATGATGCCACCGGTCTGCTTTCTGTAAACAGGGTCGTCTATGATGAACGATTTCTGCGTCTCCTTGAAACCTTCTACATTCTCGAAATTCACAAGATATTTTTCCCCCCATATCGGATCGCCCAGTTCTTCGGCTGTATGCTGGTAGATGACATCATCCATCCAGACAATATCCCATTCTATATCGCCAGTCGTTATCATCCGGGCAATATATTTACCTACTTCCTCCCTGCTGCGCACGCCCATTATCTGCGGGGGATATTTGAGATTGACGTCTATATCAGGATTCATCAACTCGAAATCCTGAGCAACCTCCCGGACAAGGGTTTCGCGGTCATGATCCATGAGCCAGTGCCCCATCCAGTTCAGCTTTTTCTCTGGCGACGGGGAAGTTTCTGCAACATCTGTTCGCTTCTCTATGGTTGGTTTTTCTTCGGTTACGCATCCGCTTGAGATGATAAATAGTAAAACACAGAAGATCCCCATCTTTTTCATGGTATATATACTATAACGCCCAGTCATTCCACACACCATTTTCATTACGAAAAAATATATCGCCAGCCCCACGCAAGCGTTATCAGCATGGGAAATACGAGACCGACCAGGAAGCTCATCCGATAAGAGCCATAAAAGACGAAATCGATCGGGTAGAAGTTCACTGCAAACCCGATCAACCCGAAGATGATCGAGACTGTGACTTTATACGTGACCGCGCTGTTATCATCCTGCCCGGAAACCTGTTTCATTGTACCACTCCCCAAACCCAGGCACCCCCTGCACCGGAATACCTGCAAACACTCCAAACGCCAAAAAGCGCTCGCTTTTCGGCTTTTAACCGCCTCGCCCCTTACGTAGCTCTTCCAGTCTTATGCTGTTTAGCGCAAATGCAATATCCCCGGCAATCTCTGTAAGCAGCGGCGACTCTGTCCCACCTGCAGCAAGATCGGGGGGGAGTGCCACAGATAACAGCCCGCAGATCGTTTCGCCCGCTTCCAGCCGGACGGTGAGCGTTTCTCCACCATCGCACCGCTTTAGCAACGGACAGCCAGCACATGCGCCGGCAGAAGACGGACTCCGAACCGTGACAACCTCGGATTGCCCAATCGCCTGTCTGGCACAATCAGGCAACTCGCCGAGCCTCATGCGCGCCTCTACCTGCGAGAACTCTTCGCTCGCACCCGACTTTCCGGCGCCTGCAAGCATGTATGGTTCGTTGTTGAGCGCGATCCACGCGTGGCGATAGCCGCGTGTCTCGATGAAACCTTCGCAGATCCTCCGGATCAGCATTCCTGGGTCTTTCTCTTCGGTGGTGATCTTGTCGATGTTCCGGATGGTGCCCATCATCGCAGCGAGTTGTTCCAGCCTATTTTCCCGCTGGCTCTTGTAAAGCGCCATCTCTATGATACAGCAGAGTTCTTTGTCGACAAACGGCTTGACGACGTATCCATAAGGCGCGGTCACCCTTGCCCGCTTCAGTGTGACGCTGTCTGCATAAGCAGTTAGGTATACAACCGGAATGTGAAGGGCAGACCGTATCTGTTCAGCCGCCTCAACCCCATCCATCTCGCCTTTGAGCACGATGTCCATCAGCACCAGATCAGGCAGTTCCGCCCCTGCTCTGGCGATAGCCTCCTCGCCTGACGACACGATCGAGGAGACCGCGTATCCAAAATTCTTCAGAATCGTCTGAATGTCTTCAGCGACGATTCTTTCGTCTTCAACGATCAATATCTCTTTTTTCATAGTATATACACTATAACGCCCAGTCATTCTACGCACCATTTTCATTTACGAAAAAGTATATCGCCAGCCCCGCCCGAAGGGCAGTTTTTACTCGATTTTTTGTGAAAAAATCGTTTTTCATCACTTCAACCCTCAAACGTAACCTTAAATTCAGTTCCGCCGGTTCTATCAAGCTCGATTGTGCCCCGGAGCTGATCTTCAGCCATCAGGATAACCAGATGCATACCAAGCGTTTCCACGCCCCTGAAATCCAGATGCTGCGGCATCCCGACCCCGTCATCGCCGACAACCAGTTCAATTTTATCTTTGCCGGTTGAGCGGAGTGAAACTTTGACTTCGCCTGATCTGCTCTCCGGAAAAGCGTGTTTCAAGGAATTGGAGACCAGTTCATTGATTATTAATCCGCATGACATGGCATCGCTGACACCGAACGAAACATCCTCGATGTTCATCTTCAGCTTGATTCTGCCGGCGCCAAACCCATAACCATAAGACCAGAACACGTCATGGAGCAGAGTCTTGATATACTCCTTAAAATCGACGCTTGCGATATCTTGTGACTTGTAAAGCTTCTCATGGACGAGAGACATCGCCAGTATCCGGTTCTGGCACTCTTCAAACATCTCGCGCACATCGTCGTCCCTGACATACCCGGATTGTATCTTGAGGAGACTGGAGATGACCTGCATATTGTTCTTAACCCGGTGGTGAACCTCGCGCAGAAGCATCTCTTTCTCCATGAGCGACGCCGTAAGCTCTCCCTCTGCGCGCTCTTGTTCAGCGATCTTCTTTACCAGATCTTTGTTCGCCCTTTCCAGCTCTGCGATGCGCTGGTCAATGTCCCCGCTCTCGTGCGTTTCATCGCCCGATCCTGAACGACTCATTTATCTTCCTCACTTGACTAAGCACCGATTTTCAAACCCGTACCATAGTTCCGCGTTTACGGCTTGCCACTACCCTTGCATCTCTGTTCGGATGGTTATGAGCAGCGCCATGTTGTCCAATCCATGTCATGGTGTCATGGGGCATGGTGCCATGCAAACCGGTTCTGGTGTATAACAATATGTTTACTTGTAAAAAAACGTTGCCCTAAATGTGTGATTGTTATGCTACCGGGTGTTAGCCGGCACCCTCCTGCTGCAATGCACCCGCAAGCCATAATAGTAAAATAATACTACACTACACTCATGAACCAACCTGCCCGGATGACCGCCCATGGATCGATGCGCGTCGTCTGTCTGGCGTTTGTGCTGTCGCTGTGTGTAATCGTAGGCATACCAGCCTGCGCCGGAAATGTCCATGAGGCAACCATCTTCTATTTTGATGGCGACATCGAGACCGGGCGCTCCATAGATCTGGAACAGGGCTACATGCTCAGGGTCAAGGAGGTCAGGAATGACGGCGCGGCGATCGACATATCGAATGGCGGCAAGAAAATTGCGAACCCGGATATATCCAAAAAGAGTTCTTACACACTTGAAAAGGGGCTTGGCGACATTAATTACGATATCATAAAAATATCGCTGGTAAGAACTAATACTACCTCAAACACGGTTTCATTGATCATTGAACAACATATCGATCCTGATCGGTCATTCGATTACCCTTTGATCAGTGATGTGTCTGTAAACATCGGGGAAGACGACCGGGAACCTTTGAAAGAAGGATACGAACTTGGAGTAGAGTCTATTGCCGACAACAACGCCATTCTGACACTGTACAAAGGAGATGAAACGGTTAAACAGGAAAAATTGTATGGCGACGATCCTGATAAGAGGCGGTTTGTGTATATGAAGAAGATCGGGGGGGACTATCACACCATCCTGGTTGTGGAACTGGACCGGGTGTCATTGGATACAAAAGGCGGGGTGGCGCACCTGCGCGGGCTTTCGCAGTTCAAGGATCCTGAATACGTCCGAACCGCAGGAGATTCAGAAGAATCCGCGCATGGGAACGAATCATCACAATCATCGCCAGATGACGGTGGCAGTAGCGATAAATGGAACATTCGGCTTGCAGAGTCAACGGCTTTCAGATATCTGTTGAGTGGTTGCGTGTTTGCTGCAATATTTGCATTGATCCTCTCGGTTACAAGAATGGGGCAGAAGCGCAGGTGATCATATAGATACAGGACGTCATACGAAGCATCGCACGGATTACCAGATTCGGAAGGCGGTGGTGCAGGATGTGGATCAGGTGCATGAACTGGTCAATGGATACGCCATGGACGGGACTATGCTTCCGCGATCGCGTAGCGAGCTATATGACCGAATCCGGGATTTTACGGTCTGTGCAAGCGAAGATCAACTGCTCGGGTGCTGCGCTCTCCATGTCTGCTGGGACAACCTTGCAGAGGTCATATCCTTTGCAGTGCGGCAGGATGCGCACAATCAGGGCATCGGTTCGCTGCTTTTACATGCGTCCATGAGCGAGGCGCAGGAACTCGGAATCACTACGATCTTCACGCTTACCCGCGCACCCGGCTATTTTCAGAGATACGGGTTTGTGGAGGTTGATAAGAATGTGCTTCCGCACAAGGTATGGAGCGAATGCATCAAATGTCCGAAGTTCCCTGATTGCGATGAGGTTGCGCTGGTGAAGGAATTGTAGGCTTGCCGGGAATTGCCAATTTATCATAACGTCGCATCAGTTGAAGCGTTGCCGACCACCTCATGTGACAGATAAAAAGAATACCGATGAAAGTGAGAATGCTTGTCATGCCTCATAAATGCGCCAACTGCGAGCACATCTTCGAGGATGGTGCAACCGAGATACTGGATGGCTGCCCTAACTGCGGGTGGAACAAGTTTCTGTATGTGCCGGCAGAATCTGAGACCGAAGACGTACCCGATACCGAAACGCAAGTGGTTGAACATGAGGTGGTGGAAGAAAAGCCTGATTTACAGGTTGAATCGATCCGCATACTCGATAAAGGCTCTTACGAGCTAAATCTTGAAGCACTGCTCGAGCGGGAAGAGATTATAATGTCTATAAAAGAGGACGGGCGGTATATCGTGCATCTGCCATCTGTTTTCGATAAGAGCAAGAAACACCGGTGAATCGGGGCTGTCAACCCACGCGTTGTCTGGCAATCCATTTTTCAGGTGCATATACGGGTCTGCTACACAAAATCCTTTTGACCGCTGCTTAACGCTTATATCAGTCACCAGAACCCGCTTTGAAGAGCGGGGTATCCGCGGGCTGGAGGTCGTGATGGTAGGATGGGCGCCAAACGGTATTGGGTGGGTGATATGAGTATTTAAACCACTGCTACCCATATTTCTCATGTCAGACGACGGTATTGACCTGCATGCGCGGCATTTAGGAGCACAGAGGAACTGAATGAAAGTTTTTTAAATAATGACCCTCTTTTATTTCAGCATGTCTCTCGAACAGGTAATTGAGAAGATGGAGACGATGAAACGAGATATTGCAGAAAGAATCGAAAAAGTTCCACAACCATATTGGAGGCATGTTGATGTATTTATTAAATTAATTGATACTAATCTATCAGAGCTTCGTGGATATGTAGAGAATGAAGATGATCCACTACCACCTCTCGAAGATATGGGGATAGCACACGATTTATTGACTCGTCAGGCGTCAGTTATTCATAGCGCGTTGGTCGATAGAATTGATAAATCAGATAATACGTGTGAACTTGTATCTGAATTTTTTCTTTTGGATATGGCTCGAAAAATTGGATATCTGCAATTCAGCCCCATAGTTTCGATACATTCGCATCCATCCAAAGTAACGTGCCTATATCCGATTTGTTTGACCGAAAAGGATGCATCGGATCCTGCTATTTTCTTTGTTAGCGCTAAAATTTGTAAAGACCCGCTACTACTCCCAGTGATGGCACATGAATTGGGGCACATGCTAAGACATGAACGCGCACGAGATGAACGTCCGGAGGTTAATGAGTTGCTCTGCGATCTCTTCGGAGCGGTGGTATGCGGGCTTGCGTATTTAAATTCAGTGCTGGATAATGTGGATACCGAAGATATATTTACGATAAAAGACAAACATCCCCCATGGGATGTAAGAGTTGACCAGATCATAGTACTTTTGAGAAGGATACTCGATGAAAACGTAGAAGAAGATGTGGAGGGACTTGGATATGTCCTCAAAAAGTTAGAGCAAGAGTGGATCGAGATGTGCGATAGGTCATCAAAACCGACCGGATATGAAGGATATTTACATAAAATTCAGATGAGTACAACAATCGAAAAAGCACAAAACATGCTTCAGAAAGAGATAACCAAAAGAAATATCGACACGAGCAAGTTTATGATAAATGCACACAACGACGGAGGCCCCATAGAATTGGTATATAAAAATTTCTTGTTGAAAATGCATGATGAGGATGATATCGTAGATATAAAGCCAGAGATTTTAGATTGGGGGCGACGACTTCGAGGAGGTTAGCATGTATAAAACAGTTGATATTGATCAATTATTCCAGGAAATTACAATCATCCATCATGATATTCCTCAAGCCTTCGATATAATTAAGAATCTCAGGTGGGATAGAAGGGTTAGTAAAAGGGAATTGAAAAGTTTGGAGAATTTAATAGAAATTTCTTCCGATAAAGAGATTATTTCTAAAAGAGAAACCGATCGTGCCTTTCAAATCATCGATAGTGCATTTGAAAACCCGAAAATAGAACGAAACGATCAGTACGCCCTTGAAATTTTGATCAAAAAACTCAGACAGTCGATACGAGCAGAACTTATAGACTTGGACAATTGCTCGAAGGAATTTATTAACTTTCTACCTGAAAGTTGGCGAAAAGAGATGAACGATTGTTCAAAATTATTATTGAAAGGGATAGAAGATCATTATTTTGATAGATTGGATACGCTCTCGAAAACAATTCTTGAAGTTCTAATCGAAAATGACTATGCTATGATTATAGCGGATCTGATCGAACCGGTGGAAGAACGAATAGGCAGAAAACCAGACTACCATGAAATATGGGATTCAGTTGATAATATGGATATAAATGGATTGGTGGATACTATAGGAGGCAGAAGAGAAAGGAAGCGTAACAGATTTGTTTTCCCACGAGTGGCGATGGAGTCTATACGAAATAAGCGAGACGGTAAAGAAGAGCTAATCACTGGCAGTATTTCAAGAAATGTTACGGATTTGTTAGATAGGACAAAAGCACGGCTTTTTATGAACGTATATGAATTCAACTCCTTGCTCAGCCCTTCCGTATTTGTTGTAAGCAAATATTCACTGCACCGACAATATCAAAACACTATAGTGCGATCCATAGGGACATTTTACAAAGGAGATCTCGAAACCCATCTTCTCGAACGGTATAATATTGGATTAAAAGGGATTGACCATAAACTATCCGATGGCGATTCTTTGATTGCATACTGTCATTTTAGACCTTCTGGAGAGCAAATTTGGCACGATGAAACTTCAGAAAGAGCGTGTAGCATAGGCAGAACTGTATCTACGGGTCAAGTTGTACTGCATTGATTATTTCAACCCTTACATCATTGGGATACACCATCAGGGCTTTCAAGCAACCAGCATTGTTATAACTCAGTGTTAGCGGTTCACAATGCTTAGCAAATTTGTTCACGAATTCCAACTGTTCCAATGGTATGTGAGTTATTTCTTTAGCACCCTGTTTGACCGTGCCATGTACAATTTTACGCCCTCGTGTTATTCTGTTTTCCAAAATCGACTCCATAACCAAACCATTATCTATAAGAGATATCTCTATTGGCTTAACCATGAAATAGTCTTCAGAATCTACAAGATTTGCTATTTTCAGTGCACCGTTGAACTCGTTTCTTAAAACATCTTCAACTATTGCAGATAACTTAAACTCTTCAATTTTTTCGAGGTTTGCTATTCCATTCGACCTGATGGTAAATGGTTCAGGAGTGTTACTGAGGAAAACTATTTCTTGATCGTTGAATGTTATTTCAATAGTATCATAACTGTATTTATGGACATTGCAAGCTTCCAAACCGTTTTTAAATCGCTTGATATCAAAAATGGCATAAATTTCACCAGAGGGAGGTGTGTCAAAAGCAGTGTCAGGAAAGTAAACTTTGAGTAGAGTCGTTCCACTTCTAAACTTTTCATGGATTATGGTGTCATTTGGTTTTAATCTTATCCCAATTTGATCTTCATCCAAACTTTCAGGATGTTTACCGATTATGGTTATAATACGATTAAATATATCAAATTTATTTCCGTCTGTTTGGAAACCGATGGTAACTTCCATTGTTATTCACCACTATACATTAATGTTTCAATGTTAGATAAATGTTCTTCGATCCAAATCGCGTCCCAACCCCCCACAAAACTCCTCCGACCACGCGTACCCGGCCCGGTGAATCCATACATTTTTATCGCATCAAAGCGATCTGGTATGCGATGAAATACCGTGCCGAGATCACCACGCAACTGAAGGAGGGCATGCTCGATCCTGAAGGGGATACGATACAACGTGCGCTCATGCACCTTGGTTATGACGTAAGCGGCGTTCACACCGCAAAAAAACTGCTTATCGAACTGGAAGCTGACAGCGCGGATGATGCCACAAAAATGCTGGATGAGATGTGTCAGAAATTGCTGGCAAATCCCGTGATCCACAATTACTCAATTGAAATACAATGAAATTTGCAATCATCAGGTTTGGTGGAAGTAATTGCGATCTGGATGTGCATCACATCTTAAGCGACGTTCTTAATGTTCCTACCGATCTG
>JAIWAP010000024.1:0-17487 GCA_048634345.1 Methanobacteriota archaeon | reverse complement strand
TAAATCGGAAGGTCCCTTGTCTCGTGGATGTGTGCAAGCGCACTATCAAGGTCGCCTTTGACCACATCCTTCGCGCATTTTGAGTACTCGCGGTGCAGAATGTCTGATACCGCGAATCTGCCTGTTGTTGTCTCGGCAGGCGTTCTTGCAAGCGCGATCGTGATTCCATGCTCCTCGCTGAGCGCTTTTGAGTAGATCTCCATCTCGGTCATCGCCCTGATCGCAAGCTTCCACGCATCCTTTGACTCATGCATCTGGTTGCCTGCATGGTGCTGCACCATCTCGTTTATGCCAACAACACCGATCTCATAGACAAGACCCTCGAGATCGACAGCCTGCGAACCGTACGCTCCTGTGATCGGATCCTTCGGGCGCTGGGTCGCAAAAGGCATCCGCCCGCGCTCGACGATCTGTTGCATCCACATCCTCTTGATCTTGAAGAGTTTCACCGCGATGTCCATCAGGTATTTCAGCTCGGAAAAGAGTGCCTGGTCGTCGTGATTTGCACGATACGCGGCTCTCGGGCAGTTTATTGAGATCACCTGCCATGCGCCCATCGAGAAGTGCTTTCCGTCCGCAAAGATCAGTTTGTCATCAAAATCGGAATCGGTGTCAGCGTTCGAGGAGAAATTATAAGCGCAGCATTGATAGCAGCTTATTCCTTCTCCAGCCCCACGGTACTCCGGTATCTGGTTATCAAAGTATGGAGCGCCAAATTTTGCAGCAAGCTCGAACGTAAGATCATATAAATCGGCATACGTGGGCAGATCGTGGTGTTCTCTGTTGAACTCCTCGTCTTCCTCCATGAAATCGGGTTCTATCGATATCTCGGGCTTCGGGAAGTTAAACGGCTTGCCCCAGTAGTCCCCTTCGAGCATCACGTTCATCAGCGCCTTGAACGAGAGCCTGACCTCCCGCTCGAACTCGTTGTATGTGCGGAGCGGCGCCTGATCGGAATCGCCATTCCATATCCTTCCCTTGTATACGATCGGTTTGTCCCTCCAGAGCTTCGGAACTCCCGGAGCCAGCTGCACTGACGAAAATACGAGCTGTCCCCCGCGTGCGACCATCATTTGTGTCATCTCGTAGACGAACATCTGCATCAGCTGCTCGATCTCCTCATAATTCATCCCCTCAAGATACGGTGCAAGAAACGTCAGGAAGTTGTAAAACCCTTGTCCACCTGCAAAATTCGTCTGCGCACTCCCGAGAGCCTTCACCGCATGGAGAATCGCAACCTCTGGCTTCTTCGCGGGACCCGCAACGCTCGCCTTTGTGCCGCTGCCATCAGGCATCAGCCCGTAGTAGAAGAAGTACCTGAGGTCCCAGTCCATGCAGAAGCTGCGGGTCCCGAAGTACTCGAGGTCGTGGATGTGAATGTCGCCGTTCAGGTGGTAATCGGCAAGTTTTGGTGGTAGCAGCAGTAGATATTGCTCTTTGGAGATCTTATCAGCTTTCTTTTTATGCGAAGTCTCGGCGTTATCCTGAAGATTCGCATTCTCCTTCGCTTCGAACCCGGATCCCACATCGATCTTGTGCGCGTCGTAGACCGGGGTTCCCACCCGTGTTGCGATGTTTCGCCACTCAGGATGCCCGCGCTCGAGGAGAACCACGTTTGTAAGCTCGCGCACGAGTGGACCTGAGAGATGCGTGATACCAATCTTCTTGATCCGCTTCTCAACCTCCGCTGCGACCCATTTTGCCTCTTCCTCGGTTATCGGGTCGATTCCGTAGAACTCCCTTGAGAGCTGCGTCTCTTTGACCAGCTGAGCTACGATCGCGCCCCGGTCCCAGTCCATCAGATGCCCGTCTGTCGTGCGGACGCGGGGCATGCGCGGCACACTCTTCCAGTCAAGCGTCTTCTGCACGGTGTCCTGTGGATGCGAGCGTGTAGGTCGCCTCATGGTGATGCGCGCCCCGTCAGATCATCGATTACGTCTTTTCTGATCCGGTCATCGTCAAACATCTCGTCAATGGTCAGAAACGAATCATCGACCTGCAAAACAGGCGCCATCATCGTGAAGACGCCGTTTACGCGCAGTTCGGTGAGCGATTCAGGCGTGGACATATCAGCCTCGCCGTACTCGACTGCTGCTGATTTCAGATATTCTTTCAGTTTCTTACATTTCGGGCACGCGCTGGTTGTGTATACGATGATTTCGGTCATGGTAACTCCCTTCCGGTATGGAAACGGGCGTGGGTGGATTAAAACCCGCAATGTAAGAATATGTGTTCCTGATCATGAATTAACCATGCGGTTCGTCTAACTCAATTACTTATACATTGACAACGCCATCAATATTATACTATATCTGAATGGTCAGGTGATCCAAATGTCCAGTACTGTGACACACGTATATGGAATGCATAAAACTTATGGGCGACACGAAACCGGATGGGTAACCATTTCTACGGATGAATTCGAGTCAATGATGCGAACGATAGAGGTGTTATCTGATAAAGACCTCATGGCGCAGATCGGAGAAGGTAAAAGAGATGATGTCAAGGTCATGGATTTCGAGGAACTTGCGCAGGAACTCGGAATCTAAATCTCGTTTTTGTGTTTGATAGCTTCGATTGTGACTGTTTTTTCATTAGGATCTATTGTGTATATAATTCTAAATTTGTTCTCGAAATATAATTCCCAATATCCATGGAGGGCGCCCCTTAACGGTTTGCCGTGTATTCCCGGATTTTCTTTCAGTTTTCTGATTTTAGAAGCAAAACGTTTCTGAATGTTTTTATTAAACTTCCGCAATCTTTTTTCTGCGGGTTCTTTGATCAGTATTGTGAAGGAATCCATACCACTCACCTAACAGTGCAGAACATCTCGTCAAGAGTCAGAAACGAATCATCAACCTGCGGAACAGGTACCATCATCGTAAATACACCGTTTACGCGCAGTTCGGTGAGTGATTCAGGCGTGGACATATCAGCCTCGCCGTACTCGATTGCTGCTGATTTCAGATATTCTTTCAGTTTCTTACATTTCGGGCAGGTCTCGGTTGTGTATACGATGATTTCGGTCATAGCAACTCCCATATCAGGTAAATGGACGTGATGGTCTCCAAACCCGGAGTATAACCGTATATGTTCTCAACCATGAATTAACCATGCGGTTCGTCAAGTATCTCCGAATCCACGAGAATTCACAATAACACCGAGAACCTACAGACTGAAAAACCCCCCCGCCTTTCATTCCGAGAAGAAAGATGCTATGAGGTGGATATATTACCATTGAACCCGGCATGTTGTTCCAATGGCATAACAACGCGATAGCTCCTTGTTGTCTATCCGTTCGCCCTCGCTGCTTTCAACAAGTCCCGATTGTACTCAAAACCGGAAAGGATGGTGATTTTTGGTTGTCGATTCCGACAATGGTTGACGAACGTGTCGAATGTTCGTACCGTTTGAAAATATTCTATCCCGGTTTAGTGTCATAAAATCACCAGATAGACGGTGCGACCAAGGTATTCCGTGCATGCTTGGGTAACATGTGGTAGTAACCAAGATTACACAGATTTCCACAAGATTTCTGTGTTAATCGTGTGTAATCTCGTGGTTTTATATGCGGGTATCCACACAATACTTGAGTAAGTACAGTATTCCTTGGGACAATCGACCTTAGTGCTGTTTCCGAATTTTGTTACCTTTCGAATGAAGAAACCATGGATTCCATTGAGTTCGAGGTGGGTTTGGATCTGAATTGGAACTTTCTTTGTATGATATTTTTATGGATATCGTAATATTTAAAACTTTCGTTTTCGATCTGTAAAATTGAATTTCAGAGTGCAGCTAACTGATTTCAGAACGGGTTTGGAGAGTTAGGTAACCCTAACAAATATGTGACCGATTTCTTTCGGAGATACTGTATGTGAGGTACTGCCACACTCCACGGCGTGGGCATTTGTTTTGGGAGTACTGTTAATTAGCAGCAGGTCTACAAGAGGATTGATAAAATGGTGCAAATGAACATATCAAATTCAGAACAGTGGAAGGCACTTCTATGAGCTCTGGACCGGACTATGCAATTGGATGGGGCAGTCTTGCATTGATCAATGCAGGGATCGCCCAGGGGAAGAACAGAAGCGGTCTTAACTGGTTTCTCATTTCACTACTCTTTGGTCCTATAGCCACATTATTCCTGGTCGCCTTTTGCGAGAAATATTGAGATTTTGGACTGGCATATCCCTTAATGGGCGGCACCAGTTTCAGATCCATTACAGATGTCCCTCCTTCGTGCTGCGTGGTGCTGGCACCGATACTTGCCGAGTGTGGAATCGACCTCACTTGTGCGTATGCTTGTGGATATGTAGATGCATATACCCGCAATCGATAGCGGGAGCACGTCATATAGGTGCCAAAACGCCTGCAAGACCTCAAAGAACTGCATAATCGTCGGGACATCGAGCCTGACATTTCTGCAACTCCACCCATAGTTTTGTTGGGACATAGTGCAACTGTATGACAACAGTACCGTTCCTGCGGAATTTGCCAATGGGGTGATTGCATCGTAGCCGACCCCGCCATCTGCCATGGCGAACCAACATTTCGCGCACGCACGTATCCGGGTCGCGGATGTACTGGAACAGGTTGGGCGTGGCATGGCTTATGAGGCAATCATCGAAGAGTGGCGTTACGAGCTTGACAGAGATGCGGTTGCCAAAAGCCTGTTCGCAATCGCACGTGTCCCTCGATGGCGTTGGCAAAGCCTGAATGTCAAAAAGTGGAATTTAAACCATTGTGGCGTAAAGGTACATTATTTAGGAAATAATGATAGAGAGGTAAATCATGCCCGTATCAAAAAGGCTCTCACAATTACTCGATAATATGGCACCTCCGGAACGTGCGGAAGTCGAGACCTTCGCGGCTTTTGTGGTAGCGCGGCGGAGTTTGCGGAATCTCTCGGTTCTGACTGACGAGATCTCCACTCAAGAACTTATGCGGCTCGTCATGGAATCCGGGAGTTTCGACTGGCTGGATGCCAGTTGCGAGGATGTTTACTCCAGTGAGGATGGTGAGGCAGTCAAATGGCTCAGCGAATCGTAAGGCGAGGTAGTATAGTTCTCGTCCGCTACCCGTTCACTGACCTTACCAACACAAAAGTCCGTCCAGCGGTGGTGCTTACGCCTGACCACCTGATGCGCAGAATGGATGACGTTCTCTGTCTCTTTGTCTCATCATCGATGCCCGCAGAATTACTCCCGACTGATTTCATCCTTGAACCAGGACATTCTTCCTTTCCGGGGGCGGGTTTGAAATATCGCTCGGTATTTCGGACGCACAAGTTGGCGTTACTCGATAAGTCGCTTGTATTGCGCGTTTTAGGGGAGCTGGATCGGGGTATGATGAATGAAATAGAAGAGCGATTGCGGATTGCATTGGGACTTTGAGCTATCATGACAAAAACATGGGGTGATTGCATCGTAGCCGACCCCGCCATCTGCCACGGCGAACCGACATTTCGCGCACGCACGTATCCGGGTCGCGGACGTGCTGGAACAGGTTGGGCGTGGCATGGCTTATGAGGCAATCATCGAAGAGTGGCGTTACGAGCTTGACAGAGATGCGGTTGCCAAAAGCCTGTTCGCATGGCACGTGGGGCGTTGGTCACTGCGCCAAAGCTGGTTTCGGAGACGGTAATCGCACGAACGTTCCGGGCGAGTTAATCCCTGACCGCCAGCGGCAACTCTTATGTAAGCTTGACCGGATCAGGGTTCGCCAGATTGGTAACGAAATCAGCAGACAGGAAATATTGGACGAAGAGATCATCTGAAAAGTGCCCTGCCAAAAAAGCTTAAACACACCCAAACATTGTCGAACATCAATCCATATAGGAGAAAACAAAATGCAAGCCACGACAGTAGATATGGGATTAACGCCCAACCCCTTCCAAGAAACAATCACAAGGAGGCTAAGTGAATGAAAAGATATCGGATCTCGGTAGTGATCGAGAAGGACGCAGATGGATATTTTGCTTTCTGTCCTGAGCTTCAGGGATGTTATACTCAGGGCGATAGCTACGAAGAGGTTTTAGAGAACATCAGGGATGCTATTCGCCTTCATATTGAAGACCGAGTGGCAGATATGGAAGATATTCCCCATATAGAGGCTATAAGCCTGACCTCTCTGGAAATAGCCGTATGAATGAAAAACTCCCCCGGATCACCGCTGGCAAAGTGACCAGAGTTCTGGAGAAGGCGGGTTTTGTTCTTGTCCGGCAGAGCGGGAGTCATAAGATTTACAAAAACAGTGAAGGGAAGAGAGTAACAGTACCGTATCACTCAAAAAAGGTTCTCCACCCCAAGGTCTTAAGAAGCATTCTTAGAGGTGCGGATTTGACGGTCGAGCAGTTTAAAGAACTGATGAGGTAGATATATGGAAGATCTAAACCTTGCGTCTAACGGATTTGCACCGTCTTTTGCGTTTTCTCCGCCCGAAGACTCTGACATAAACGAGACTGAATGGCTCCAGGCAGCAGCCGCCAACCCCGCCTTCGATTTCCTGAAAGATTCCGTAGAGGACATTTACACGCTTTCCGACGGGGAACCGTTCTATGATGAGAGGTAAAGTCGTCCCGGTGCCTTTTCCGTTCGATGATCTTAGGGTGACCAAGGTAGGACCCACACCATCCCACAGAAAATAAGAGACACGCGATAACATGACCACAACCCACTCCGCGCCCGGAAAAATATACCTCTTCGGCGAACACGCCGTAGTCTACGGCAAGCGTGCGATCGCATCCGCAATCAACCTCCGCACAACCGCAACAGTCAGGGAATCGAACAAAACGACGATCACATCCCTTCTCGGAACAACTGGCATCGATTACACGGTGCACCCCTACATCTCGCGGTGCATCGAATCGCTCGGCATCCCCGCGGTCTCAATTAAAATCGATTCCGAGATTCCGGTCGGTTCAGGACTCGGATCGTCTGCTGCTGCGGTGATCGCAACGCTTGGCGCGCTCAACGCCGAGTTTGATCTCGGAATGACCCGCACAGCGATTGCAGAAGTCGGTCATGCGATCGAGCGGGAGGTTCAGGGCGCGGCATCGCCGACCGACACATTCGTCTCGACGATGGGCGGCACCATCATGATAACGCCCGGGGGGTCGCCACCAGTGTCAGCAAAATTGAGGCTGATTGACTGCGATATTGTGATCGGGGACACGCGGGAGTTCTCCTCCACAAAGGAACTCGTGGGAAACGTCAGGATTCTGCACGATCGCTATCCGGCTATCATGAATCCGATCTTTGACACGATCGATCGTCTCTCAGAGATCGGCGTGCCCTTAATCGAGCGTGGGGATTACCGCGGGGTTGGGGAACTGATGAACATCAATCACGGGCTATTGGACGCTATTGGCGTCGGAAGCGCGAAAATCTCCGCGCTGGTCTACGCCGCAAGAAGTGCCGGCGCGTATGGTGCGAAGATCACGGGTGCGGGCGGCGGCGGCTGCATCGTCGCGCTTGCCGAGGGGGCGGCGGCGGATGCTGTCGTGCAGGCGATCAATGATGCGGGAGGGCATGCGATCGCGACGAGCGCGAGCGAGGAAGGGTTTTGTGAGATGGAGCAAGTTATATAACGCGGCGAATGGAAGACAAAATACCGACTCGGTGCTTAAGTACATGCGAGATACAAACTCGAGAGGCGATCCAAATGAAACTCGATGCAACACAGGCGGCAAAAATCGCTAAAAATTATTTTGAAGAGACGAAAACTCATCATTACTTCTTGTTTGAAACGATCAAAATTGCGTACGATGGCGAGGAGTACTGGATTGTAGATTGTGAAGTGAAGAATATATTTGAGGAAGAAAGCAGAGAATATCTGGTACGTATCAGAGATGAGGATGGTACTATCGCTGATGTCGAAATAAAACAGCCAGTGTAACTATAAATGGGTGATACAAATGGCGCCGCCCCATAAGCCGAAAAAGTGGGTCAGATCTCCCAGGAATGTAATAATCGATACCGTACCCCTTTTACTGTTCTTAACCGGAATATACGATAAACAAGTGATATCCAAATTTAAAAGACTCAAGAAATATGGATATGATGATAAAAGTTTTGAGATTCTTCAACTGTTTTTAGCATACTCCCAAACTATTACTGTGACCCCCGGCGTATTGTCAGAGGTTTCAAATTTTGCAGAACAGCTTAAAAGTGATCGTTTCGCCGGATTGATCCGGGATAACCTTAAAATCTTAGGGGCTATGGGTGAAATATACATCTCAAAAGATACTATTCTTGACTCGGATGAAATATTTAAATTTGGGTTCACGGACACTTCTATAATTTTCGCGGCTAAAAATACCGATGGAGAGGTACTGACCAAGGATTACCAACTCTATTCTTACTGTCAAAAATTGGGGATCCATGCGTACCACCTCGATCATGTTATCGAGATGGGGGCGCCATTTAAGCCTATTATGCTGTAGCCAAATGCCTTCCAGAGCGGCACCATCCCTCCAAAGTGTTTACAAACCAGAGGAACCAAGAAACGTTCATCATGCCACATATAATGGAGATGCTCGGAACAACGCGGGTCACAGTGGAGGATGGGCGGGTCATCGATGTCGGCAAGCCCTGCATCAGGTGGTGCCCGCTCTTTGACAAGGTGCACAGCATAAAAGAGATCACTGAGGACGCGGTCCGTGCGAACATGGAATTCCGGATAGCAGAACTCGGGATGTTCACACCAGCCCGTAACCTCGATGTGGATGTCTTTGTGAACTTTGGCGCATCCGAGGTGATGATGACCGGGCTTCGCACCGGACTTATTGAGACGACGGTTACCGCATGTGATGGCGCGGGCACGGTCATAACCGATAATCCAGGGCTCGTTCAGGGCATGGGTGCACAGATATCGGGGCTTATTGAGACTGAGCCGATCCCTGCGATCATCGGGGGAATCCGGGAGCGCGGCGGGACCGTCGTTGACGCGGATGCGGCAAGCATCGATCCTGCCACGGGCGTGCGCCGTGCAGCCGAACTTGGATGCGGGCGGATCGCAGTCACAGTCATCGATCCGGGCACGGCGCTTGAGATAAGAGGACTTGAGTCCGAACTTGGCATAACAACGATCATCATCGCTGCGCACATCACAGCGCTTTCCAGGTCAGAGATCGAGGATCTACTGGGGCTGGTGGATATCGTAACAGGCTGCGCATCAAAACACGTCCGCAATCTTGTAAAGCCGCTTGCGCAGGTCGGAACCGCGATTCCACTATTTGCACTGACGCGAGACGGAAAAGAACTCCTGATCGAGCGGGCAAAGGAGATTGCGACGCCGGTTCTGATCAACACGACACCGCTTCCTGTGCTGCCGGAGGAGAGGCAGCCTGTGTAGACGAGGAACGCAAAACCTCCACGAATCTACAGACAACCAACAGAAAAAAAGTGAAACCGCAGAGAATACCTCTGCGTTACAGGCTGGATGCAGTCATAATCTTGACTGCTGTCGGGTGTTTGGTGATGTGCCCCAGTTCAGCCCCGACAAGACATTTAACGTTCTTTTCAGCAGCGATGTCCAGTATTCGCTGGGTAACCATCCCATCAAAGACCACGCTTTCGATGTTATCGGTACACGACTTCAGTGAAGAAGCCAGATCCCGCACAGCGACCTCGTTGATGATGTTGGTGTCGCTATCAAGCAGCCGTGCGTTGCTCGTGTTCAGTAGATCTGTCACGTGTGGCTGCAACTCAGAATCAGGTTCCGGCTTCCCGACCGTGCGAGGTTTTACAATAACCTTTTTGCGTGACTCCACGCCGTGGCGTTTTCTCTTCGTATCCGGAGATGGTTTGTAACTGACCAGTGCCTGTTCGACAGGCTCTTTCTGGCGCAGCGCAGTCACGATCTCCTTCTGAACGAGATCTTCGACACCCTTGCCATCAGGAGCGCGTGCGACAAAATCGAGATCAGCTACCTGCAACAGTTCCTTGATAATCAGCTCACCACCACGATCCCCATCTGTGAAAGCGGTGACTGTCTTTTCCTTGCACAGCGGTATGATCGACTCAGGGATGCACGTCCCGCCGACGGAGATCGCGTTTTTGATCCCGTATCGCAGCAGAGTAAGGACGTCTGCGCGCCCTTCCACAATGATGATCGCATCGGAATTCACCACGTTAGGACCTGCCGGAAGTTTATCCTTGCCCCATTCAGTGATCTCTTCAATTCTCACCGCTTTCTTGACTTCCTCGGTAATCTCCTGGCTTTCCAGGACTGTCTGATCGAACATGTCGGTCAGAACGTACTTTGCTTTCTCGATGATCTGTTTTCTCTTCGAAGCACGCACATCAACCACTTTCTCAAGCGTTATGTGTGCGATGCACGGTCCAACCCGATCGATCGTCTCGAGTGATGCTGCCAGAATAGCAGTCTCGATGCGATCGAGGCTTGATGGGATTGTGATCGTTCCTGCCGACTTACCGGCTTTGGGAGCGATGTTCACATCGATTCTCCCGATTCTCCCGGTTTTCTGAAGATCGCGTAGATCAAGATCGTTGCCCAGTAGCCCCTCGGTCTGCCCAAAGACCGCCCCGACTACATCAGGGCGCTCAACGATCCCCTCTGCAGTTATCGTAGCTCGAATGACGTATTTCGTTGTATCGGAATCTTGCATGTAACTCACCTCTAAAAAACAGTCGTATGATTGTGCCACTTGCATTGATGTGTTCACGCTTCTGAATACTGCGGTACATTGTTACAGTATCTCTCTTTCTTATTACGTGAACGTTTCACGAACGCGATTTGATGATTAGCCCATCCTTCCCCGCTCTGCAAGCCCAACATGACCCGCAGAAATTGCAACAGATTTCGGGGCATTCCTGACTATTGCAAGCATTAATCGTTGACTATTTTTATTGGATCTGGTACTTCATGTACCATTGGTATACCCATCTATGGACGACACTATAATAAAGTTACGGTTCCAAATTTTATTTGATATGTTTAATAATTTTTATGGTGCTCTGTTGCAATCCTGCGAGATACCGTCCAAGCCCCTGCACGTCTTTTATATCCTTTTGCACCAGTTTTTTCAGGCGGTCGCGCAAGCTGGTATCGACCGTCACATTATAAGGCTGTAGATACAGGGCGATCCGTTGTGCCAGTTCGTTGCCCCTGCGATCCCAGTCGGTCAGCACGATCACAGAATCGCTGCCATACGCGAGCGCATCCGCAAAATTCAGCAGTGGCTGCCCGCCCAGAGGCACGATCTTGCCGCATATCCCGAGATTGCGCAGCGATGTCACATCATGCTTCCCTTCTACCACGATCACCGCGCCACCACCTGCTTGTTCCCTGATATCCTGAAGTACGCGCTCGATCATCTCGCATCTGAGCGCATCCTCCTTACTTCGTGCAGTCATCAGCCGCATCATTCCCTAAAAATGGTCGCAGGGCGTAAATCGCATCCTCTCTGGTGATGCCAATCAGTTTAACCGATTTCTTTGTGCTGGTTTCGCCACTTAACCGTACCAACGATTGATTTATCCCAAACATCCCTGACAGCTCATCGATCAATTGTCTGTTCGCCTTGCCGCCTATTGCTTTTGCAGTCAACCTCGCACGGATCCGGTTTCGCCATGCATCGTATCCGCTCGGAACTTCTGTGCTCTTTGATCCGGGCGTGACATCAAGATCGATTATTGTGTCATCGCCTGTGCTTTTTATGGCGTTCTCGTACGGCATGGTGACATAATGATATGGTCGTTGGCTTTGGTGGCTGTAGCCCGGACGCACTAACACTGCTGGATCATTCACTGGATATTTCCGTTGTCATCGCAGTTACCCTCGTGCCGGGCATGGTCGCCGTGTCCCACACCGGGGTTGGCTATACAGTCATTGATAGGCGTACCAGTAACTCCTGCAAGGACCTATGCGGTGCGGTTTTGTACCCCTTCATTTGCTCCGATGATCACCAATCACATCAGCCCTCGAAGAAGGGATATCTATCACTATCACGGCATGATATATATCGCTTGCCACAGAAAGCCGTTTCCGAAATGAGACCCGGGGGTCGGCAGCTCCAACCGGAGCGAACACTTTATATGAGAACTGACAAAGTGACGTATGTTATGAATGATGAGATGAACGATAATCCGCCAGAGAAAGAGGATGAAGGGCTGGCAGATGACGATCTGCTTGGCGGGATTGATATCGAATCGACAAGGGATCTCGAGGTGCCACAACTGCTCATCGATCGGGTGATCGGGCAGGAAAGTGCCAGCGCAATCATCAGGAAAGCGGCACAGCAGCGGAGGCATGTGCTGTTGATCGGGACGCCGGGTACAGGGAAATCGATGTTAGCTCAGGCAATGGCTGAATTGCTACCAAAAGAAGAGCTGAAGGATATTCTTGTTTATCATAATCCGGAAGATGGAAATAACCCAAAAATACGTGAAGTTAAAGCTGGTAAAGGTACGCAGATCGTTAATGCTCACAAAATAGAAGCTCAGCAGAAGGCACAGATACGAAATACGATTTTACTGGTAATTGGATTTGCAATCCTCATTTACGCAGCATCCCTTGGCAGGATGGCTCTGCTGTGGGGAATTCTCGCGGTTTTACTGATCATGGTGATCGGCAGGCAGTTCGTGCATGGCGAGAAAGGAGTGGTACCAAAGCTGCTCGTAAACAACAGGGATCGCGATTCGGCGCAGTTTGTGGATGCGACAGGTGCACATGCAGGTGCGCTGCTCGGTGATGTGCGGCACGACCCGTTCCAGTCAGGCGGACTTGAAACACCGTCTCATGACCGAGTTGAAGCTGGCGATATCCATAAGGCGCACAAAGGAGTGCTCTTCATCGATGAGATCAATATCCTGCGCCCTGAGTCCCAGCAGAGCCTGCTCACAGCGCTGCAGGAGAGAGAGTATTCGATCACAGGACAGTCGGAGCGCAGTTCAGGCGCTCTTGTCAAGACGCAACCAGTCCCGTGTAACTTTATCATGGTCGCCGCAGGAAATCTGGATGCTGTAGAGGGCATGCATCCCGCGCTCAGGTCAAGAATCAAGGGCTATGGATATGAGATCTATATGCATGATTCGATGGACGATACCCCGGAGAACCGCCAGAAACTCGTCCGGTTCATTGCTCAGGAGGTCGATAAGGACGGAAAGATTCCTCACTTCGATCCGAGTGCCGTTCAGGAGGTTTTGCGCGAGGCAAGAAGGCGGGCTGGGAGAAAAGGACACCTCACACTGAAACTGCGTGATCTCGGCGGTCTTGTCAGGGTTTCGGGCGATATCGCACATGCGGAAGGAGCACCGGTAGTGACTTCAACTCATGTACTCGCCGCGAAGCGGATGTCCAGATCGGTTGAACAACAGCTTGCAGACCAGCACCTTGAGCAGCGCATGGACTACAAGATGTACCACAAGAAGGGCGCTGAGATCGGAAGGGTGAACGGTCTCGCCGTAATGGGCGGAGATTCCGGGATTGTCCTGCCGATCATAGCAGAAGTGACTCCTGCGCTATCTAAAAACGAGGGAAAGCTGATTGCAACGGGGATGCTTAAGGATATCGCAAAAGAAGCCGTTCAGAATGTTTCAGCCCTCATCAAGAAGGTTACGGGCAAGGATACCTCAAATACAGATATCCATGTCCAGTTCATCGGCACGTATGAGGGCGTGGAAGGCGACAGCGCATCGATTTCCATTGCAACAGCGGTCATATCAGCGTTTGAGGAGATCCCCATCGATCAGTCGGTCGCGATGACCGGCTCACTATCGGTGAGGGGTGATGTGCTCCCTGTCGGAGGCGTCACATACAAGATCGAGGCTGCGGCGCAGGCAGGCATCAAGACCATAATCATACCGAAAGCGAATGAGGACGATGTCCTGATCGAGGATGAGTACCGCGATATGGTGACGATCGTGCCGGTCTCGAAGATCAGCGAGGTGCTGGAGATCAGTCTGGTAGGAAAGGGGAAGGAAGGCTTGCTCGATACGATCAAGCGGTTCTCAAAGAAGGTAAATATCCCGATCCCCGATCTTAATGTACCTAATGTACCGATTCCTGCGTATGGCACCCATTAGTGTTCATTGCTATTGCCCGGGAGTATGTGTTTAGCTGAGGCGAAAAAACCACGAGATTGACACAAGAAGATGGTAGTACATACAAGATATTGGTGATATGTTTGCATTTTATATCCGGTTACCCCATACTTTCTCGTGGAAATCTGTGTAATCTCGTGGTTAGCTAAACACGTACAGTACCATAATAGAATGCAACTGCCATGATAACCACAGCGAGAAGCTCTATAGTCATTGCAAGGTTTTGTACTTCATTATTTCACCTGAATAACTCTCCGATCTTCTCGATCATAATCCTTTCCGGGCTTTCCGGGTGTACATGTTCATACTCTTCGAATTTCCGTATCTGCTCCCTGCTCCCCACGATAGCAAGTATCGAATCAGCTTCTATAACCGTATTCCCGTGCAGATCAATGATCGTCTTTTCGTCTTTCTCTATCGCTATAACCGTGCAACCAACCTTTGATCTCAGATCCAGTTCTTCGAGGGTCTTTCCTACAAACGAAGAGCCTTTCTCAACATGGTATTTCTCGATTGCTATGCCTTCGTAGAGCATCACCACATCTTCTTTCTGTTCGGAGATCGCCAATTTTGCAATCATCTGCCCCACCACGATTGAGAGCGATGCGACATAATCGGCGCCGGCTCTATAGATTTTGCCACATATCGGCGCGTTCGCCCTCACCAGAATGATAGCATCCGGAGCAAGCGTCCTTGCAACGAGTGTTGCAAAGATCGTGTCAGTATCGGTGTTCAGCGCTATTATGACCGTGGATGCTGACGCAATTCCCGCCCTCATGAGAACCTCTTCGCTTTCACCGTCCCCTGCCACGTAGTCAAAGCCCCGCCCTTTTACGGCGTCTTCGTTTTTATCCACTACAGTAAATTCAACATCGGCATCCACAAGTTCGTAGACGATGCTCCTGCCAACGTCCCCATACCCGACAACCACCGTATGTCCGCGTTTTGTTTCCATCTCTCCGCCATCCTCTTATCGGGTCAACTTCTTCAGAGCTATCAGGTGTTCATCGGTTCCGACCGCCAGTAGAATCGAATTGGATCTGATTATATCGGTTGATTTCGGATTGAGCGTGAGTTCACCGCTTGCCCACATCCCTATAATGTTACATCCGGTCTGTTTCCGTATCGCTGACTCTTTCAAGCTCTTTCCAATCAGTTCGCTCTCCGGATGGATCGGAAATTCGATTATCTCGATATCTTCCAGGAACTTGGTCGCGCCGACCAGATGGCTGACTGTCGGGTCGGCTGCCTTCCTGCCCATGAACGAACCGAGCATCGATTTCACGGCGATCACGCTGTCTGCGCCTGCGTATTCCAGATACTTTCTCTTTGACAAATCTTCGAGAATGGCGATTGTTTTTACTTCGCACATATCTCTCGCGGTCAAAACGATATCTGCGTCAATCTCGTCGCTTTTATTAGCTATCAAAAGCCTTGCTTTTGTTATATTCGCCCCATCGAGAGTATTTTTGTCGCACGGAGCTCCGTGGATGCAGAGAATGCCGCGTTCCAGCAAGTCTCTGACAACGCTGCTGTCATCCTCCACTATCACAAAAGGAATCATCTGGTGCTCCAGTTCCTCGATCAAGCTCTCGACAAGCAGGCTGTATCCACAGATGATCAGGTGGTCCGATAACGCTTGCGGCACGCTCACTGGCAGCGCTGCTTTCACCCGCGACTCGATCCAGGGGGTGATGACCAGCGGGAAAAGCATCGCGAACAGGAGAACAACCCCGGAAATGGCGACCACAACTGAAAACAACATCCCGGTTTTCATCATAAAATAAACATCCCCATATCCGACGGTTGTCATGGTCGCAATGACCCAGTAAACTGCGGTTACCGGGTTTACGTTTGCCATCTGCTCTGGTATGTGCTGACCCTCTCTGAACATCAAAAATAGGAAAACTGCACAGTATACGATGACGAGACTGATGACTCTGGCTAAATAATCAATAATCGACTTCTTAATATTTATGCCCATGCTTATTTCGTACTTACTCGAGTATTGTGTGGATATCTACATATAAAACCACGAGATTACACAAGATTAACACAGAAATCTTGTGGAAATCTGTGTAATCGTGTGGTTCCTACCACAGGGTATTGAACATGTTCCTTATTTCATCATTTTTTGCACCAGACGCGCCTGAAATCCATGATACTTCGAAAATCCTTCGGAATCTTTCTGGTCGATCGAGGATTCGCCGAATGATACCAGTTCTTCCGAATAGAGTGCGAAATCGGATCTCCTTGCAACCACCGTCGCAGAACCTTTGTACAATCGCACTTTTACGTCTCCTGTGACTCGTTTCTGGGTTTCATCGATGAATGCAGAGAGATCGGCGTACAGCGGATCATCCACAAGACCCATGTACGCAAGCTCAGCCCACGCAGCATCCACCGTCGCCTTGAACCTGAGTTCACCTCTTGTGAGTATGAGCGACTCAAGATCGCGGTGCGCGGAAAGGAGTATCGTCGCAGCGGGGTGTTCATATATCTCCCGCGCTTTTAGTCCGAGCACGCGGTCCTCAATGTTGTCCGACCGTCCGATTCCGTGCACGCCCCCGGTTTTGTTGAGCTTTGCGATCAGCGAGACGCCGTCCATCAGGGTCCCGTTTAAGGCTACAGGAACGCCGTTTTCGAATGCTAATTCGATGATCTCAGGATCCGGTGCCGCTTCCGGCGACGCGGTCCACTCATATATCTCTTCGGGTGGAATGAAGTACGGATCCTCCAGCTTGCCGCCCTCGATGCTCCGACTCCACAGGTTTTCGTCCACACTCCAGATCTTCTCCCTGCTGACCGTCACAGGTATCCCGTGATCTTTCGCATAATCGATCTCCCATTCCCTTGTCAGGTTCATGTCGCGCATCGGCGCAACAACGTCGAGATCGGTTGCCCTGAACACCACCTCGAAACGAAGCTGGTCGTTCCCCTTTCCTGTGCAGCCATGCGCCAGGGCATCCGCCTTCTCTGATTCGGCAACCTCGACGATCTTCTTCGCAATCAGCGGGCGGGCAAGTGCTGTTCCGAGCACATAACCCTCGTAAAGCCCGTTTGCTTTGATTGAGGGGAACAGGTAGTTATCTACGAACTCGTCCTTCAGATCGAGTGTGTAATGCTCATCAGCGAGCGTTTTTGCGCGCTTTGTTGCGTCGTCGATCTCAGATGCGGGTTGCCCCACGTCAGCAACGACTGTGATCACGCGATCGTAATTGTATCGCTCTTTAAGGAGCGGGATGCAGACTGATGTGTCCAGTCCGCCAGAATATGCAAGTACTACGGTTTTCATGATAGACATTCCTCAGTATTCTTCTCGGATATGAATGCATTAATTTCCTCTTTGAATGTAGAGTGAGTATCAAATACGTCATCGACCAATAACTTCAATTCGCGTGTCGTCCAGTAGAAAACTATA
>JAIWAP010000023.1:0-17500 GCA_048634345.1 Methanobacteriota archaeon | reverse complement strand
AAACTCGCCGTTTATTGCGGGGCAGCTCCAGATGGGCAAGTTCGATCTCTTTCTGGTCTGTCCGATGAGTGCGAACACCGCGGCAAAGATTGCGTACGGGATTGCGGACTCGCTTCTCACAAACGGCGTGTCGCAGGCGGCAAAAGCAAAAATACCGATCTACATCTACCCTGCTGACCAGTACGAAGGTTCTGTCACGACGATACTCCCGGATGGGAAGGAATTGACCCTGTACATGCGGGATGTTGACATCGAGAACGCGGATCGGCTGAAACGGATGCACGAGATCACGGTTCTTGAGAGCATAAGGGAGATCGAGGGTGTTGTGAGGCGGCACATCGATGGTACGTAGGGGGTGAAGGGGCACTATATTCGTCCTGCCAGTATTCGAGTCGTTCCCGGCGACAGGAGACGGAGAATCGCGAGTATCTGCTATCCCGGAGATTGATACGGATACAACACCAGAATCAGAACCCCGGCAAACACCCAGATTAGAATCCAGTCCCGCCCGGTTAACGCCATGTTGTAGTAATAACACTCCCTATCTCGATGATAACACCTCGATTCAAGAGAATCAGCCAGTTCATCTGCTTTTCTGAATGATCTACGTAGGAGTGGCACCATCGTAGCGGTAAAACCGGTTAAACCATTTGGTTTGTAACCTCTTGCCGTCTGCGCCCGTAGAATAGTCTCTTTATCACGCAGCAGCCCTGGCATGAAAGCCATCGCCACCCGCACCATGAATGCAACATCGGCGCCATGCCTTCCGAGCGGTCTTAGAAAGTATGCGAGAGCCATGTTCAGCTCGGACGGGCTGGTCGTATGGATTAGTATTGTGGCAAAGAGTATCAGGAGCGCAAATCGCACGATGGCAAGTATTCCTGCGTATATACCGCCTTCCACGGGTAGATGGACTATAAATATCGCAACAAAGAATATCAGCATCGGTCTGAGCCTCTTCAGGAGACTGGATGCCGGGATGCCCGCGATATGCGCCAGCACCGGAATTGCGGCTGACAGCAACCCGAGTCCGGAAGGACCTGCTAAATAGACCATGATGCCTGTTCCGACAGTTGCAAGCAGTTTTGTGCGCGGATCAAGCGTATGGATGCACGAATGCCCTTTTCTGTAACCAGTAAGCATGATCACCACCCCTCTGCGTCACGTCTCCCGGACGCCCATTCCAGGTACTGGTTTTTCGTGCCAGTGAATGCCAGATTCCCATGTTGCAGCACTGCGATCCGGTCTGAGATGTCCAGGACGTCCCTGATGTGGTGTGAGATGTAAATAATGGTCGCGCTTCTTGCAACTCCTCTGATGGAATCCAGAACCTTTTTTCTTGATTTTGAATCGAGGCTGGCGGTGGGTTCGTCAAGAACTATGTATTCCGGATATATTGCAAGTATTGAAGCAAGGGCAACGAGTCTTTGCTCTCCTATGCTGAGCTGAAACGGTGAACGATCAAGAATCTCCCTGTCCAGACCTGCTTGCAATATTGCAGAATGCATCCCCGACTGCATCTCATCCTCTGGCACATTCATCCTCTTAAGCCCAAAAGCCATCTCCTTTCGTACCGTTTTTTCAAAAAAGAAGTCTTCGGGTTGTTGGAAGAGAATCGCCACGTTTTTCCCGGGTTCCGGGGGTCCTCCGTCTATGCTGATGCTACCTGCGGTGGGCGTGTCAAGACCTGCGATGAGGCTTGCGAGCGTGGACTTTCCTGAACCGATCCCGCCAATGATTCCGGTAACGCTCCCCTTCTCGATGGTGAGATTGACATCAGTGAGCGCGGCAGTCGCCCACCCTGTGCCCGGCTCATAGACATGGCTCACGTTTACCTTAATCCCACCGCTGCGTGGCTCTGATTGCCCGGCAACCTCCGAAAATCCTGCAAATCCAAATCCAAATCCAGATCCCGCATCTTCGCAGGCAACGAGGGTTCCAGGGTCTGTCTGCGAAATTTTACCTCCCGAGATGGCAAATACCCTGGAGCAGTCAACCAGATCGCCCAAGTCATGCGTGATCAGGACGATCGAGGTGCCGGCTCTGTTCAATCCGGACAGGGTCTTGATCACATGTTTACGGCTACACGAATCCAGCATCGAGATTGGCTCGTCTAAAACGATGCATTCTGGCTCCATCGCCATGACCGCGGCAAGATTCACCAATTGCTTCTGTCCTCCACTCAGAAGACTGATATTTCGATCTCTCAACCCTGTTATTCTGAGTATCTTCAGATATTTGTCGATTCGATGGTTAATCACTGGTTTTGGGACACGGAGGTTCTCAAGACCAAATACAATGTCCTCTTCCACGGTTTCGCCAATCGCCTGGGCGTCCGGGTTCTGGAATACGATGCCTATCGATCTTCTGATCGCAAGCAGGTTTTCCGAATCGCTGGTGGGCTTTCCGTTTATCCGGACAACTCCTTTTTGTGGAAGCAGCAGACCGTTCAGAAGTCGGGCAAACGTCGTTTTTCCAGAGCCGTTGGCTCCCATGATGCCGATGCACTCGCCTTTCCCGATACGGATATCAACTCTTTCCAGAATCGGCTTTTTTTGGCGATAAAAATGCACGTCTTCCAATTCAATCATTTGTATGTTCAGTGTATCTCCTTATATGTTGTTATATGCCATCAGGATTCATTTTGCTCCATTATATTCCCTATCCGCTTCGCTACAGCAAATGCAGCAACCAGTTTGATCAGATCTCCAGTCAAGAACGGTAGAACACCAATCATGGCAGCCTCCCGGATGGACGGTAGATCTGCGACAATAAATAATTGCAGGACTCCGGCAGCATAAATCACTGTAAGACCCGCGATCATAGCAGTGATCATGACAATCGTACTTTTGCCGAGATTTTCAACGGTTAACCCGGTGATAAATGCACCCATAACAAACCCGATAAGATATCCACCGGTAGGTCCAAGAATAACCCCTATCCCCGACGAACCGCCTGAAAAGACCGGGAAACCTATGATTCCAAGTATCACGTACACTGCCATGCCGGTTGCGCCCCACCTGCTGCCCAGTACCAGCCCTGTTAGCAGCACAAAGAATATCTGAAGGGTGAGCGGCACCGGGCTTATCGGGATTGGGATTCGTATGAGCGCACCAATCGCAGTCAGGGCTGCAAACATGGATGCATAGACCATCGGTCTTACTCCGGGGTGTTTTGTTGGCATGGTATCGATCCTGATTGTTAACGTGTTTCTGGTTAATGGTTAACAACTATCTTTAAGGTTAACTGCGGCTCAACATAAATAAATGCCCCAATTCGATCACAAACCACGCTCAAAGATGCCCAAAGCCATTATCCACCCCACATCAAGCGTTGCGGTGCGGCTTGGAGATTTTATGTGTGTATGTGAGTTACACTGGCTTTTCTCCCATGATCACACTCCGGTTTGCAACTGTCGGCACGTATGTTATTTCCGAAAATCCCGCCTCATCCAGTACTTCTTCCATTTCGGAGATTGAATAGCATCTTCCTTCAGTTGAAAACATTAACAGAACAGAATACTCGGCTACTGATAGGGGACCGTCTTTTTCTGCATTTAGATGGGCGTCGTGGATCATTATCCTGCCGCCCGGTTTTAAATTCCTGTAGGACTTCTCAATCAGCGTTTTGACCGCCCCAATGTCCCAATCATGCAAAACGTTGGAGAAGAGGTGAATATCAAATCCGGGAGGAAACTCATCCCTGAACATATCCCCAGCGATCACTCCGATTTTATCTGACAAATTCCTTTTATTTATCGAGTTTTTGGCGATCCTGTCAACCGGAGGCTTTTCAAAGACAGATGCTGACAGATGGGGATGTCGGGATACGATAGCCGATGAATAGATGCCGGATGCGCCTGCAATATCCAGCAACTTGCTGTATCTGGTCAGATCGATTGTTTTTGCAAGAACCGGAGCAAGATATGCACCACGGCTATCCATACCAGCGGTGAACGCTTCCGCAAAACCATCGTCCTCCATTGCAAGCGACCACTCCTTTTCATCCTTACTTGCGCCCCAGTTTGCAGGTTTGCCAGTCTTTAGAACCTTCAACATCTCATCACATGTAGGTATTTCTTTCAACGAAGAGATGTAGGGTCCCAGAAACCACGGCGACGACTCTGCCAGATGGTCTTTTGAAAGTTCGGTCAGATGATACCTGCCGTCATGTTCCTCAATCAAGTTCAGTGACTTGAAGAGAGTGAGCATCACATCCGCGGGTCTTTCTTCAATCTGCAATGAGGAGCAAATCCCATGCAGATATGCTTCTGCCGGATTGTTATCAAGCCATGAAAAGAAATCAAGAGCAACTGCGGTTATAAACAGGTCATCAGCATAGACGCTGTCCCTCAACCGGAGCAGATTGCTCGGGTCTGTCTGCGGAACTTCGGTCAATTTTCCTAAAATCATCTTACCACCCTTTGTTTATCCAACCGGATAATGTTTCGTGATGGAGGGGGGCTTTGTGCTTGGGGCTGCTGCGGTACCCGGGGGCAGGCACGGCGGCAGGAGCGACGTTTGGGTTTGTTGGTCGGGCGCAGGTCACGGGACCGGGGCGTGGTAGAGGTGGTGGCGGGGGAATTGTCGCGAGGGTTGCCTGATTGCGTGTGAGTTTGCGGGCGTGGCATCGGGCGGTCGGGCGGTGGCTCTGCATGGCGAGATTCGATGAAGGGGAAGGCTTTTATAGGGGCGGGTTGTGTGTACAATGCATAACATATTACCACAACGGAGTCGATTATTATGACAATGCGTCCCCCCACAACCGAAACACGTATCGTATTGCGAACAATTCTCAGCGCTGGCGTGCTTGCGGTGCTGCTGGTGCTTTCGTGCGCAGGCACGACATCTGCTGTGAATTCGATTAACGAAACTGTGAACACTGTCAAATTCAGAGGCGTGGTAACCGGAGAACCTGTTATTGATGCGGTTGGCGCAGGCGGCGTTAATGTTCAAATCGATAAAATCCTTTTCGACCCAGCAGGCAATCTAACAATTGGAGATGTGGTGACAGTTGGTTACCCGATAGTACCTCCTTTCGCGGACATCAGTGCCGCGGTGGGAAATCGCGTGGAGGTTTGTGGGCAGTATCGTGACATTGAAGAAATGTCGGATTGGTGGTCGGGGGTTGGAGAACACTGGGTATGGCTCTATGCGCCAGATCATTTTTATAAACCACTTTCGCCAACCGCCGCCTCATCCTCTGCCACCGGCGCACCCATCAACACATACCGCGTGGACGAAGACGTATACGTCGCAGGATCAGGCTTCACCGCAGGCGCGAACGCAGACATCTATGTAGTCCAGGATCAGGACTGGAACGATGGCGATTTGATCCCGGCAGACGTTACAGGCGCAGTCGAGACTGTATCAGTGAACGATGGCAAGATAGCCCCAGTACTCGTCTGGCACGCCCCGCTCACGCCCGGGGAGTACGATATCGTGATCGATGCGAACCAAAATGGCGTCTACGACGCGGCAACGGATGGACTGGACAGCGGATCGCCCGGCTTTGTCGTGGTCGCTGACGCGCCGCCAGTATCAGTTCCAACACTCACCCCGTCAGGAATCATCGCTCTGATCGGCTTGCTCTGTGTTATCGGGACGTTCATGATTGGAAGAAGGTTCAACTGAACCGCTTCCTCCTTTTTATCAGATCCCCAACAGCCCACCCTCAGCCGCAACCCCTTCATATAGCTCAAGCCCGCCGACATTCGAGGATCGCCCCCCCGCTTGCATACCAGAACAGCGCATCTGTGCCCGCTTTATGGACTGCATGCAACTGAAGCGTAGGGTTTCCTACACACCTCTTCTGCCAGATCACGCACCAGACGCTTCCGCAGCAATGCCACGCTTTACCATACAGTTAAGTCGCGGCAAAAATCCACTGCTCACATTGAGAATCTCCAGCCAGATAGGTTCGTTATCCTCTGAAAAACCAACGATTACATCATCCATCTCAGTCTCATAAGCAAGTTTCTTATTAGAGAGTATAACCATTGCAATGTCCACATCCTTATCGTATCTGATTTTACCTTTCATATCTAATCCTCCTGACCACCATTAGTGACAACAGTAATGATACCTTCGTGCTCTTCGTATATGGTTCTTATCGCATGCACCGGATCCAGCGACCGGTATGCACCTTTCCTGCCAGACCTCTCATCGGTGCTGAACTCGGGTTGCTCTATTGCATCCTTAACTTGGTTGGTTGTGAGCGGAAATCCGATAATCGTTGATAAGAGCGATTTTGAACTGTGCATGCCTTGTAAACCTGATTCTCACGACTGACCAACCTTATTTTTATGGTGTGTTTGTATGTACGGACTCATAAGCCGTTTGGTTGCATGTGGCTTAATATACGGTGTAAACGAGCCAGTGGAGTTCAACGGTACTGGCAGAGATCTGGAATACGGAATCATCGCTCTGATTGGCTTGCTCTCGCACACAGAGAAGTTTAAGACCAAAAACTATCCACTGACAAGTATGATGAAGATATACGCAGTCCTTGGCGATCCGATCGGGCACAGCATGTCACCGGTCATGCACAACGCAGCATTCGAGGCGCTCGGACTCGGGATGTCGGACAGGTACCACGCGTTTAACGTGCGCCTGCCAGATCTCGGGGATGCGATACGTGGGGCAAAAGCACTTGGATTTGGCGGATTGAACTTAACCATCCCGCTCAAGGAAGAAGCATTGAAATATGTGGATCCTGACCCGATTGCAGCGAGGATTGGTGCTGTAAATACAATCGATTTCACGGATGGCATCAGGGGCTATAACACCGATGGAATCGGTGCGCTTCGTGCGCTCAAAGATGCTGGCGTGGCTGTTGCGGACCAGACGATTATGATCATCGGGGCAGGCGGTGCGGCGCGTGCGATTGCGTTTCAGTTTGCGTGCAGTGGCGGAAGGGTTATTATCGCAAATAGGACGGTAGATCGTGCAGAGAGACTTGCCCGGGACGTAGGACTTGGGCTTTCCGAACTTAAAGATACTCCATCGATAAAAAGCATCGGTCTGGACCGGATAAAAAGCGAGATTGCCGATACCGATATCCTGATCAATGCAACATCAGTCGGGATGCATCCAAATATTGATGCCATGCCAGTATCACCTGATGTCCTGCGCCCGGGACTCGTTGTCTTTGATATCGTGTACAACCCCCGCTGCACAAAGCTGCTTTCGGAATCCCGGAAGAGGGGCGCAATCACCATCGATGGCGTGCAGATGCTTGTGCATCAGGGCGCAGAGGCGTTTTTTATCTGGACCGGGCGAGAGCCGCCGGTTGATGTGATGCGCGAGGCTGTGATCCGGGCGTTGCAGTGATGAGATCGCGGTAGTTCGTGATTTCAGGATTCAGGTTTAGGTGTCACGGGTGTTAAGAAAACCCGACCGCGCTCAGGATACCGTCCCGGATCGTATCGATATCGATTCCACTGACTCTCAGCACCACGTAAGCGCCGATGAATGTGCCTGCCATGCTTCCGAGGTTTGCAAGCGCCGCAACCAGTATCACACGGAAGAGGTTGTTTTCCATCATCTCGCCAAGTGTCTCAGCATTTGCGATGCCACGGATCTCGTCAGGCGACGGTTTTCGTATCTTCGCCTCGACGATGCCTGCAAACCACCCTGCAGCGATCAGCAGGTTCAGTGAGGTGAGCCATGCGACGCCGAATGCTGTCAGTACCGAGTACGGGTGCCCGCGGGCGATCACTACGCCAAGCCCGCTCAGGACGCCGTTTATTATGAACCAGTACCCGAATGCAACGAGCAACACGTCGAGCGGAGCGGTCATCAGAAGCAGTGCAAACGTCGCAAGAACCAGGGCAATCATCCCGTATCCGAGGATCTTTCCGATGGCAAACCGCTTCTGCGGCACGGTGAGCAGTTCGCGCATATCAGGCAGCCTCTCGGGATGCGCGAGGTACTCCCGAATGCCGCTCCTGTGACCTGCTCCAACGATTGCAACCACTTTTCCCCGGTCTTTGAGATCTATAAGGTTCTTTGCGATGACTGCATCCCGCTCCTCGATCAGCACGCCTGCAGTGGTCGGTGAAAACGCTTTAAGCTCTGATACCAGTTGATCGACGACACCCTCCTCAGTAACAGTGTCCATATCGATCTCTTTTCCTCCAAGTCCGAATAGCCCGCCAACAAGCGCACCAAACATCTTCATCTTCTCAAAAAATCCCATTTTTGCCAGGAATCGCTGGAGCGTTATCTGGATGTCCCGGTCCACGAGTGCGATCTCTGTTCCGAGTTCTTCTGCGGCATCAATCGCTGCAATCATCTCCGAACCGGGTTTCACATCCATTTCCGATCCTATCTTGTTCTGGATGTATGCCAGAAAAGCATGGATAAGAAACAGCCCCACATTTCCGCTGCTCAGGATGTCTTTCGCGGTCACCTCTTCAGTCTTGCCTTTGAGTGCAGCATATCTCCCGGGACAGAGTTCGATTGCGATTACATCGGGCTGTTCTCTTGATATAACCTCTTTTACCTCTTCAACGCTCTTATGAGATACGTGCGCCGTTCCTATGAGTACGATCTCTGGTTTTAGCTCGGGTTCCGTCTCTGGCTTTATCGCTGGCTGCACTATCTCCGTCCCGGAGGGATTACTCGAATAATCGGTGTATGTGACCTGATATTGAGTCTGGTATTGAGCCTGATATCGGGCAGGGGATTCATCGTTCATCAGATCGATCAACCGCCTCGCAACTCATCCAGAATCTCTTTTGCACGTTCAGGGCGCACCATTCTCTCTTCTGCCATGATCGCGGCAACCTTATCGATCATCGCCCCTTCGGCGCCAGCCATAATCGCAATATTGCGGGCGTGCAGTGACATGTGCCCGCGCTGGATGCCCTCCGCCACAAGCGCCCGCAGCGCTCCAAGATTCTGCGCAAGCCCGACAGAAACCATGACTTCTGCCAGTTCCCGTGCGGTCTTTACCCCGAGAATCTTCAGGGACACCTTTGCAGCCGGATTGGACGATGTCGCCCCGCCAATGATCCCTGCTGCGATCGGAAGCTCTATGTTCCCCTCAAGATCGCCGTCACTGTTCTTCTTCCATGAAACAAGCGGCTTGTACCCTGATAAAGCGGCGTAAGAATGCGCTCCAGCTTCCACGGCTCTGAAATCGTTCCCGGTTGCGAGAATGACTGCATCGATGCCGTTCATGATCCCTTTGTTGTATGTAGAACCTCTGTACGGGTCAGCACACGCGAACGCGTACGCTTTCACGATGTCATCGACGACGTGCTCGCCACCGAGCATGTTTTTGTCAAAGACCGCCTCTGCCCGTGCGAGACGGTGTGTTGCGAGATTTGAGATGATGCGGAGAAGAACCCTGCCGTTTCCGGAAGCGCATTCCTCAATAATCGGCGTAACCGCCTCTGCCATCGTATTAACAGCATTTGCGCCCATCGCATCCCTGCAATCGACAAGCAGGTGCACGATCACCATCAGCCCCTCATCGGTCTCAAGCGTCCTGATCTCGATATCTTTTGTCCCGCCTCCGAATTTTATGAGCATCGAGTCCTGCTCGTTTGCCTTATCGATGATCTCCTGTTTCCTGTCAAGGATATTTTGCCTGATCGCCCCGGCATCGCTGACGTCCACGATCTGGATCTGCCCGATCATGACCGGCTCGTCGCTTGATGTGTGAAATCCCCCATTAGCCCGTGCGACCTTTGCCATGTTGGACGCAGCAGCAACGACACTCGGCTCTTCGAGCGCCATAGGCACGAGATAGTCCTTCCCGTTGATTAAAAAATTCGTAGCGATTCCGATTGGAAGCGAGATCATGCCTATGACGTTTTCGAGCATCCGGTTCGCCTGCGACAGCTCCATTCCTGAAATCAGGACCGAGATTTCTTCATCGGTAAGATCGGCAAGTTCCCGGACGGTTTTCTGGCGCTTATCTGGTGTGAGTTTATAGAATCCTGAAAGTTCGGATGTTCTTTCTGGCATAATATTGATAGCACACTGAAATACTTAAAAACTTGGGTGGATGGGGGCGCAGTCCCATGTGGAGTGATCGTTCCGGATTATATTCGACCGGATGACCGGCGATCTGTTATTTCATCGCTCGAAATTGTGAAAATGCGAAAAACGAATCATTCGGGGGGAGTCTGCCATACGAAATAACGAAGAGTGTGCTCAGGCTTTACCAATCAAACGGCGATTTCTGAAGAGAGGTCTGTCCGAGATTATCTTCCCATGATCTCTCTTGTCCTTCTTGCAAGCATCAGGATTCCTACGGCAACGATACCCATCCCGAGATTTCGGATCATGCCTGCATACAGAGCATCCAGAATCCCTGTAAGTGCAATCAGTATGTATGCGGCGTGTATCAGACAGCCAAGCAGGACGATGTACCAGCACTGCCTCCAGTACACCAGTTTTGTTGATCTGGCTGCGTAGACACACGCGTATATCCAGAAGAGTTCGATCACGAGGCGTACGATCAACTCTATAGTCATCGGATCCATAATAGCCATATATCGGCAATCATATCACATAAGTCTGGTGGGCATGTTAAGCGAGATAATCATCTGGTATGCGGTGATCACCATCACGGGCATAGTTACGCTTCCTATCGTGTCGATGGTCTGCAAAAACCTCGCAGATCAGGGATATTGCATATCAAAGATCATCGGGATACTTATACTGACTTACCTGACCTGGATTCTCTCTTATGTGTTTTCCTTCAATCGAGGTACGGTTCTGGTAGCTGGCTCGATCCTGTGCATCGTATCGCTGCTGTGCGCCATAAGGAACAGACCGCTACTTACAAAGAATATCGTAATCAGAAATGAGGTTCTGTTCTTCGTTGTTTTCGTGGCTTTCCTGATAATAAGAGCGTACAATCCTGAAATCACCTCGTTTGGCGAGAAGTTCATGGATTTCGCATTCTTAAATGCGATCATGAAAACCAGCCAGTTTCCGCCTTATGATCCGTGGCTCGCAGGAGGATCGATTGATTTCTATTACTACTTCGGATACCTGATTGTTGCGGTGTTTAGCAAGTTATCCGGTATTTCCACCACCATCACCTACAATCTCGGGTTGGTTACGTTCTCTGCGCTTGCTGCAAACGCAGCGTTTGCTATGGGGCACAATCTGACAAGGAATGTACGATACGGGCTGTTGACGATGTTTTTTGTCATCTTCATCGCAAATTCGTACATCATATTCAATCTGGCAGGCAGTCTCCTGCACCTACCGGTTGCCAGCCACGATTCGGTCTTCGGGCTATGGGCGTCCACAAGGGTGATACCTGACACGATCAACGAATTCCCGTACTTCAGTTTCATCTTCGGAGACCTGCATCCACATGTAATCTCGATTCCGTTTCAGTTGCTTGCGCTTTTGTTGATTCTCAATATCTACAGATCAAACGGTGGGGGGATGCGGATGTGTGGTGAGGACCGCGCCAGCATCCTTGCCGGAGCGATCCTGCTTGCGCTCTGCATCGGAGCGCTCTTCGTGGTGAACGCATGGGATTATCCTGTGTATCTGGTTATCTTTGCTTTAGTTGCTCTGGCTCAGCAGTACCGCGCAGCAAGCCCAAAAGACGCAATAATTCCGGTCGCAATCGTCGCAATACTGAGCATAATCATGTTCGCTCCGTTTTATCTGGATTTTCAGGGCACGGGCGCGTCCGGGATCGGGGTCGTGTGCCAGAATACATTGCTCATCAACTTCGTCGAGATCTTCGCGCTCTTCATGTTTCTGATATTTTCATTTATGCTTTCACATCTGAATCATGATAAGAGGTATGTAATTGCCCTGATACCAGTAATCGTTGTTTCTCTGATCTTTTTCCAGATACTGCTCGTTATTATTCCAATGATCGTGTTGTGCATCTATTTGCTATCTGATCAGGCATCGTCCGGACAGGACGTAATGGACAATCGCTTTGTCCTGATTCTCGTGCTCGCAGGCGCGCTGCTTGCCCTCTTCTGTGAGATCTTCTATCTGGATGACGGCTTTGGCGCGCCGAACGAGCGCATGAATACGGTGTTCAAGTTGTATCTGCAGATCTGGATTCTGTGGGGGATCGCAGCTGGATATGCCGTGTATTCAATATATTCCCGGCATTCCGCACACCCGGCATATCCTACAAGCCGTACACACCCTGCGCGCCCTGTATGCTCCACCCTGCCACCGTCAAATCCCGGCAGCAGGATTCCTGATACCATGATTAAAGTGATCTGGATGGCAATATTCTGCATACTCCTTGTTTCAGGATGCATATATTTGTTCACCGGAACGTGCTCAAAGATAACAATCGACCGCAACCCGCCGACGCTGGATGGGATCGAATACATGAATGAATCGGAGAGAGGAGAGTATCTGGCGATTTTGTGGATTCGAGGCAACATCGACGGAACGCCAGTCATCATTGAGGCGCCAGGGATGAGCTATTCCACCGGTTCAAGGATTTCCGCATTCACAGGTCTACCAACGGTCATCGGGTGGCAGGGGCATGAGATGATGTGGCGAAACGATCATAATGACCTGCGAATCAGGGCAGCCGACGTGAACTCGATCTACAGCACAATGAGTGCCGAGTATGCGATCCGGCTGATGGAAGAATATAATGTTAGTTACATTTATATTGGAACAACCGAACGTGCGCGGTACGGCAGAGGTACGGACAAGTTCGAAGACGAGGATTATTTCGAGTGCGTTTATATGGGATCGGCTCGAATATATAAATTGAAGAGTTCACTGGATGGTGATCACAATGGGTAATAGGCAATCGATGGAACGCATGGAAACCGGCATACCAGGATATGATGAATTGCTCGGTGGCGGGTTTTTTAAGGGCAGCGTGAATGTGGTCAGTGGCGGTACAGGCACTGGAAAAACGGTCTTCGGAGGAGAGTTCATATATAACGGCGCAAAAGCCGGCAAGAAGGGTATGATCGTTCTTACGTCTGAAGAAACCGAAAGCATGAGACGGGAATGGCATACATCATTCGGATGGGATTTCTGGGATCTTGAGGAGTCCGGAGATGTTGTCTTTGTTGATGTCGCCGACCCGGATCTGAGGCTCCAGAAAACCGTAGAGATTGCACCGGACGAACTGATCAAAAGTTTCAAGAAACTGCTTGAAAACAAAATAAAGGACGTAAATCCGGATTTGATATTTATCGACTCAGTGGAGGCGCTGTTTCTGGCTATAGACTCGAAATACCGGCTGAGAAGTCTGGTCGATGCAGTCTTCGATGTTCTGCGAAAGGCTCCTGCCACATGCCTTGTCGTGACCGGCACGATCTTCGGCGTGAACGAAATCATAGAGTACAGTGCCGATTCGATCACCAACATAGGCATGGTGCGCGTCGGCAACAACCTCCAGCGCTCGGTTCATGTGGTCAAGCACAGAGGGTCTGCCATCATCAATCAGGTGCGTGTGCTGCAGATATCAAACGACGGTATATCGGTGCTTTCGCAGTCGCCATATCTGGATTTTTAGTGGCTACCGAAAACAAAGCAGCGAAGTTTGCGGGGCGGCTATCCACATCACAGGGATCGTATGATTCGTAAATTCGTGTTAAAATCACGGATGCGCACGTTTAAACGAGTGGCATGGATTTAATTATTATGGAAACATGTGCATGATCTTTTAAGAGCCATGCCAACCAGAGGAAATCAAAAAGTCTCATCAGGAATTATGTTTGGCGGGATTTGGGTGTATGGGATGTTGCACAGCAACAATTACAAATAACCCTTACAAACCAAAAAAGTTTAAGTATTACAAAAGTGTATTACAGATTATGGAAACGAGTATAACATTCCCTACCACCTTCGACCCGAAGTTTGAGAGATCGGCAGAATTGATCGCTTATCTGACAAAAGGAATTGCCTACAGGGATAATGGAGATATTCTCGTAACAAGCAAGTCTGAACTCAATAAGATTATTGCTGAAAAATACGAACAGAAAGATTTTATCGGTGCGAATACGATTCTGGAGGCTGCAAGAAACATCTCAACTGAGTGGACCCCGTTTAAACTTGCAGAACGTGTATCAAAATCCGTCAGGTTGCCCATGAGCACGTATCTAAAACTTGCTAAATATGCGTCCCAGAATAAACTTTTGTTGTCTGATAGTATCAGAAAGATATTATCAGTGCCGATGAAGAAACAATTGGATACTATAGCAGGCAGCTCGCTGGTGGTGAATGAGCGTGTTGAACCGCTGCATCGGTCACTGGATAATTGGTCAACCACTAAAAAACAAAAGAAGATCGTTTTGGATGGCAAGGTGGATATAGAAAAATATAGAGATTATTCACGATATAGTCTGCACTGTGATTATTGTTTCGATGATCGGATTTATGATCTTCTAAAAAAGCCTGCAGAGCGTTTTATCTATGCGATGCGTGAGGAGAACCTTCCAAAAGAGATGGTCGATCGATACATATCTCATTTGAAGGTGGATGATTTACCAATGGAAAATTATATAAAATTCAATGATGAAAAAGACGAATTGACATTGGAGATCTTAGCATCGACAATTGTCCTCGGGTTTGAATTCGAGGATTACGAAGCATTTGAAAACGAAATTATAGCAGATTTCGGAGTTGAAGCGATGGAAAAATTTTACAGGATTTTTAGTATAGAGGAGGAATATGGTGTGTTATGTGGATACGCTCCATTTGATTATGGCATCTCCGGTATCGTTTCGGTTGGCGCAGAGAATAAAATATATTTGGAGAATATCGAAATCGATGAGCAGAACAGGGATATTTTAGAGGAGCAGATATATAAAGGAATTGCCGACAAGGAATATGAACATCCCAATATCCACATTGATCGGGTTAAGGATGCTAAGGATGCAATTGAAAAAGGAGATTACGATCTGGCAACAAAGATTAACAAAAAATTGGCAATGAATCAGACCAATATGGAAATATCTTCATGGTTTTGCGACATTTTGTTTGATTCCACCAAATCAAAGGTTGTGACGTTTATAATACCGCCGGCTCTTTTGGGGTTACTCGAACTTGCAAAAGGCAGGGGAAGGATGTCTGATCTGGTCGATGACTACCTGGAAGTGTTGTGAATGAGGGACAACCAGACGCGAGGTGTCGCGTTATTTATCGATCACTATAACATTCTTGATGGATGCAAGAAAATTGGCATAAATAACTACAATTACGCTGTGCTTGTCGAGGCTGCCAACAAAGAAGGGCAGATGGTCCTTGGTCGTGTATATCTTCTTACTGATCGATCCAATGTGGAAAATCTGTATAAATTCTTTGAATTTGGTATTGAGCCGGTATACGCCCCACAATATAGAACCGGAGATGGGGATAAATCCAAAAGTCTTGCAGATCCGATGTTGGTCTGTGACATTATGCAAACACTCTACGAAAGACCGTTTATCGAGACGTTTGTTATCGTCAGCGGTGATAAGGATTTTATACCCGTGATACGAAGGATAGCCGAGCATGGGAAACGAGTAATCGTCATTGGAGTTGAGGCTAGTACCGCGGATCCTCTAATCGAGGAATGCAACCGTCTCAATTTTGATTTTCTTGACTATACTGATATGCACCGTGATCCATAATTCATTCGGTGATCCCATGATAGAACTTCGAAGTGAACCATACACCCTTGTCCCGCGCCCTGACATCCCTGAGACCGAGAAGCGGTTCCGGTCCTGCCTCAACACAGAGTGGTGCTGTGGGATCATGTTCGGTGTGCTGGTGCACCGTAAGTTTGCGCAGCCCATCGAATACGATGCTGTGCTCTGGAGTCGTGATTCGATGCTTTTCATCGAATATAAAGACTCGGTTGCCGCTTACAGGAGGATGAGTGCGAAACGAGTGCAACAAGTAGCCGATTCATCCAGAAACATCGCAAAAAAATTCGGATTCGATGAGTATGCCTATATCCTGGTGGTAAATGGCATCCCCGAAGCAACAAAGAAGGGGAATGTCGTGGTAATCCCGCTCAAAGAACTCCCAAACCACGAGCCTGATTTCCAATCAACGAGACCTGAACTCGATTATGTGCAGAAACTGATCGCGCAGTACGAACGGGAGGAAAATCCGGTGGACGTGACGCGGAAGCGGGTGATTCGCGATCTAAGCGTGCTCGGGAGCATGATCGAGCAACAGAAATGACAGGTTTTGGTCAGTAAACACTTGTGGCGCCCTCACTCCATCCCGAGTTTTTGCAGCACCTTCTCAGGAGTGGATTGATATGCGTGGATAATCGTTGCTATGACATCAAAATCAGCAAAACATGAAAAATAAACGCAAAAAGGCAATTTGTATAAGAAACGAACGCTTATCATTAATCAACTATTAACCAATCACTAAAATTACACAAATGTTTTTTGTAATAATATTTTTTTCCGTTGCTCCGTTTTTTCAATCTGCATTTAATAATAAAATAACCTTTCTAACCGGGCGAGAAGTTTATCCCGATGAGTGCAGCGATATCGGGAAGCCCAGGTGGGCCCACAGGCACAAAAAGACTTCTAGGAAACTAGGAGTCTTTTTTATTGGGTTTCGTAAAGGAATCGTGGGGGATTAATTTACTAAAATCCAATTATGTAAAATTAATTTCTTACAATTTAGGATAGTATATAAAATTTTTAGTTGATCCAAAATTATGAAATTTCTAGAATTTGTATCCTAAACTTAATGAAGGTTGACATTGTACACTAAAGTCTAATACATTAGCAATCAAATTAAATCCGCCTCTGATAAACAATCCCTGTTTTTTTTGATACCTATATATAATGGGAGCAATAAAAAAAGGAACATCCGACCACAGTTTTTTATAAGGATTATTGTACTCATACAAAAGAGTTGGTGCTATACCTAGTCCGAATTCCAAATAATGTACTTCATGTGAAGAGGTAATACTCGATATTGTAATTGGTAACGCTATAAATATTTCATCTGTTTCAAAATTTGGATATATACCTAATCTTAGTAATGCTCTTTTTTTCTTACCAAAAACACGTTCATAATTTATAGACACATAACCTTGCCAGTAACTATAGTTGAGTGGATAGACGACCTCAACATATACTCCATTTTTTTTGATATCAGCATAATCAAATGTTTGTGCATCTACTTTAATAGAAATACAAGTAATGATAGCTATTGTGCAAATAATGGTTTTCATGGTTTACGTAAAATTCGGACTAACATCAAAAATTTATCTTGATTATCAATTACGTACAACTTTATCAAATTTATTCATTTTCTATCAATTTATTAATAATACACGTCTTATTTATGGTATAAATGCGACATCTGGCTACAACTTATTATGATATACGCAGATACGTAAACCAGGAGTCTTTTTTATTTGTTTCGTAAAGGAATCGCTATCTAAATGTTAATGTGCTATGCCATGTAATATTTTTTCAATTATTCTTCAATGGGTCATTACCATATTTATTTGGACCAACCTGGCCTCTATTTCCACATAAGTCAGATAGAATGAAGTAAATGTTATA
>JAIWAP010000022.1:0-17965 GCA_048634345.1 Methanobacteriota archaeon | reverse complement strand
GAAGGTTCTGGAAACAGTGGGGGTAGCCGCAGTTCTGAGAACCGATTTTTAGCGTGAAAATGCGGGTGGGCGCCGACGAGTTTGAGACAACACTCATCCCAGCACCCAGGTCCCGCGTTTCCGGATCCGTGGACATCATCGTGGATGGAAAGGTTTCAATCCCTGCTGGGTTTTCTGATGCGTTGCGACATTGAACTCGATACTGATGGAATTATGATAGATAAAGGTTTCAATCCCTGCTGGGTTTTCTGATGCGTTGCGAACACACAACGCATAATAGTAGTAAGTTCTCGCAAACTTTTCACAAAAGTTTGATCAAAAACTGCTGACCCCACCCGGAGGGCAGTTTTTACTCGATTTTTTGTGAAAAAATCGTTAATCATTGGCAGGACCTGCGCGATCAGGATTCTGTGCAATACACCAATTTTTCTTCCCGGAAAACCTCTTATCGTCCCTGATCGACTTCCAGATATCCGCAAGCTTCGTGTCGCGCACGTTTCCGGCAGTCTGCGGCAGGTACGGGCACGGTCTTATCGAGCCGTCCACGCAGATGTGCAGCCACCGCTGCCCTGCAAGACATCCGAGCATCTCGCCCTCGAAATACGTGTTCGCAAACATCCTGGGTCCGCCATGGGTTTTATTGATGTGATGATACATCTCAAGTATCTGGCTGCGGTCGTCATCGGTGAGGCTGCCGTCCATCGATTCCCAGACCGAGAACTCATGCACCCCAAGATCGCAGGCAAGATCGTATAGCCCCGGAAGTTCGTGCATCCGGTCGTGCGACACATGCGTTGACATGGTCACAAGCAGCCCCGCAGAAAGCCCGCACCTGATCGCATTGATCGCACTGTCAAACGCGCCATCGACCCGCCTGACCGCATCGTGTTTTGGGGGTTCGGTGCTGTATATGCTGATCAGGAGGTTGTGAAGCCCACATTCCTTCAGCCTCGTTGCGATTTCCGGCGTCATCTCAAGACCGGGCGTGAACAGGTTGATGATCGCACGATCGTGATCGATGTACTCGATCAACTCGAAGAGATTGGTATAGAGCAGCGGGTCACCCTCTGTGAACGTGATGACAAACGCGCCCATATCCAGCGCCTGATCAATCGTTGCCTTGATTTCATCAAGAGTGAGTTCGTATTCACCATCGCTCATCGCGCAGTGCTCGCAATCGCATCCGCATTTCCGTGTGATCTCGAAAGAAACCGTTTCAGGAACGTACTTCCCAAGAGCGATGCCCACCTCCGCCCTGATCAGTCGTTTGAAGACCTCTCCCGGGATCGGCGGCAGCCATGTGGATGCAATGACCTGCTCATGATCGACCCGTGCCGGCTTTTCATTGCTCAGCCGATCATTCATCCTTTTGATAAACGGCTTGCACACCGGAGATAACGGACCCTCTGCCTTCAGTCTCAGCACACGGTCGTACTCGCAGTCGATCGATAGTCCGTGCATACGGAGCATGTTCACGCCAGACATGCGGAGATGATTGGGCGGGCAGCGTAAAAGGATTTGGGTTTGCCCAGGGTTCCCCCGCAAAGTGACACACCCCCCCACATCCCGGATGCCCGACTTCCAGTCCGGTCCGGTGCAGCCATCGATTCGAACACCTGTGTAATGTGACCGCCGCTGTTTCTTAAGAAATCTTAAAGTACGATCGGGTTTTAGGTTTTCTTGATCGGTATGAATCCACGATACAATCCACAGACCATCGAGAATGAATGGCAGAAAAAATGGGACGAAAGTCGCATATTTCAGCCAGACATATCTGATAAAGAGAAATATTTTATAACAATCCCATATCCCTACTTAAATGGCAATTTGCACGCGGGGCATACCAGGACCTTCACCATAGGAGATGTTATAGCAAGATACAGACGGATGCTTGGTTTAAACGTACTGTTTCCGATGGCTTTCCATGCGACAGGTACACCGATCATCGGGCTTGCCGAACTGCTCGCAAAACGCGATCCCGAGACTCTCCGGGTCTATACGGAACTGCACGGCATCCCCGGCGACGTGATCGCAAAGCTCGATTCTCCTGAATCGCTCGTGGAGTACTTTGGCATGGAATCAGAGGCAGCCATGCGGTCGATCGGCTATTCGATCGACTGGACGCGGAGATTCACAACGACCGACCCTGCCTATAAGAAATTCATTGAATGGCAGTTCAATAAGCTGCATGAGCTGGGGCATATCGTAAAAGGCTCACACCCCGTGAGATGGTGCCCGAATGACGAAAATCCGGTTGAGGATCATGATTTGCTCCATGGGGAGGGTGCAAACATCCTTGATTACACTCTTCTCAAGTTCAAACTCACATCAGACGTGTCGGACGGATCAAACGAATCAAACGAGTCAAACGGATCGGATAAATCCGGCGAGTGGATCCTCCCGTGCGCCACGCTGCGTCCTGAAACCGTCTTCGGGGTGACGAATCTCTGGGTCAATCCTGCCGTCGTACATGCAAAGGTCGCGGTCAACGGCGAGCAGTGGATCGTCAGCGAGGAGGCGTACCAGAAGCTGACGCACACTGACAAGGTGGTTGAGAAGATCGGAGAGATCAGGGGCACTGATCTGGTCGGAAAGACGGTCAAGAACCCCCTGATCGATCACGACGTGCTGATCCTTCCGGCGAACTTCGTGGATCCTGCAAACGGGAGCGGGATCGTGATGAGCGTGCCAGCCCACGCCCCTTATGATTATCTTGCGCTCCGTGACCTGAAAGGCGTTGATCTTGGCGAGTACGGGATCTCAGGTGACGTATCCGACCTCGAGATGATCTCGCTGATCCGGGTCCCGGATATGGGCGAGTTTCCTGCCATCGAGGCGGTGGACGAACTCGGCGTGAGCGACCAGTCAGACCCGCTCGCTGAACAGGCTACGAAGCTTGTGTACCGAAAGGAGTTTCACAGCGGGGTACTCAAGGAAAACACCGGAAAGTACTCTGGAATCGCTGTTTCAAAGATAAAAGATGTTTTAACCCGGGATCTGGTCGAACGTGGCGTTGCAGACATCTTCTACGAGTTTAGCGAACTGCCCGTCGTGTGCAGATGCGGGACAACATGTGTCGTTAAGATGGTGAAGGACCAGTGGTTCGTCAACTACTCAAATCCGGAGTGGAAAGACCGGGTATACGCCCATCTCTCTGATATGCAGATCATTCCTGCCGAACTGCGCGTTGAATTTGAGAATAAGATCGATTGGCTCAAGGACAAGGCGTGCGCCCGCAGAAAAGGACTCGGGACAAGGTTGCCATGGGACAACGAGTGGCTGATCGAGTCTCTCGCCGATTCAACGATTTATATGTCGTATTACATCATCTCAAAGTACCTTGACCGGGTAGACGTTGATCAACTGACACCCGCGTTCTTTGATTATGTGCTGCTCGGGAAAGGAGATGTCCGCAACCTGCCAATCGATGAAGATCTTGCAAAACAGATACATGCTGACTTAGAATACTGGTATCCGGTCGATATCAGGTCGTCCGGGAAGGATCTGGTCCCGAATCACCTTCTGTTCTTCATATTCCACCATGTAGCGATCTTTCCGAAGGAAAAACTCCCCCGTGCGATCGCTGTCAACGGTTTTGTCTCTCTCGAAGGAGAGAAGATGAGCAAGTCGAAGGGACCGCTGCTCACGATGAAACATGCTGTTACAGAGTATGGGGCGGACGTCACAAGGTTATACATCCTTGGCACAGCCGAACACACCCAGGATGCGGATTGGCGGTCCGAAAGTGTGAAAAACAATCAGAAACAGGTTGAAAAATTCTACAATCTTGTATACCGCGTTATCACTGATCCGAAGGCTGATGAACCGCCAAAGATCATAGATAAATGGATGATGAGCCGGCTTCAACATCGGATTTCTGAAACGAGAGATGCTCTTGAGGTGCTCCGCACGAGACACGCACTCCAGAACGCGTTCTATCTGCTGATGCACGATCTGAAGTGGTATCAGCGAAGAGGCGGTGTTTCATCACTGAAAGATGTTATGCATGTCTGGATCCGGTTGATGGCTCCGTTCATGCCGCATATCTGCGAAGAACTGTGGAAAGGGATCGGAGAGGCTGGTTTTATCTCGCTTTCAAAATATCCTGCTCCGGATCCAAATTTGATTGACCGACGTGCCGAACGAGCGGAAGAACTGGTCGAGAGCACGCTTGATGACATCGAGGAGATCATCAGGGTGACGTCGATGAAACCGGAGCGAATAACACTGTTCACCGCCCCGGTCTGGAAGAATACGGTGCTTGAGCAGGTTCTTCTGGCGAGTCGGGCTGGAAAACTTGATATGGGCGCTCTGATGAAGGAATTAATGCAGGATCCCGAAATCAAGAAACATGCGCGGGATGTTCCGAAGTTTGTGCAGCAATTGATCAAGGATGTGCGGACATGGGACGATGTGCAGGTTGATAACCGTCTCGATGGACCGGATGAACGCGCCGTGTTTTCGGAGGCATGTAAGTTTTTTGAGCGGGAACTCGGGTGCGCAGTCGAGGTGCTGGATGCCGATGCTGCCGGAGACGATCTGGATCCGCGTGGCAGGCGGAAGTTTGCAGAACCGGGCAGACCTGCGATTTATGTCAAGGACGCGCGAACTGAAGCGATATCGTGACCGGACGCGCAAGCGGGTTTGCTGGAATTGCCGGAAATGCGAAATTGTTGTTTGCCTGCGTATTGCAAGCGTTTTCAGACCGTGCCCGCCAGTAGATATACTTCACACCACCACAACACCTGGCTTTCCAAAGCCCCGAAACCGTCGTTTGGCAGATATCTGAGTTCTTGTTTGCAGGCAACGATTTGTTTTATTTCGCCAATAAAAATGCTGAAAACGAGATACCGGAGAGCCGTGCATCTATCCCTCCGACATTCCACAGGTGCCAAAAGAACATTTTATGTACATTACGTACAAACCCATCACACGTTAAACGCGAATAACAGGAGATGATCAGTAATGCAAATGGCACCCCAGATGGGGTATGATCGTGCAATAACCGTATTCAGTCCGGATGGAAGGCTTTTTCAGGTAGAATATGCCAGAGAGGCAGTGAAGAGAGGTACAACAGCGTTAGGGGTCAAAACAGCCGAGGGCGTTATATTGCTGGTTGACAAACGGATTACAAGCCATTTACTCGAATCCGAATCCATCGAGAAGATTTTTCAGATCGATCAGCATGTTGGTGCAGCGACATCGGGACTGGTTGCGGATGCACGTGCGTTGGTGGACCGTGCGCGTGTAGAGGCGCAGGTCAATCGGCTGTATTATGACGAGCCGATCGGGGTGGAGACTCTTGCAAAGAAGATATGCGACCACAAACAGACATATACGCAGTTTGGCGGTGTGCGCCCTTATGGCACAGCTCTTCTGATCGCAGGGGTGGATGATCACAGGGCAAGGCTGTTTGAGACTGACCCGAGTGGTGCATTGCTTGAGTACAAGGCAACTGCGATTGGCGCGGGCAGGGCAAAGGCGATGGAGATTTTTGAGAAAGAGTATACGGATGATATCAGTATGGAGGCTGCAATCCGTCTTGGGTTGGTGGTGCTGCATCAGGTTTCTGATGCAACGTTCACGGTCGATACGATTGAAGCGGGAGCAGTGATGCTTGAGGATCGCACATTCAAAAAAATCGAAAAGAGTGTGCTCGCGCAGTATGTCAAGGAGATTGCCGAGGAATTTAAGGGTCAGGAACCGGAGACGGAAGACACCGGTGAATAGCCATGGTCACACTTGATAACGCGATCACAGCACGACTGAAACGGGGTGGCAAGCACTTTGAGGTGCTGGTTGATCCCGCACTTGCATTACGCGCTCGCAAAGGGGAAGATGTTGACCTATCCGAGATGCTTGCAGTTGAGGACGTGTTTGAAAACGCGAGTCGTGGCGAGCATCAGAGCAGTGAAGAGTTGGAGAAGACTTTTGACACAACCGACATCTTTGCAGTCGCCGAGCACATCGTAAAGCACGGAGAGCTCCATCTCACAAAAGAGCAGCGCAAGCAGATCGTTGATGATAAGCGGAGACTGGTGGTAAGTGCCATCGCATCGGGAGCGTTTAATCCACAGACAAAGGCGCCGCATCCGCCCGCAAGGATAGAGAAGGCGATGGAAGAGGCAGGCATCCATATCGATCCGATGAAGAGCGTTGACGAACTGGTGAACACGACGATGAAAGCGATCCGCCCGATCATCCCGATCAGGTTTGATACCGTCGATATCGCTGTCAATGTTCCAGCCGACTATGCTGCAAAATCGTACGGCGAGATCACCGGTTTTGGTGAACTGCAAAAGGAGGAATGGCAGTCGGATGGATCCTGGATCGGTGTTATCAAGATTCCGGCAGGCATGCAACTCGATTTTTACGGTCTTGTAAACCGCGTAACCAAGGGCGGTGCCGAGACCAAGCTTCTGAAATAGAAACGGCAAGGAAAGATAAAGGTAGTAATATGGGAAAGAGAATTGTTATTCCGGGTGATCTTTTATCTAATGACATAAAGGTGTCAGGCAGCGGCACTTACGTCGCTGATGGGACTGTGCGTGCTGCATTGTACGGGCTTATGAATAAGGGGGAACGCTACATCAGCGTGATCCCGCTCGCCGGCAAGTACATCCCACAGCCCAGCGATCGCGTGATCGGGGTCGTCACCGAGGTTACATATTCGAACTGGATCGTGGATATCAACTCGCCTTATGATGGTTTGCTGCATATCTCCCAGTATCCGCGACGGATCGAAATCGAACAGATGGGCAGCTATCTGAAGGTTGGCGACTGTATACTGACGATGGTAAAGGACGTTGACGCCGGCATGAAAGTTGAACTTACGCTTCGAGACAAGGACCGGGAATTAAGGCTCCTCTCTGAAGGACGCGTCGTTGCCATCAATCCGACGAAGATGCCGCGGGTGATCGGGCGCAGTGGCTCGATGATCCGGCTACTCAAGAGTGAGATCGGATGCAACATGTTCGTCGGGCAGAACGGGCGGATATGGATCAACGGCAGCGAGGATCGTATCGATCTGGCGATTCAGACGGTCAGATACATCGAAACGAATGCGCACACGCCAGGATTGACTGATCGTGTGCAGGCGTTCCTGAAAGCGAAAAAGAAAGCAAGATTTGGAAAAACGCACGAAAATGGAAACGAAGAGGAATGGTGATGAGTGAAAAACCAGAGCATTTTATTGTAGACGGTAAGAGACTTGATGGGCGGAGCGTTGATGAGTTACGACCGATCAAGATCGAGATTGGCACGCTTGGCAGGGCTGACGGCTCCTGCTACCTTGAATGGGGCAACAACAAGGTTTTGGCAGCAGTTTATGGTCCCCGGGAACTCCATCCGAGGCACAGACAGAAAATGACCAGATCGGTCGTACAGTTTCGATATAATATGGCTTCATTCTCGGTGGATGAGCGGATAAGACCCGGACCGAGCAGACGGAGCATAGAGATCTCAAAGGTGAGTCGTGAGGCATTCGAACCTGTGGTCTTCACCAAATTCTATCCGAAGACAGCGATTGACGTATTTGTAGAGGTATTGCAGGCAGGCGCAGGCACCAGAACAGCGGGCATCAATGCCGCCTCGCTTGCACTCGCTGATGCGGGCATCCCGATGCGCGGGCTTGTCAGCGCGTGTGCCGTTGGAAAGGTGGACGGCGAACTCGTGCTCGATCTGATGAAGGAAGAGGACAACTATGGTGAGGCGGATGTGCCGGTCGCCATGACTGCGGGCGGGCAGATTACGCTCCTCCAGATGGACGGGCACCTGACCATTGATGAGTTCCACAGGGCGCTTAGGCTGGCAAAAACCGGGTGTGACCGGATGTATGAGTTGCAGCGTCAGGCATTGGTCGAGAAGTACAGCAAGGAATCCATGACAGAGATCGAGGACGATGGCGGCGCACCGGAAGGTGATGACGATGAGTGATGATGTGATGATGGAGATTCAGCGCGACCATCTCTTCAACCTGATACTGAAGGGTGAGCGTGAGGATGGTCGTGCATTTGATGAGTTTCGAGAGATTGACATCGAGACGGGTGTCATCGCTACTGCGGATGGTTCAGCCCGCGTGAGGATCGGGGATACCGAACTGCTGGTTGGTGTGAAGATCCAGCCGGGCGAGCCTTTCCCTGACACGCCTGACAAGGGCGTGCTCATCACCAACGCAGAGTTAATTCCACTGGCATCCCCCGACTTTGAGGCAGGTCCCCCGAGAGAGAAAGCAATCGAGATTGCAAGGGTCGTTGATCGCGGCATCCGGGAGTCGAAATCGCTCGATCTCGAAAAACTCTGCATAACCGCGGGCGAAAAGGTCTGGATCCTGTTCGTAGACATCCATGTGCTGAACAACGCGGGCAACATCCTTGATGCAGCCTCGATGGGCGGCATCGCAGCGCTGCTCACCGCAAAGATACCAATGTCCCAGTATGGTATGGGCGACGACATCCCACTCCCAGTCAGGGATATTCCGGTCGCGGTCACCGTTGTTGAGTTTGGCGGCGCACTACTGCTCGATCCATCGCTCACGGAGGGCGCGATCGCAAGCACATCCCTAATTGTCATTACAAACAGCGACGGCAGCATCTCTGGCATGCAAAAGAGCGGGTCAGAGTCGCTCACAATCGAGCAGGTCCTGCAAGCTGTTGACATGGCAAAGGCAGCAGCAGATGAGATACGGGAGAAATTCCTGGATGTGTAATATGGCAGATGCTATAGATACGGTTAATACAGAGGAAAGAGAAGTTCTGGAGGCATAAATGGTCAAACACACAAAAGGATGGAAAACAAGGTCAGCCGGTAGGTTCGGTGTGCGGTACGGGCGCAACATCAGGAAGAAAGTCGCCAACATCGAAGAAAAGACGCACCACAAGCACAAATGCACCCAATGCGGTTTTCCTTCGGTGCGCCGCGTTGGCACTGGCATCTGGAGATGCGCCAAATGCGGGCACACCTTTGCAGGCGGCACATACATTCCGCACACATCGGTCGGGACGACCGTTGCAAGGTCTGTTAAGCGCGCGATCGAGCAGAGAGAGCGCGACACGATGCTGGCGGAGGCGTGAATGGGATACCGATGTGTCCGTTGCAAGGAACCAGTCGAGATTGATTATGAATACCGGGGCGTCCGGTGCCCGTACTGCGGACACCGGATCCTGATCAAGGAGCGCCCGGTCCAGATCAAACGGGTTCGCGCCGAGTGATCACGATCACTTGAGTGATCAAAGTGATGGACACGGCAGAATTCAGATTCGATTTTGGCAGCGATGCGCCCGCAATCTATCGGGCGTTGCTGCCTGAGGCTGCAGCAGCGTTTCCGAAAAGTCGGGTGACACTATCGCTGGAGAATGGGATACTATATCTCAGCGTAGCGGCTGACGGGGTTGCCGCGCTGCGTGCTGTGCTGAATACGTGGCTACGATTGATCAGGGTCGCATACGAGATGGTGGGGGTCTGCAGGATTCACGAGCGCAGGTGATGTGGGGCGGTTTATTAGTCCCAGGTTGCACTGATTTCTTCCAATGCCCCGCAGATTGACATAATCACTTCCTCCCGGGCATCAATCGCCCCGGCTGATATATCTCGTCGAGTGATGCGAGAGCGTCTTCGCTTCTGGCTATGAAATCGTTCCCGAGTTTTCCAGAGCGCATTCTCTGGAGGACTTGCCCTGTAGCGCATCGGTTTTGCAGACTTAACCTCGATTATCCCCCCAGAGTCTCTTCAGCGCCCCGTAGACTGCTGAACGCGGGATCCCTGCGACCAGATGGATGTCAGATGCGCTCCCGCTTCCGATCTTCACGAGCGGGCACCGCCAGTTCAGGTGATGCTCGGGAATCAACGGCTACATAAACCTGAACGAATTCCACAAACTATCATTGGCATAAATTCGCGGCGTTTGTTCGAGACGTGTTGATTCGTGCATGTGAGCGTAAATATGCAGCACCGGGGTAGGGGACACTCTTTCACAAGATCGTATAGAACAACCATCAACACCATGAAGCATGACAACTGACCATCCACAGAACGTTTATATAAGATTAGGTAATTCTTGCAGTATATCAAGTTTGTCTGCATTAAGACAGAAAATGTGAAAAACATGATACGTCTCACCCCAACCACAATCAATACATGTGGAGAGAAACCACGCGCAAAGCAGTACAGGCACATTCCACTTATGGCAAGATTGTATGCGCTCTGTGGGATGAACGATCAGGTGAAGCACACCTGCACTATCGGGAGTTCAATCCCTCATATCACATCCGGATTTATCGATGGTACCGCGCTTGCCATAAGACGTGTTTCACCAAAATGTTCATTCCAGACAAATGGAGGCGGTGTGAGTAGTTGCAGTTAATTTGAGACTTTTCCAGATAAAACAAACGTACAGACATTAAAACACACAAATTGGAGGGAATACATGAACAAAACAAGATGCATTATGGTACTGGTGGCGCTGTTGCTTGTGATGCTGGCGACATCTGCAAGCGATTGGCATCAGTTTCAGAAGGATGAGATCAGCATCGGATGGACGACCGATTACGCGCCTATATATGATCCGACATTGGTATGGTACAAGCAGACTACCGGCACAGGGATGGGCGGCATCGATGTAGTGCCGATTGTCGGTGATGGGCAGGCATTTGCCCTCGATTATGTGGGCAATGTATGGGCTTTCAATGCAACCACCGGGCAGTTGAACTGGAACAGATCGTGTACGATGCCTGGAACGTTTGAGCTGTCCACGCCAGCATACAACGACGGCATACTGTATGTCGCAACAAGTGCAGGTGATCTGAATCAGGGTTACTGTAGAGTTACTGCACTATATGCAAACAACGGCAGTAAACGCGAGGAAGTTACGCTGAAGACGACCGGTGGATACCAGTTGTACACACCTGTGACGTATGCGGACAGCAGGATATATCTCGGTGACTGGAATGGCAGTGCCACCACCACAAACGGCAGCGGTACATACTACTGCCTCAACGCAGGCAACGTCTCTGATATTCTATGGAACTACACACCAAACCGCGTCAGTTGTGGATACCGCTGGGCGGGTGCCGCAATCGTCGGCGATTACATCCTATTCGGGGATACTGCCGCGAATGTGACGTGCCTGTACAATGACAACGGAACGTTCGTGGACTACATAAATATCGCAGAGGTGTGCGGCTGCAGCAATCCGGTCGAAGAGATTCGATCATCGATTGTATGGAACGAAAGCACAGGTCACATCTACTTCACAGCCGGGAAGGGGGATACTGCGCACAGCGGCTACGGAACCGGGCATGTGTATGCAGTCGCTTTCAACGCCACAACCGGCGATCTGGGCGATACATGTGCGTGGAATAATGATATATGGTACACCACATCCACCCCGGTCTACTACGATGACAGAATCTATGTCGGTGGTGGAGCGAAGATGGGGCTGGCGAATGGACCCGGCAGGATGCGATGCCTGAATGCGACCGATGGCGTTACGATCTGGGAGAACTGGGATATCAATGCCGGCAGGGTACAGGCATCTCCGGTATTGTCGGTTGTGGGCGGACGAAAGTTCATCTACTACACAACCAATGTAAACAACGGCAGTGCCTACTGCCTTGAAGATATGGGCAGCACTTATGAGACGAAATGGGTGTGGAATCCACCTTATCCTGACAACCAGTATATCCTGCAGGGAATGGCGATCTCTGATGGCATGGTCTACTTTGGAACGGATTACGGTAGAATCTATGCATTGGGAGATATGGTATCGGTCAGAATAAGGACTACCCATCATTACGGGGACGCTTCTCCATATAACGGCACATCCATGTTTAACATCCTGGAATCGGTGCATAATGAGTCCACACCTCTTCAGGTGCTCAAGAGCGTTGCAGACGTCACAATGAATGGGGGCAGCGTTTATGGCATAAACGGGATAAATGAATCGCCTCCTTACTACTGGTATCTCTACATAAACGGCATACCTGCGCCAAATGAAGATATCGATTGCTATAAACTGCGAGATGGCGAAGTCGTGCACTGGGACTACTCAAGCATGATCATCCCCGAGTCAGGGAATGCGTTCAGACCTTATTCCGTGATGGACTATCCAGCGACGTTCGTGCATGGATATGGCGGGTGCGGAGAAGCTGTTGCCGCATCACAATCAACAATAAACCCAATAGAGTCGTCCAGCACTGATTTAGTGATTGTAAAGATAAGAGTCAGGAACAACGGAACAGGCGATGCAGATAACTTCGATGTGACAGTTCTCATAGATGGAGAACCGTATGCAACCACGACCGTATCAGTGGCTGCAAAGGCAGCAAAATTCGTATATCTCCCGGTTCCGAGAGGTTACGCTGTGACGGTCCGGCTGGATTCGAAAAACGTAATCAATGAATTGGATGAGACGAATAACATATTGAGGGATGCTATCGCCGTAAGGCGTTAGCTATTTTATATTTTATAGAAAGTATAAAGCTATTTGCACAAATTGGTGTTACGAAAATAAAATCTTGAAAGATAAAATGCGAACAAAATCAAACCACGGTTTAAACGATTCGAGATGCACGGGAATCTGCCTGCTACTTTGCAGCATGGTACTGTGGTAAGTGCATCAAAACCAGAACAAAAGGAGGTAGACCGAAAAACCCACGCGAAACAGAACTCGAAAGAGCGCTGAAAGGGTGCGCAATGACAGAAAAATACCCGGAAGAACAACGAATACCCGCATAAAATGAGGTAAAGAAACGTGAAAAGAAATAACGTAAGGATAATCGGTGCATTGCTCGTTATGGCTGTATGTCTGGCGAGTGCTGCACCTGCAATGGCATTGGATTGGGAACAGTTCCACTACGACATTGCAAACACAGGGACCACTTCGTCAGATACCCCTGATACGAACGAGACACTGTGGGTAAGTGCTGACATCGGAGCAGTGATAAGCTCGCAGGCGATGATCGTCGGAGATGATGTCTATGTCTATGCAGACGATAAGGTCTATGCACTGAGCAGAACCAATGGTGGAGAACTCTGGAATGTATCAATCCCAGGCGACTCACAGGCTTATGACTCATGGGCATCGCCAGCATACAGCAATGGCATGCTCTATGTGAGCGGTGGATACAATCTGAGCAAGATCGACGCAACAACTAAGAATGAGATACAGCGGATCGCATTTCCGGACGGTGGATACAGCTGCAATGGTGGTCCAACGGTTGCTGACGGAATGGTCTTTGCAGGAAGTGGCTATGGTTCATGGCCAAACCCGGCGCACTACTATGCGTTCGATAGTGATCTGAATGAGATATGGAACTTCACCGTTGCGGGAGCGGCAGCTTCAACACCAGCGGTGGCAGATAACAAGGTCGTCTTCGGCGAGTTTATCTGGGATACCCCATCCAAACTGTACTGTGTACATGCGTCTAACGGGACTGAAATCTGGAACACCACACTCAGCAAGGATATCTGTGGTTCTGCTGCAATCGATGCAGTGAATAACAGGGTCTATGTTACGACATACAATGACGGCTTACTCCACGCAGTCGACCTTACGGACGGAAGTGAGGACTGGAACGTAACCATTCAACAGAGCGACTCAACGCCAGCGATATCAGGCGACTACATCTACGTCTCAGGAAGTAATTATGGGTCAGGTACAGGTCGTACGTACTGCTTCAATTCAGCGGGTGTCGAGCAGTGGAATGTCTCTTGCGGAAGCTGGACGATGTCACCGGCGATAGCGGACGGTAAGCTCTTCACCGGCACGGTTGGAACAAGCACCGGAGTGTGGCCTGATCCTCCAGTATATTGCGATGGGATATGCGTATACGATGCCGCAACAGGAACCCCGGTCTGGTCGTATGAACATGCAGGATCGCCGCCATCCGTCGCGAATTCGGATGGCATTGTTGTAAGCATCGGAATCGATGGCAGGGTCTATGCGTTCGGCACGCCACCGTCACCACCACCAGAAGTTCCGGCAATCGCGCCGCATGGATTCGCATTGGTCATGCTATCCCTCTTCGGGCTGGGCATGATCACGATCAGAAAAATGGGCAAGAGCAAATAATTGACATTTGCTCTTGCCTCTTATTTTTTTAGACGTGACAGGAGGCATACAGGATTAGAAGAATAATTGGCGTAGTGATCGTTGCGATGATGTATCTGAGCATCGCACTTGTAGGCGCACAACCAGCACCGTTCCTGATCTCGGGACTGGCGGTCTATGATAATGCCATGCCGTGCAACAACCTTACGCTGAATATAACAAATCTCAACACCGGCATGGGGTGGCAGGCAGAAACCCATACAGGATATAATTTCTATCAACTTGTGCTCGATAAATCAGAAGTTCATTGTGGGGATGTACTGCAGTTCAATGCTACAAACAGGGATGCAGAGACTGTAAACATCTCGCAGTACAAACTGGATATGATGAGTGAAGGATTTTCAGTTTTAGAATATAATATTACATTTACATCAAAAGACGTTATTGTAATGATCAACGATACAAACGGAACTGTCCATATCCAGCGGTTGTCTCTGATCAATATAACTGACTGCGCAATATTGAATGCTACGAAAGTAGCCTGCGATCGACTTGGTATACCGTTTGAATCATATAAGACTGCAGCGACTCGGATCGATGGCATAGACGATCCTGTTGTCCACCTGTACAACAAAAGCAGGGACGAGTGGATAGAAATACCACAGTGTTATTGTCTGGCAGATGATGATTTGATCTGCTGGACAGGGGTGGATACCAGACCTCCTGCAATGCTTCCCGATCTCCGGATCGCGGATATGCAGATCGAAAACTGCTGGGATCATGCGGCGCATTCGAATATCACAAACACCGTGGCAGCCACTGTAGCAAACAAAGGATGCTCCACATCAGGATGGTTCGATCTCACCCTCTCGGTAGACGGTGAACTGATCGATGTAAAGGGACTGCCACCGCTCGATCCGATGGAAGATGCAACCATCATATTCGATTGGGTGCCGGATGAGACCGGAAATTGCACGGTTCTGGTTGAAGTTGATTCCGATGATCTGATTGCTGAATTAAATGAAGATAACAACAGGGTATCAAGAGATGTGACGGTGAAAGAGGGTGTGACCATCCGGGTGCCACATGACTATCTGACCATTCGGGATGCCGTAGATAATGCCACTGCGTACAGCGTTATATGTATTGGCGAAGGTGGCTACGGCGGATTTACCATAAAAGATAACCATCACCTCAATATAATTGGAGCAGGCGAAGATGCGACAAAATGTAGTGGGACACATATATTAAACTCAAGCAACATTAAACTCAGTGGATTTCATGCGCAGTCAGGCATTCACGTATACGACTCTGATAACATCTCACTAACGAATCTTGTGATGACACATAGTTCCTACCGCGAGGACCGGTACCTCCTGAAGATTGATAACTCGATTGACTGCATGGTATCAGATAACTTCATGTCAGGCAGTCTGTCTCCTGCCAGTTGGGCGGTACGTATGGCAACGTCAGGCGTCTCGATCGTATCAGACAACAACACAATTTGCAACAATGTTATTTCCAACTGCCAGTACACAGTTAAATTAGAGGGAGATAACAACACGATTTATGCCAACAGTCTCTTCTTTACAGAAGCCGGAGATAGCATGGAAAACGCGTTTGCAATAGATACGGGGAAGAACAACCACTGGAACGCAAGCAGCCCGCTAAGCTATACCTTCAACAACATAACCCCTGTGAACTACATCGGTAACTACTGGGACGGGTGGATAGGCGAGGATCTCGACGAGGATGGCATCTGGGACACCCCATACAACATCAGCGATACCGCAAGGGATTATCATCCGCTCAGGAGTCCATACAACGAGGAGTATGATCTGGAGGTCAGACTGATCTCACTGCCGCATCGAATCTATGCCGGAGTGGACAACACCATCATCGTGGCTCTCAGCCAGAACTCGCAGAGGATGACAGAGATCACTGTCGATCTCTCCATCGATGGAGATGTAATCGAGTCGAGTCGTATCGAACTGACCAGAACGGCAGAAAAAACTTTGAAATACGTATATAATCCCGATGAAACCGGAATCCACGAGATATCCGTGGATGCATCGATCGATGACTCGATAACATCCTTCCGGACAGGTCGATCTGTCCTTGCAGACATATATGAACTGCCGTATAATTATAGCGGCAGCATCGTATATGCACTACAGTTCCTGCGAGATGAACAGACTCCTGCCAGCGGCAGCATCGGGGCATTCTCCACCTCCGCATGGGCGGTGCTTGCGATCTCTGCTGCCGGCGAAGATCCGGACGAATGGCGACCTTATGACCGCTCTCTTGTGGATTATCTTGAGACATACCCTTCGCTTCCAGGAAACGAGTTCGTGCTCGATTACTTCGAGGACCTCGCACGCACCTGCCTTGCAATAAGTGCGCTCGGAGACGTCGATCCAACGAACTTCGGTGGCGTGAACTATCTGACGACTGTGAAATCGTATCACGATGGCGTCCAGTTTGGTGATCCTGCTTCCATAAATGACGATGCGCTCGGCATCCTTGCACTGGTCTCAGCCGGGGATCCGAACTCAACAGAGATCATCGATCGATCGGTGGAGTATACCATATCCCGGCAGAACAGAGATGGTGGCTGGAGCAAGATCATTGAGGAGACTGGTGGAAATGTTACTGTTGCCGGAAACGTTACCATCGATGCCACAAGCGATGTGAAGACAACCTCGCTTGCCATTCAGGCACTCGTGGCAGCAGGAGAGCCGCCTAAATCCAGTGTTATCACGAATGCTTCGGCATTCCTCCGCAGGAATCTCGATGCCGATGGCAGTTTTTCTGATGCGGTTACAACCGCCTCTGCTGTGCAGGCGATTCTGGCCATGGGCGAGAATCCTCTCGTATGGTGGAACACAAGCGTTAACAACAGCGCAACTCCGATTGAATATTTGCTGAACCTGCAGCAGTCGGATGGATCATTCAACTACACCCCGGACAGATCGCTCTTCCCGAGAGATACCACGGCAAAGGTGGTCCCGGCACTCGCGGCATGCCCACATCCTCCGCGAATAAGAGATGTCGATACATACCCACTGCCAGAGATAACCCAGTTGGGCTATCTCGACCTTCCTGAAATCGTGTATGTGAACACAAGCTCTACCGTGCATGGGAGGCTCAGGTGCGATGGCGGTATCATCGATGTATCCATCCTTGAGGACGGCGTACTCACATCCGCCACGCAGGTGCGGTCGATATGGCGTGATTCCGTGATACCGTTCTCGCTTGAGTGGACGCCAGTTAGTGATGGATTCGTCAATCTGAGCATCTTTGTCGATTCGAGCAACCGGGTCAGGGAGGTATATGAAGAGAATAATAACATGACTGGAAGGGTGTTTGTAAGCCTTCCGGACCTTGCGATCTCGAACGTGACACTTCCTGACCGGATAGTCGTTGATGCGAGAAACATCATCAACATAACCGTCTGCGGAACCACTGATGAGCATTTCAATGTGACGTTCCTGACCGATGGCAGAGAGGCTGGCAGAAGGCGGATCGATGGTATAAAGGATGCCGCAAATCTCTCGTTTGAGTGGAGACCGAATACCACTGGAGTCCGCAGCATAACGTTCATCACAGATTCGGATGGCGAGGTCCGGGAGGAGTGTGAGACAGACAATATATCCACAGTCGATGCAGAGGTCGTCTTCACCGATCTGGCGCCTGTTAGCCTGACACCAGGAGTTGCATTCGTGCGTGCAAAGAACAATATCACTGTGACCATCAACGGAACAGCAGAAGAGTTCAATGTCTCGCTTGTAGAGAACGGTTCTGTGGTTGCGAATGTCACAAATATTACCTGTTATGGGCAGAAGAGTGTGAATCTCACGTACAGACCGCAGAGTCCGGGCAATCATACCGTGACTGTGGTCATCGATCCGAATGATG